>JAERRU010000013.1 GCA_016735295.1 SAR324 cluster bacterium
TAAAACGTCAGCCCATGTAATAATGGCAATGTCATTGTGCAATGTGTTATCATGCCAATGCATGCCAATAGTACTGGATTGTGACATCACAATGGATTATATTTATGATGGCAGATATACGACAAATTCATGCCCCACAATGATCCGCAAGTAATTAAATTTATCTATCTTTATGTCGATTTAAGCCAACTTGATAATTAATTAATTTTTTTTTTTTTTTTACTTGACTTTTAAATAACATTGCGTTATTTTTTAAGCAGTTAAGATAAAATTTTTTAAAATATTATCTTCAATCATTGGTGGGACACATTTAATCCCATTAATGCTTAACTTAAACTCTGATTGATTGATAGTATATTTATTATAAAATAACATAACTAACGGCAACAAAAACAACAACAACAATAACCGCACATGGAACACAAAACATCGACGATAAAATATGATGATAGAGTGGCAAAAGGGTTTATTATAACCACTTTGGTTTGGGGCACTTTAGGGTTGACCTTTGGGCTGTGGATTGCCACTGCATTGGTTGTGCCTTCAATTAATATGGGTCAAGATTGGTTAAATTTTGGTCGTTTTCGTACAGCACATACTTCTGCTCTTCTCTATGGATTTGTGTTATCAACAACTTTTGCTGTTTGGTATTATGGCTCGCAAAGGCTCTTAAAAATACCTTTGGCAGCTCCAAAGTTAGCATTTTTTCATCTTATTACATATAATTTAGTTATATTATCGGCTGTATTTGGTGCAATTGTGGGGGCAACCACCGCTCGTCGTTATTCTGAATTTGAATGGCCGGTTGCTTTGTTTCTCGTGATATCATGGATATCATGGGGCATGCACATATTTATTATGATTGTTTCACGCCGTGAACGCACTCTTTATGTTAGTATTTGGTATTTTGTGGCTACCTTTTTGGGTATAGGGATTGTGTATGTATTTAATAATTTAGAGGTTCCTACCATATTTGTCACCGGAATGGGTGATTGGTGGCACAGCGTTTCGTTATATTCTGGGACTAACAGTGCTAATATCCATTGGTGGTTTGGTCACAACGCGGTTGGTTTTGTGTTGACTGTACCTATCGTGGGCGTTTCATACTACATGATTCCTAAAAGAGCTAAGCAAGTTCTTTTTTCTTACCGTCTTTCTTTATGGGCATTTTGGGGATTAATATTCTTGTACCTATGGGTTGGTCCACATCATTTATTATTCTCCTCTTTACCTGATTGGATACAAACTTTAGGTATGCTATTTTCATTGTTGCTAATCTTGCCATCATGGGGAAGTATGATAAATCTTTTACTTACCGCTAGTGGTAAGTGGGAATTATTACGCACAGATCCTGTGTTTAAATTTTTAATAATAGGTTCAACTTTTTATGGTTTATCAACATTAGAAGGTCCAATACAAGCGATTAGATCAGTAAATGCATTATCTCATTATACTGATTGGATGGTAGGTCATGTTCATAGTGGGGCGTTAGGTTGGGTTGGCTTTACTTTGATTGGGGCTATTTACGTAATAGTACCTGAGATATGGAAGAGGCCTTTGTATTCCAATAAAATTGCAGAACAGCAATTTTGGATACAGACTTTAGGGATAGTCCTTTATGCAGTAAGTATGTGGATTGCTGGCATCACTCAAGGTTTGATGTGGCGCACTACTGACGTTTATGGCGGACTGGTGTATTCATTTTTAGATACAGTTTTGGTGCTCCAGCCTTACTATATAATTAGAGCTGTAGGTGGATCGTTCTATCTATATGGTTTTTGCATGCTTGGGTATAATATATACAAAACAATATCCCCAGCGAGGTATAAGAAGGAGCAAACATCTGCTGCTACTGTTGTATAACGTTTTTTAGTATAAATATAAAATAATAAAATGAAGATTTTTGATATTTTTGAGAGAAATGGTCTTTCCATAGGCCTAGGTGTTTTTATAGTTATCAGTATAGGAGGGATAGTAGAAATCATACCGTCTTTTTATGATAATGCTAGACCGTTAAATTATTCCAAGCCCTATACTGCCTTGGAGTTAACCGGAAGGCTAATTTACATCACAGAAGGATGTGTTGAGTGTCATTCTCAGTTAGTACGCCCTTTCAAGATAGAAACTGATCGCTATGGTCATTATTCTTTATCAGGAGAATATGCTTATGATCGTCCGTTTTTATTTGGGTCAAGGCGGATAGGTCCTGATTTATTTAGAGTAGGAGCGAGGCGATCGGTTGATTGGTTAGAGGCACATTTTCTTGATGCTGAATCTACTAGTCCTGGCACATTGATGCCTGATTATACTGATTTATTCACTAATTCTGTTGATTATGAGACTGTCTATTCTGATATGTACACTCAAAAGGTAGTGTTTCATGTTCCTTACGATGAAGAGGGCATGCCTCCACTTGGTGAATTTGAGGATATGAAAGAAAGTTTACTCGATGAAGCTAAGGAGATAGGCCCTAGATTCAAGACCAAGGCGATAAGGGATCATTTAGAAAATGATGAGGTTAAAGAGGTGGTGGCACTTGTCGCTTTTTTACTTAGACGAAGATAATCATTTAAAAAAATAATTTTCATTAAACAAATGGAGTTTCAATGGCAATAATAGAATCTACCCAAGCGTTCGTATATGCGGCAGTAGTAGGTGGTATATTTATCTGCTTACTTGCCTATGTATATTACCTTTGGGGAAATAAAAAGAGGGGAAGTAGAATTGAGAAGAGAGGTCAAATTATATTTGACGATCAACCTTACGAGATACGTAAAAAAAGATAATTTGAGTAGCGTATCATTTTTTTTAAAAATTTTAACTAGATCTGACAATACAGTAAATCAATGGCTATTCTAAAATTATTTATCACAGATGATGTATCAATCATCAGTATAGCAATTTTTATTTTAATGATTTCAGCCTGCGTGTGGCTGGGGTTTTTCTTATATCACGCTTTAAAGAAGCAACCAGAGGGCTTAAAGCTCCATTCAGATAGTGAGTTTGACGGAATTAAGGAAGGAGATGGAGCAACTCCCTTTGGTTTACATGTTGGGATGGGGCTGGCTATATTATTTGGAATTTGGTATATCGCTTTTGGCTTTAAACTAACCAAAAAATGGGCGATTAGCTGGTATAGAGATGAGGTGAAGGCGGCTAATCAGGCGATAGATGATAAATTTAAAGATGCCTCAGATGAAGTATTAATTCAAATGGGAGAATCGGTTTTTAATACACATTGTGTAGCCTGTCATGGAATTAACGGTAAGGGATTAGATGGCATTGCAGCCGATTTAACCGAATTTGGTACTGAAAAACATATTATTTATACTATCAAATATGGTAGCCAAGGTTTGCAAAAGTTAACTCCTTTTATGCCTCCTCAGTGGGAATTATTGGGTGAAAATGATGAAGAAAGACATGAAAACGCGCAAAATATAGCCGCTTATGTGTTATCTTTAGGAAATCACCCTCATAGAGTGGGTACTCCGGAATTAGGACGAGCACAATTTGAAGAAATTTGTGCGGTTTGTCATTCTCCTAATGGCTCTGGCGGTGGTCCAAATGGAGACATCACCGGCTTTGCATCTAACCTTGTCGAATATGGGACTAGTGGTTATGTTTCTGACATAGTAAATGGAGGTAAAGATGGTATCATTGGGCTTATGCCTGTTTTTAGTGAGATCAATGTTTTATCTAACATTCAACTTAAGGCGGTATCTACTTATGTAGAGCAATCTTTGAGACGATAATATTGCTTATTTAAGGATACTTTATTTTAATTCATATAATTAATTTTTATTGCAAATGAGATCTAAAACATTTAGAGGGGTTTTGGTATGGTCGTTTTTAATAACTGTACTAGTGAGCTTAGCCATATTTTTAGGCACAGCTAGCATTCTTGTACAAAGGCAGACGCACAAAGATCCTTATAGTGTTGATGATGATAACGATGAAGAAGCAGATGATATCATTATAGAGCCTTTGTACGAGCCGGCTGAGGTTAATTAGATTATTAGATAATCCTACTTTTTACTGATTGTGGATAAATTCAAAAAAAATTTCCTAGATTTTAAAACATTCACTACTAAGCGTAATGTTTTCTTCATAGCATATACCTTTATTGCTTTGGTCGTGCCATTTTTAAATGTTGATGGTCGGCGGGTGTTTATGATGTCATTTTTGCATAAAAGGTTAGAATTTATGGGCACAGTCTTTGATGCTAGCCAGCTTTATGTGTTGCCTTTATTTATTTTTATGTTTGCGGCTTGGGTTTTGATGTGGACAGCATTAGGAGGCCGTGTATGGTGCGGGTGGGGTTGCCCACAAACAATTTTGCGAGTAGTTTTTCGTGATTTACTACAAGGGGCCATACTAAAACTGCGAGTACGTAAGGATAAAAATAGACCTTTGAAACTTAACACTATATCAAAGTATCTACGATATTATTTATCTTTACTTATTTGGAGTGGGCTAGCACTGGTTGTATCAGCTAATCTTTCGTGGTATTTCATTGATCCTCCGGAATGGTTTTCTATTATTGCTTCTGGTGATTTTGCTCAATATCCATTTGTATTTTCTCTTTGGCTGGGGTTATCTGGTTTTTTGATACTTGATATTGCTTTTGTAGGAGAGAATTTTTGTAAATATATATGCCCTTATGCTAGAATACAGGCGGTATTTTTTGATGAAGAAACGGCTTTAGTGGTATATGATGAAAAGAGAGGGAATAATACCGATGGCTCACAAGGGATAAAGAACTTTGCCAGATTCATTGATAAAAGTGGGGATTGCACCGATTGTTTGGCTTGTGTTAAGGTTTGCCCAACGGGTATAGATATTAGAAACGGGTTGCAGCTTGGTTGTATTGAGTGTTTAGAATGTGTTGATGCATGCGAGCCGGTGATGGCACGCAAAGGTGTTCCTAATTTAATTGCTTGGACAACTTACCGTGCTATGGATGGGGAAAAGTCTAGATTTGTCCGACCACGCACAGTTAGTTACGCGGCTATCGCTCTTATATGCTTTGTCCTTGTTTTTGTTGTTAAGGAGCTTAAAAAGGATATATCGCTCAACCTAAATCACGGAGCGGGGACATATCAAGTTGATGATGGATTAGTAGAGAATAGTTATTTTTTACTTATCACTAACCGCACTACCAAGGAAAAAACTTTTAGAGTAGCCCTTAAAAGCCCATATGAATTAGATATAATTAGGCCTAAACGAGACATTACTCTACCTGCCGATAGCGTTTTGAAAAAGGCGTTGATACTGCAGATACCAGCTTCCAAGCTAGTAGAAACAGATGGAAAGCTATTTAAATTTACAGTAGAGATTTATGATCTCGACGACCCTATTACACCTATTGATGAAATTGGTGGTAAGTTTTTTACTCCTAGTCAAGAATAGAAATTGAAGCCCCTTTAAATATTATGATTAAAAAAATATCTAAACCGACAATATGGAAAAGAAATCCCGCATTATGGTTAATAGTAATAATCTTCACTGCTGGGCTTCTCGCCACAACACAATTGGTTTACCGGCTATTAGACGAGAAATTTATTGATGATCGCTATTTTGGATATAGCCAACAGCAATTAGAAGATAATTTTGAAGATTTATATTTAAAATTTGAAGATTTTGATGAAAAGAATTTCTCCATATCTTACGCTGAGCAATTGCCAGTAGGTGATAACCGGTGGCATGTTAGCTTAACTGACGCCGATCAGCAGCTAGTGCCTGGTGCCAAGCTTAGTCTATTCATCAAAAATCCTACTAAGGCAGATTCAACTGAAAAGGTATATTTTCAACTTGCCGACGATAAATCATCTTATATTTCAGATGCATTTCATCTTGAGGCGAAAAATCTATGGGTTTTTCAATTAATGATTGAGTATCAAGACGCTCTTAGATTTGAAGAGATATTTTTCCTTTACGATAAATCAAAAGATTTATTTGTTGTTCAATCTCAATATTGGAAAAATAAGCATTTAAAATGGCCTGAGCTGGCGAGATAAAAATATTTGGAACAATTTATGCGTTATCTGCTTTAAGATAATGCTCTTTAGTTGTTTAGAATATATTTTATTATTTTAGCTCGTTTATGGACAAAGACTTGTTTCCACTAGCCACCAAAAAAGAGCGCTTATTAATTGAAATGATAGGTAAGCTTAAAAAGATATTGGTTGCTAAAGATGAGCATTTAATTGAGGTTCTATGGCAAGAATATCAACAGGCGAGCGTAGATTTTAGCGTTAATGAGGCTAGACTTAGTAGGCTTTTAAGTGATAAATCTATTGATAGTGAGCGTATTAGAAAGTTTAATCAGCGTAAATATGGCCGGTTGGTGGATAACTGGAGAATGATTAGCGATGCGTTGATTAAAAGGTGGGATCAAGAAAAATCTCGGTTAGGGGTAGATGTAAATAATTTAAAGATTCTCAGTAATTATGGTAGTATAAAATATTTGGCCACTAGAACCGCCGGCTAGATTAGCTGTTAACTAGCCAACTAATCAGCTGACTAATTAGCTAACTAACTATGATGCTTAAAATAACTAAATCGGCTAAAGTGATTCTCTGTAAAAAGCACTGAATTTTTTAAATCATAGGCATATTTAATGAATTCTCCCTCTCCATTGATAAACCAATTAACGCTTACAAAAACTGGTGCTTCATCTTTAGTATAAATCATCTTAACTCCATCACTAAAAGAGTTTACTGACTTGTTCATGCACTTAGCAATTTGGCTACCTGCTAGTTTACTATAATACCCGGCTACTAATTTAGCCGGCTTATTTTTCAGATAATTCCTTTGTATCGCCATATTTTACCCGTATATGCTGGTTGATTTTCTTGCTTTATCAGCTCTTAAACTCGCTATTCTCTCCAAAGGCTCATCAATAGAATCAGAATTGCTTTGCTTAGTTGTTTTCCACCCGTCGAGTAAGCTTTCTAATAATCCAATCACTTGATTAATTTTTTCTTTATCTTTAGTTAAGTTCGCCTCTACTAATGTGCGAAACATATAGACATAAAGAGCTGTTAAATCTATTGCTATTTTGCCGCCCTTTTTTTTATCAACTGATGATAAAAGTTCAGCTATGATATCTCTGGATCTGGTTATTAGAAGGTGAGCATGTTCAATTCGATTACGTTCAATGCTATCAATGCTTTGCTTAAGGAAACGCAATGTTCCCTCGTACAACATTATAACTAATGCTAATTCATTGATGGTATTAGTTTGGGATTTTTGGTAGGCAACGACTGCCGTTTTGGAATAGGAGTTCATAATAGATACCGATTAATTATCAATAGTTAAAACTAGTTAATAAATCGGCAGTCTTTATCTACAACCCTTGGTTAGTAAACGCCATTTGTTGTGATTTAAGCTCACTAATCCTTGATTCAGCTCTAGAAAATTGTTTAACTAGCCTTTCACGTTTTCTTTCGATTCTGCTAGCTTGAGATGCTAAACTATCTTCAAGATTTTGAATATGATTACCGACATTATCAATAGTTGTATCGACAGGTCCGGTACTTTTCTTAAGTTGGCCATCTAAATAATTATTAACAATACTCCCTTTACCTACGGAAAAGATGGCGTTTCCTTCAATTTTATCAGTAATTTGGGCGTCAGTTAAGGTAACAATAAATTGTAATCCTCCCTCTTTGAATTCTTTATTTCCCACTAATAGCCTTCCACTACTATCGGCTTGATGACCGTTAATGGTGCCCTTTACGTCTTTACCTGCTATGATTTCTCCCTTAGTAAAGGCTAAGTTAATATTTTCAACTGGTCTAATGTTAGCAGTAGATTTTTCCCCATAGGTGCCAGATTCTAAGATTAGTCGGTTATTTCTAACTGACACGGTATATTCAATATTCTTCAGTGCATCATCTTTTTTAATTTGCTTTTTGATTTCATTAGCTAGCTGTTTTACAGACCAAGCTCCAGAATCTATAGTAATCAAAGAGCTTTGCCGGCCATTTAGCTCTACAATATATTGATCTTGCCCAGGAAGAATAATAGTAGGCCCGTTTATTGGCTCTGATCTAAAAAACCCTTTTCCCGCCGCTTGGGTTATATCAACCTCATAACCAATATTACCGCTAGGCTCTGTGCTGTGGCGTGAATTTACATATACTATTCCTGAATTATTAGATGCTGCGTAGTTACGAAATATGTTAGCTACTCTTTCAAAATCAGCAATAAGCCTTTCATCGAGCATTTCTTCATCAAAAACGATCAACGCATCTTTATTAATATTTATTCCTGCATAAGGCAAAGTATTGGCGTCTATGGGCAACCCAGGGATGGCGTCCACCAAAATTTTACGCAACTCATCTTGAATATCGGCTAGGGTGTTATCAGCTTGCAAAGGGCCAGAAATTTTAGTTTTTGGGTCATATTTCAAAGCCTCCTTCATATAAATCAAAGCCTTGTTATAAGCCTCCACAAATGATCTAATCGCTTCTTTAACCTTTTCTCGGTCTTCACCTATTGTGATAGTAACCAGCTTATCTTCCGCCTTATGTAAATGCAGGGTCACTCCTTGAATAGCATTTTTCATATCATTAGTGCTGCTAACCACCTTTAGCCCCCCTTGCCTAGTTTCTGTCACCCCTACCCTCACTTCAGCATCTTGTGCAGGCTGGATTGTTGGTGAAAAAGCGTCAACATAAAAATAGTCATTATCAAAAGCGTAACCATCTAATAGTTGCAACATTAAGCCTCCATCAAAAACCAAAGCACTCCCTGGTTTATAGCCGGCGCCTACTTCTAAAGTACCTGATTTTTTACCCTTATCGTCTTCCCATTCCAGATATAGCCCTGTATTTACCCCGATTCGTCCGTCACCTTTGACAGTAAATTTATATCGTTTGTCTTCATCTAAATTATAATCACCTACTATTATTTTTTTAGCATTACTTTTTCTTGATCTAGGATCATAATTATCATCTTTACCGACACTATTAATTTTTTCTCCTTCCCAAGTTAACGGTTTTGAAAATAATGAGTTACGATCAGGATTATTGCCATCAGAAAACAGCCACCAGTAGCTTGATGGTATATCAGGCTCCACATCAAAAGATGATTCATTGCCAGTTTGTAAAATACCTTCTTGCATGCTTAAAGTTAATCCACTGCCAATGGTTAACTTAGTACCTGGTTTATATCCTAATCCAAAATTAATTGAGCCTTTCTCTCCATTATCTGAGATATAATCAAGAATTAAATCTTCTGTAACTCCAATCACACCACCTTTTCGCACGGTTAATTGATAGCTATCGTCATCTTCACCAGTGTATACCCCTTCTATCATCGGGCTGCCTGAGGCGGTAGTTTGTCTTTGCCAAGTGGATGGTTTATTGATTGTAGGTGGGGTATTAGTGCTGAAAAAATTAAAATTTTCAGAGTTAGCTTTGATTTTAAAAGTATCATTTATCACCAACTCACCCCCTTGAAAGGATATTTGAACCCCATCAACCACATCTATTGCATCACCTGGTGAGTAATCATATTTACCAAGCTTAATAGTGCCGCTCCTGTCTTCTGTATCTTGCCAAGCAATAGTTAAATTTTCTGTAACACCAATTCTTCCTGAATTTAAAACGGTGAAATTTATATCTATATCATCATCTCCCACAAACTCACCACTGATTAATGGCAATGCTGATGAGCTACCGGTTAAATCTTCTGCTTGGTCATAAAGGTCTCCCACCCGCGGAGCAAAATACCACCTTGTGGGCTGGTTGTTTCTATGCAAAAAAAGTGGTGGTTCCCCGCCTAGCAAATTAAAATCAACTATTATCCTCCCTTCGCTACCAGATCTCTTACTAGTTAATATTAATTGAAATGGGGTGTCAGTTTTATCAAGCTCAACTATGCTAGCAGATATATCAATTTTTTCATTATTGATGGCATCCATAAGTCCTTGTATCGTATTATTGGTATCATCTATCGTTATAACTAGCGGTCTTTCATCTAGCAATCCGATAAGAAATTCTCCTTTTCCAATAATAGAATCGGCACTTGCATATCTTTGTGAGCCTATTTGGTGGTAAAGAGCCATCTTGTCTACCACTATTGGATGTGTGCCTGGTACTGCTGTTATATCAGCTGTGGCTGTTACTATTTCAGGATCACTAGAAGTTGCTATCTTTTTGTTGAAGGTTACTCTATCCAAAAAAGTCTCAGATGTTAATTTAACATCCTCTAACAGCCCTTTTACCTCTTTCCAAGAGGCAAAGCCGATTTCATATTTTGCTTTTAGCCCTTCATCAGGTTTGAGCCGATTTAGCTCACTGGCAGTGATTTTTTCTAATAATAACGAAAAATTAGGTGCTCCGGTATTAATTCCTAAACTTGCTGCAGAATTGAATTCAACTGCCATCTTTCATTATTAAAAATTAAACCTAAATATTATTTTTTAGTGAACGTTAACTATTACTGGTTAACTGCTATTGATTAGCCCTCATATAATTCTATTTTAACCACTTTATTTGGTCATCATGTAGAGCAACTATAGCTAAGCTATGATGCACATTTTAAGCCAGTATGGTCATACTCGGCAAACTTATCATAGGATAAAAAGTGTTTTTTATTTATATCCGCCAATACTAGCTTAAGATAGCTATTGTAATAATATATTATTTGAAAATAAATATAAAAAGGGGGCACAATATAGTCTATAATATTGTATATTTTTGATTTGAGACTAAGCGTGATGTGCTTGCTTTAGCCGTGTGAGCGTGACCGATATAGATCGGTTGATATATATAAGCTTAGAGGCATATCTTTAGCTTAATCAACGCTCACATATTTACTTCACACAACTTTTTGTTAATAAATATAGATATCTATTATTAACAATTTTTTAGAGGTGGTGAATATATTTTAAGTAATTCGTTTTTTATATTCATCAAGTAACTGGCTTATCAATTGATCTATACTAATAGTAACTTGCTTTTTTTTATCTTCCCTTTTACGAATAGTCACCTGGTTTTCACTAACTTCTTTATCTCCGATAATAAGTAAGTAATTAACTTGATCTATTTGTGCTAATTTTATTTTTTTTGATAACGATTCCACACTATCATCAAGACTAGCCCGCAAACCGACTGCTTTTAGCTGTTCTAATATCTTATTACTATATTCAATATGTTGATCAACGATCGGTAAAATTCTCACTTGCTCTGGAGACAGCCATAAAGGAAATTTTCCTGAAAAATGTTCAATCAAAATCCCAAAAAACCGCTCAATTGATCCATAAATAGCTCGATGCACCATGATAGGTCGTTTTTTAGTGCCTGATTTGGCATTGTAAAGCACGTTAAATCTTTCTGGTAAATTCATATCTAGCTGTATAGTGCCACACTGCCAATTTCTATTTAACGAATCTTGGATGTGCATATCTATCTTAGGGCCATAAAAAGCACCATCTCCCTCATTAATTTTATAAGGTTTGCCATAATCATCAAGCACCTTTTTTAATGCTCCAATCGATATATCCCAAACTTCAGGGCTACCAATAGCATTATCTGGCTTAGTCGATAGTTCTAAATGCCACGATAAGTTAAATTGACGATAAATTTTTTCGCTAAGTACTATGATATCTCTTATTTCTGTTTCAATTTGGTCTTCTGTCATGAAAATATGAGAGTCGTCTTGATGAAAAGAACGCACCCTAAATAATCCTGATAGCACCCCACTTAACTCATGCCGATAAACACTGCCTATTTCAGCTATTCTGATCGGTAAATCTCGATATGAAAATTGATTATTATTGAAAAATAAACAACATCCAGGGCAATTCATCGGCTTTATCGCATAATCATCGTCATCTATGTGGGAAAGATACATATTATCTAAATAATTCTCCCAATGTCCCGATTTTTCCCATAAAGTCCGGCGC
This sequence comes from SAR324 cluster bacterium, assembly GCA_016735295.1. GTDB lineage: Bacteria > SAR324 > SAR324 > XYD2-FULL-50-16 > JAERRU01 > JAERRU01. The sequence continues at coordinate 11,918 of JAERRU010000013.1, forward strand.
ATCAAGCCAGGAGTTTTGATTTCTAGATAGCCATCGTCATCGTGGAGCTCTTTCCAAAATTTTAGTAGCTCGTGCCAAATAATCATCCCCTTAGGATGGATAAATGGCATTCCAGGAGCTTCTGGCTGAAATGAAAAAAGGTTATGCTTTTTACCAAGCACCCTGTGATCACGCTTCAAAGCCTCTTCTTTTAATGTAAGATAATCTTTAAGTTCACCTCTTGATGGAAAACTAATCCCATAAACCCTTGTTAAAGATGCCCGCTTGCTATCTCCTCGCCAAAACGCCGCCGCTGTTTTTAATAATTTAAACGCTTTAATCTTTCCCGTTTTCAGCACATGCCCCCCTCGGCATAAATCTATAAACTCTCCTTGCTGGTAAGCACTTATCACCTCATTTGATAAATTATCAATTAACTCTAATTTATAAGGATTATCAGAAAAGCTATTTCTAGCTTCTTCAATTGAGCTATATTCTTGTCTTTTTATTGCCAAATTCTCGGCGATAATTTTTTTTGCTTCTTGTTCTATTTTCGTAAAATCTTGCTCTGAAAAGTGCAAATCATCAAAATCATAATAAAATCCTTCTTTAATAGGTGGGCCAATAGTTAATTTAGCTTGTGGATAATGCCTCAAAATAGCCTGTGCTAAAATGTGAGCTGATGAATGCCAAAATACATATTTTCCCTCATCATCGGCAAAGGTTAAAAATTGCAATCTATCGTTATTCTTTAATTCAATGTGCCAATCGCAGTGTTCTCCATTATTTAACACCCCCACAACCCCACCACCTAAATCATCAATCAATTCTTTATAAATAGTAAACGCAGTAGCATTCTCAAGGGCATGAGCTCTTTGAAGATTCTCTATATAAACTTCCATTCTATAAAATAATTATTATTTTTTAAATTTATTTGTTATTTTCATACTTTACCTGTATAATAAAAATTATACATCAAAACTATTCATACCCACATCAGCTTAATAAATCACCTACTATTCAATATTTTATAAATTAATAATCATATAATGAATAAAAGTGAACTTATCAGCCACATAACTGAATCATTGCATGACCCCAAAGATAATGGGATATACGTTGATCATCGTCTGATCCATGACGCTGTATGCTTTTTTTTTCAAGTAATAAAAAATGGATTAGTTAATGGAGAAAAGCTGGAAATTAGATCTTTTGGTACTTTTGCTACCAAAAAATATAATTCCTATATTGGCAGAAATCCAAAAAATGGTGAGAAAATTAGCGTACCTCCAAAAATTAATCCTTACTTTAAAGCCAGTAAGCTTTTTATTAAAGAATTGAATAATTGGGATTAATTTTATTTAGCTCTATCTAGACTAATAGATTTGGCTAATGGCTATTACCTTACTAAGTAGCATGTGCCAGGTTGTTAACATACTGTAAGATAAAAATCACTAGCCCTATCTGTTAGATATAAGGCGAGTAGCTAAGGAATGAGGATGTCGCAATCACCAAATTTTTGTGACACACCTACCTTAAGATCATCAGAAGTCAATTCTCTGTGATAATGACCTAACACTATCTTAGTTGATTCATCATTGTTGAAATCTGATACGTCCCCATGAATCATCCCTCCCCCAATATCAATTTTCTTAAGATCAACTGGCTTCATGTAATCTTTAATCATCTTATCATAAAAATTTCGCTCGCTATCAGTAATCGCAGAAGAACGAAAATCATTTATCATCTTTAAAGGAGCCACATCTCCTAAATGAGCGTAGGTCTTGTAAATTCCATCTTCATCTTTAACTCGAAAAAAGAATATTGATGTTTCTATCGGATGAGCAGAATGTACTGGCTTAACCTCTAACCCTTGCACATCATTCCACTTATCATAAACTAATTCATGGTGCTTAAAAATATTTCTATATTCACTCTCCGAAATCCCTATCAAAGCCATTATTTTATACATCAAAGAATGATATATTAAATTAGTAGCATATATTAAAATCGGCTTTCCCTTGTGGTAAATAGTTGGTAGCCCACTCATATGATCATCATGAGCGTGTGTCATGAAAATACCCTTCAATTTATCCTGGCTAGTGGATAAGCAATCTAAGCTGTGTTGCGTGAATATTTCACAATCTACCAAATAAGGATGATTATTATAAACCAGCAAACTACCAAAACAATGTTCTTTAAAATTCCATCCATCACCAGTGCCAGTGTTTACCACGGCAAAGGTAGCTTGAGGTAAAGAACGTTTTTTAAACTGATAAATCGGCCCGTAACTAATATTTTTATCAAGATTTAAGTCTATTACAACTGATTGCCCCTTATATGTAATTTGATACACATTCTTTTCTTTTCGATCTAGCATGACCCCAGGCTTGATTTCTAATGGACGATTTTTTATGTATAAGGTATTAATCAACCTATCAACATTAACCGTACCAGCAAAACGTGCCTTCATATAATACCATAACTCCACTTTATCAATTGGAAGATCTGAAGTTACCATCTCTAAATAATTAAGCCCATTATTACCATAATTAATATACTTTAATTGGCTCTCCACTCTTTCCTTCAGTCCTATAATTAAAGGCTCTTCCTCCTTAAAATTAGGATGAAAACTAAGACCCATTCCTTGCATATAGAGCATTTGTAAAATAGGAAATTCAGATAAATTAGCCACCATTCCCTGCACATAAAGCTCTTCATTAAGCAAAATAGTGTTAGGGCCATGCTCACTATATACATCTTTTATATAATAAGGGCTGATCATATCTTTAGCCGCCAAATGCTTCATTGCGTCAGGGATAACTCCACCTAGCAATCGCAAATTAGGTTCTTCAATGCTTAACCAATACAGACCTGGCGCAATATTTAATAATTCTATAGCAGAAGACTTATTTTTAGACATACCTTCACAGATAAATGGAAAAAAAAATTATATTTTAATAATGCAGGTAAATAAAAATACCCACTGATAATAAATCGGCACTTACTTTAATTTATTAAATCATATTTTTATATTTTTCATTAATAATACTAATACTTTGGCTAGCTCCAATCCTATCAGCCCCTGCTGTAATAAGATCTAATGCAAAGCGCTTAGTTTTTATTCCTCCTGACGCTTTTATTTTCACCTTACCGGATGCAACCAGCTTTAATAGCCTAATATCTTTTATAGTAGCTCCTGATTTACTAAAGCCACTACTAGTTTTTAAAAAATTAATCCCACAATTAATCGCTATCAAGCTGGCTATTATCTTTTCTAGGTCACTTAGAAGACAAGTTTCTAAAATTACTTTTAGGCAAGTTGAAGTTGCCGCTCGGATAAGGGAGAACTCTTTTTCCAAAGCCGACCAATTTCTTGTTTTAATTAAATAAATCGGTGCTACAAAATCAATCTCCTCTACCCCTAAATCGCTAAGTACTCTTATTTCAGATAATTTGGTATTAATCAAGTTAGCCCCCAAAGGAAAGCTAGCTACTGCACATAATTTAACCTTCGTTTGCTTATGCTCTCGTAAAATATTCTGTGCTACATCTATATAGGCAGGATGAACACAAATACTTGCACAATCAGCATTGATAGCTTCTAAAGTGTATTTTTCTATCTCTGTTGGGGTGGCGTCATTACTTAATAAAGTATGATCAAAATATTTTGCTAAATCCTGGTTAGTTAAATTTTTAGCTGCTGTGGAATTATTAGTTTTTATTGATTTGAACTCATCTAAAATATGTTTTGCATTAATTAATAAATCTTTCATCCTTTAAAACATCAATTAAGGCGATGATTTTTTACCGTATCAATCAGCATAGCCACATTATCTAGGGGCGTATCTTGATAGATACCATGCCCTAGATTAAATACAAATCTGCGATAATCTCCTATGGAATTTAAAATTTTGTTAACTTCATCTCTCACATTATTAACTGAGCCGCACAGCACTGCTGGGTCAAGATTTCCGCAAATCGCCCACTTTTCATCTAATTCCTTTTTCAAAAAAGATATCGGGCTTTGCCAATCAGCCACTACTACATCTACCCCAGTCTTTTTTATTCCTTGCATCAAATCAGTTGTTCTTGAGCTATAATACAGCTTAGGCAAACGCTTAGTAGTAGTTTTTAAACCACCCATAATTTGTTTAACATATGGTAAAGACATCTTTTCATATTGAGGCAATGACAAACTACCAGCCCAAGTATCAAACAACATCACTGCGTCTACCCCTGCTTCTATTTGTAAATTTAAATATTGCTGAACAGTCAAACTAAGCTTGCTTAATAGCTGGTCATATAGCTCCCTATCTTGATAATAAAGCTTGCGAGGATTGGCAAAATATCTATCTATATCATCTTTTAAAGCGTAACAGGCTAAAGTATAGGGTGAACCGCCAAATCCTATTAAAGGCACATCTGTAGATTTTTTAATCAATTTTATAGTTTCTGTAACAAAATCAACCCTTTGAGCTAAATCATCAGGAACCTTTAAATTATCAATACCTATTTGTAAAGCGTTTTTACCAAACTTAGGGTATGGCACAAAATCTATCTGAAATCCCATTGCTGGTAGCGGCGTTAAGATATCAGAAAATAATATCAAAGCGTCCACCCCAAATCTTTTTAAAGGCTGTAAAGTTATTTCAGCCGCTAACTCTGGGCTCTTTACCATCTTCCAAAAACTCCCCTCAGCTTTTTCTGCTTTTAATTTTTTATATTCAGGTAAATATCGACCAGCTTGCCTCATCATCCAAATAGGAAATCTGGGTACTTCTTTTCCCCATATAGCGTCTATAAATAAAGACTTCATAATTATTTTAAAAGTATATTACGTTTGTTTATAATGCTAACACTAATTTATCGCTCACCACCTCTATACTATCACTCTCTATATCGATTAACCAGAGAATCATGCACCAACTTACATTGATTGCTAACCATATTCAATACCTCTATATTGGTTTCTGATTTCACCAAGTCGCCTATAGCACTCAGTATTCCATTAATTTTCATCCTATTAACATCATCAAAGCCGACTTCTCCATTATAAGGAAAGAAAACTTGCCCTAGTTGATCACTATTTATTAGCCTTACTATCTCTTGATAATTAAAATTAAGTAAAATACAAACATCTATTAGTAGTGGAGTATCAGGAATAGTGCCTTTTGTTATGCCTCGTATCGTAGATAAAGGAGTGTTTAGCAAGGTAGCTACTGCATCAACACTTAAACTCAATTCGGCTAACCTATTACTAAATAATTGACTAAATTTTTGCCCTTCAGTTACTGAATAATGATTATTTTTATTTACACTAGAACTGCTAGAAGTGTTATTAGATACACTATTTGATCTTTTTTTAAGCTCATCCAAGTTTAAATTCAAATTAGCTGCCAACTTAATTAGCTCATTCGAGCTAGGGCTAGCACCTGCTATTATTTTATCTAATCTATTCTCTGATATCTGAGTCAACACAGACAAAGCAGCAATATTTATTTGATGGTTTGATAATTGTTCTTTAAGAAAAATCCCTAGTTGATTCGACATTTTTAAAAAATTTATTAAATTAAATAACCTCCATAGCTCCCCCTCATTAACTTAGCTATTCTAAAATCACGCCAACTGACAATTAAAAAATATTTAATTAACTAATCTTTGTTCTCTTGGTAAAGGCGTCATTCAAAGTAAGGCTATCAGCATACTCAATATAACCTTCATTAGGAATTCCCTCGCTCAATTTAGTAACTTTCAAATCATCAAAAGAAGTCTGCAATTGCTGACTCAAATAATAAGCAGTGGCGTCACCTTCAATATTAGGATTAGTTGCTATAATAATCTCTTCAAGGTCTAAATCTTTTAATCGACTTAATAAAGAGTTAATATTTAAATTTTCTGGTAAAATCCCCTTAATTGGCGATATCACCCCCCCCAATACATGATAAAGCCCATTAAACGCTTTACTATCCTCAATTAAAAAAATACTCTGCGTATCTTCTACCACACATAACCTAGAGCGATCACGAGTTTTATCTTCACATATAGCGCAATATTTATTTTCAATAAGTGCAAAGCAAGTTAAGCAATAGCTTAAATTTTCAATCGCACTAGCAAATAAATTACTCAAATTTTTGGCAATCTGTTGATTATTATCCAAAGATGCAAAAGCTAACTTTTGGGCTGATTTATGGCCAATCGCAGGAAATTTCGCTAATTCAGCAATTAATTGACTAAGCACAGCTGGCAACCTCATGCTAGCCCCCCATACTGGGCATCATTTTTTTTAATTGTTCCATCATATCCCCACCACCACTTTTTTGTGCTTTTTTAACTGCCTCATTAAAAGCCATCAAAACTAAATCTTGCAAAGTTTGTTGCTCTTCTGGTTTTAGCAATTCTTTATCTATTTCCACCGATAAGCATTCTAATTTACCATTAACCACAATTTTAATGGCCCCTGCCCCTATTGAAACATCATACTTTTGTTTGGCCTTTTCTTTTTCCATTTTTTCCATAAGTTTCCCAAAATCTTGAGAACGCTTTAGAATATCGATCATATTAAACATATATCTTGTCAATAATAATTAAGTTATCTTATTTTATATCTACTTTAAGTAATTGCTACAGTACTACCTTAAGTTAAAGTTTTCCATGGCAATTTTTATATTTTTTCCCGCTACCACAAAAACAAGCGTCATTTCGGCCAATTTTAGGCTGAGAGCGAATAAGCGGCTTTCGTTTATCTAAAGCTGGGTTATTTTTTTGCTCTTGGTTTTGGCGATTATTATTTGTTATTGACACGCCAGGCATTGGGCCATGCGTCATTTTAATTTGCCCGAGTGATGATTTTTCTACTAGTTCTTCGCTCACCTCTTTTTTTAGGAGTGCCTTAAAATAAACTTGAACCATATTTTTAGAAACTAATTCCATCATATCTTTAAACAGGGTATACGCCTCTTTTTTATACTCATCTAATGGATTTCGTTGAGCGTATCCCCGCAAGCCTACCGATTCTTTTAATTGATCTATCGCCACTAGATGATTTTTCCAGTTAGAATCTATATTACTCAAACTTACGTGCCGCTCCACATGCTCAAGGGCTTCACCAAAATATTCTCGCTTTTCGTTAAGTAATTCTTGGACACGACTTAAAATTAAATTTCTCACATCTTCCTTTTTTTCTTGGTCGCCATTAAGCTCACCAAAATCGGTATTATAGAGTATTCTAAAATTACTATGGAAAGACTCCATATCCCACTGATCGGAAGCTAAGCCAACAAAAAATTGCTCGTATAACATATCTCCCACTCCTAGCACATTAGACTCAAAATTTTTCGATACCATCCCAGTTAACACCTCTTGCCGATTATGATAAATTACCTCCCTTTGCCGATTTATCACATCATCATAATCTAAAAGATGTTTTCGAATCGCAAAATTATGTGCCTCTACCTTAACTTGAGCATTTTCAATTGCTCTATTTATTAATGAATGCTCAATAGGCTCATCTTCATTTATCTTTAAAGTATTCATCAACCTAGCAATCCTCTCTCCTCCAAATACTCTGAGTAAATTATCATCTAAAGATAAATAAAACCTGCTCTCTCCAGGATCTCCTTGTCTGCCCGAACGACCCCTAAGCTGATTATCTATTCTTCTCGATTCATGGCGTACTGTGCCTAATATAAACAAACCACCTCGCTCAACCACTCCATCGGCTAATTGTATATCAGTGCCTCTTCCTGCCATATTAGTAGCTATGGTTACTCTTCCCTTTTGCCCTGCATTAGATATTATCTCTGCCTCTCGGGAATGATTTTTAGCATTTAACACATCATGTATAATCCTTTCTTTCGATAATAACTTTGAAATATATTCAGAATTCTCAATAGAATCTGTTCCCACCAATACAGGCTGCCCCTTAATATTTAATTCTCGCACCTTCTTAACTATGGAGCGATGTTTAGCAGCACTATTTTTATAAATTAAATCAGTATGATCTTTCCTCACCATAGGCATATTAGTAGGCATTATAATCACCCCTAGATTATAAATTTTTATAAACTCATTTTCCTCTGTCGCCGCCGTACCTGTCATGCCAGATAGCTTTTTATATCGTCGAAAATAATTCTGAAAAGTGATAGACGCCAAAGTCTGATTTTCCCTTTGCACCTGCACCCGCTCCTTAGCTTCTAGAGCCTGATGCAATCCATCACTAAATCTACGCCCTTCCATTATTCGACCCGTGAATTCATCTACTATCTTAACCTTGCTATTATCCATGATATAATCCACATCAGATTTAAAAATGTAATTAGCCTTTAATGCCTGATTAACATGGTGCAATAAATTAACGTTCACTATATCATAAAGACCCCCTCCCTTTAAAAAATCCTTAAGGCGCTCCTCCATTAAAATTGACCCTTGCTCAGTTAATTGAATCAACCTAGACTTCTCATCTAAACTATAATGACCATCTGTTACTACCGTATCATCTTTAAAATTAATTAATTTTTCAGCTACTTTGTCTACCCCTATATTGAAAAACTTAGCTATCTTTTCCTTAGATGGCTTTTCCACATTTCTCATCGCCCTTTCTAGGCCTAATATATGATTTTGGATGCTTTGGTAATGATCAGTCGAGCGTTCAGCTGCTCCAGAAATGATAAGTGGGGTGCGAGATTCATCAATTAAAATGCTATCAACCTCATCAATTATCGCATAAAAAGGCTCACGCTGAACTAAATCTTGCGTGCGTGACTTCATATTATCTCGCAGATAATCAAACCCATACTCATTGTTTGTGCCATAAGTAACATCGGCTGCGTAAGCTTCTCTTTTTTCTGTATCTCCCTGATTATGGCCTATCAACCCCACCTTTAATCCTAAATACGTAAATATCTCCCCCATCCATTTTGAATCACGCTTAGCTAAATATTCATTCACTGTCACCACATGCACTCCCTTGCCATGTAAAGAATTTAGATATATAGCTAGAGTAGATGTTAAAGTTTTTCCTTCACCCGTCTTCATTTCCGCAATATTACCAAAATGAAGTGCTAAACCCCCTAATAACTGCACATCAAAATGTATTTGCCCCAATGATTGATTAGCGGCGTATCTAACCAAACTAAAGGCCTCAGGTATTAAAGAATCTATCGACTCACCTTTAGTTAACCTCTCTTTAAATTCAGCAGTTTTTTTAGCTACATCATCTGCACTATAACCATCATACAAATCTCGTTTCTCATTTATCTTAGCTAATATGAGGCTATACTCTTTTAGTTTTCGGCTACTATGAGTGCCTATGATTTTTTCTTTTAAAAATTTGAACATTATTAATACACGATTGAAATATGTCTTAAAAAATATGTCTTAAAAAATATATACGGCCGGATCTTGCGGAATGCCATATAAAAATATCTGATAATATAGGTAAGATATGCCTAACCCAGGTCTAGCATGCGCTGTGGCTAGCTTTTGCCCGCCTTTCACCCTATCTCCTTGCTTAACTACTATATTCTTTAAATTAGAATATCGACTCACAAAACCTAATCCATGAAAAATTTCCACCACTCCCCCCTGGGCACCACTTATACCGGCATCAAATACTACTCCATTAGCGCTAGCCACCACCGAACCTCCTTTTTTTGTGCCCAGTAAAATACCTATCGATTGGTCTCCACTTCCTAAAAATTGATTGCCTATTGAACCAAACTCCCCCACCACAAAACCTTTAACTGGCCACAACCTAGGTGTTATTTCCTTAGGATTATGTGGTTCTTTCAAGTAGTCATCAAATTTATTATATTTATAGTTTTTAACCCCCTCCACATAATCTGCATCTATCGCTGCTAATAATCCTTTATCTTTAGCTATTTTTAAAAGTTCTAGCTCATTATTAATGCTATTATTGCTCTTATATGGATCATATATATAGGACAATAAACCTTGATGCATCATTTCTAAACGATCAAATTCAATATAAGAATCTATGCTCCGCTCTAAATAATAATTTATTATGTCTTTTCGCTCAAAATTTTTTCTATTTAAATCATCTAGCCTGTTAAAATCTTGCTTCACCCAAAATACCTGATAATACATGCTAAACACAAAATAAATAATTCCCGCCAATATAGGTATGGTTAAAAAAATCCATATCCAATTAATTTTATACCTCCTCGCCTCAGATTGCTTGTCTCCTGGAATAAAAAGAGCGGTGAAAAAACTACTAAACATATTTTATGATTGATGAATCTTTAATTAATTTGACTAATATATTTTTACAATTTATACTGTAGAGCATATTTTAAAGAGATCGCTAGATTAATATATTAATTATTTATAATGTAGCAATGCGTTATGATATGCTAATTTGTGATTCATCTTTATTCTATTAATTATTGGTAATTTTATACCTAATAATATGATTATAATAAGTTTTAATGTACATGTTTTTACGTTTCATACAGTACATACAACATAACACCTTAGCGTAATACACAACTTTTAAGTAGTCAATAAATAATACAAAATTTTAAAAAAATACTTAACTGAATTTTAATCCCAAAATAATGATGAGAAAATTAAGATTTACTTTATCACTTATCGCCTTTTTAAGCATTTTTATAACTCAATCTATTAATTTATTTGCTGTCGGCGGTGGCTCTTCTTCTGAGAGCTCTATTGATATCCCTTTGCCTGCCCAAAATTATTTTGCTACTATCACTGATGTATTAAAAATTGTTGTTGATGGTAATCGCATTAGCTGGAATGGCAAAATATATTTAGAAGGTATGCTCGGTCATGCTAAAGTTAGCGTTCCTTTCGAAAAAATTAACCGCATCACTATTGAAGGACCTGCTAGTGCAGTTGATAATGGGCATATGCTTGCTAAAGTGAAATTAATTGATGATCAGCAAGTGGAAATATTACTATTAATGAACTCAAAATTTTATGGCCAGACCAGCTTTGGAGAGTTTGAAGTGTTTATTAAAGATTTAAAAATTATCGACTTTAAATAGTATTTATCCATCACGTCTAATAGTGAAATTTTGGTTCTCCAAAAAATCTACCTCTGCCTTGGCAGATAAAAGCTATTCTTCCATGCTGAATCAACATTCACGCGATCGTAGCTTTAAAAAAATCCTTGGTCGGCAAAAGGTAAAACGCATCAAACACCGCACTATTTATCCGTCCCCCAAAATACCCAAACCTACTAATAAAAAAAATTCTTTTTTTAAAAAAAGGGAGCCATTAATTTTACTAACTACTTTACTATTAGGAATAATATTAAGTTATTCTTTTCACTTAATGTCTACCCCTGCGAAAAATATTATTTTTAAAAATGATAGTATTTACACTGCTAGCGAAATCACTAATAAATATAATAAACTTAACTTTAAAGAATTAAATAGTTTTTCCGCCACCACCTCACTAAACAATAAACCTTGGCTGATTAAGGCTAAGTTGAAAAAATTTCCTCCTCAAGTAGTAGGTTACTTTTTAAAAACTCGTCAGCCTTGGGCAGTATTACTGCTTGGTGATAAAAAAATTCTAATCGATCAAGACTTAACTCTTATTGATTATAAAAAAGAAAAATTATTCACCGATCTGCCACTCATTAAAATAGAAAAAATTTCCCCTCACCGTGTTGTGTTAGGTACTAGGTTAGATAGTATTTTAATTAAATCTGGGATAGCTTGGATTAAACACCTAAAACAAAGTAAGCTATTGCCGATAGATAAGGTAGCTGTGATTGATGTTAGTGATCCTTATGATTTTTTGATAACTATTAAAAAAAATAATACCAATATCACTATTCACGGCACCTATAATAATATTTCGCAACAATTAGAGCGTTTATCAGGTGCTGCCCCACTATTAATTAAAGATAAAAGATGGAGAAATTTAGACTTACGCGTTGATAATAGGGTTATTTTAAGTAATTAATGGCTTTTGTTTGATGATTATTCATCAACAAATTGATATTTAAATTTATCAACTAAATATTTCTAAATAATAATCTCAATATATTCCTACCTATTTTCATCAAATATACCGTCCTTCATAGCATCATAGCTTAGTTTTATTATTAAATTACTCTAAATTATGGTCAAATTATCGCTATAATTATTTGCCTTATTTTTAGTATTTCATCAAATTTTATTTAATAAATACCGTCTAAATACCTATACAATAGGAGTATACCTTTTGTTATCCTCAAAAGATGGCAGTGGGTATTATAATATATAATATGTACTATAGATTTATAAGAAATAATTAATATGCATAATAAAGCTATCGATACTGATAACCCACTGATAAATTTTTATTTTTCTATTGATAATTTTAAAAAAAATGGATTACCACAGAGCAGACATATCAAAAATCCCAATTTAGGCGAGCTCCTTTTAATGGGAGTGCCCGTACCTCCTAATTTCATCCTAACCAGCCATTTTCTCTCTATTTACAAAAATAATCCTGAACAAAGAGAAAATCTCAAAAAAGAAGTGAAAAATGCAATTAATAAATTATCTTCTTTTATTGGTGTTAAAAAATTTGCTGATGAGAAAAATCCTCTTTTTTTATCGGTTAGACCAAGTGATAAGGTATTAATTCCTGGTCTTTTTTCGTCTATCAGCTATATAGGGTTAAATAATAAAAATATCAGTCGGCTTAACCGAGTTTGTAATGATTTTTATTTTTGTTGGAATACCTATATTAATCATATTAAAAATTATGGTTGCCGTATTTTCCGACTTGATCCATCCATCTTTGAAAAAGCGTTAAGAGGGGTATCCTTTAGTAAAAATGGAATAATCAAAAAAAAACTTGATGTCCAAGATTATCAAAAAATAGCCTCGCTCTATAAAAAGGTGATTGCTCAAGCTATGAGTGACACAAAAGAAACACAATGTTCTCGCTTAACAAATATGCCTGAAGATCCTTTTGAGCAGCTCTGGGGGATTATTGAATATATTTACGATTACTGTGATTCTCAGATATTAACCGATTTTTGGCGTAGAAAATCAATCAATAATGATAAAGAATGGGAAATATCTATTCACGTGCAAGCCATGCTGTATCCCCACTTCTCTGGTAGTTGGTCAAAAGGCTCTGCTTTTAGTCGTGATAAAGTAAGCGGTGAAAATAAAATTATTATTCAAAAGATGGTAAGTCATTGCAATGATAATCATTTGGGAAATAATGATTCTGTCACTGATGAAAATGAGTCCAAAGACTTACCCAAAAATTTTTCCAAAAACTTTCCCGAAGTCTATAATAAATTAGCGAGCGTTATTAAAATTTTAGAATATCATTTTAAGTATCCTCAACAAATCGAATTTTTGGTGCAAGATGATAAACTATGGTTATTGCATACATCAAATCTAGATATAGATATCACCGCTAAGTTAAGAATTTTTTCTGATATGATAGATCAAAAGATAATTTCCTCTAAACAGCTATTAGAAAAAATAACCCCCACCGATATTTCACAATTATTTAAACACATCACTATCCCTAGAGACAAGAAAGATATTTTGACCTCCGCCATTCCAATGATATGTGGCACCGCCAGTGGCCCCTTAGCTTTTAGTAAAAAGGAGGTAAACATTAATTATCAGGCAGGTAATAAGAGCATATTTATAAAATTAGAATCAAAACCAGAAAATTCTCTTTTATCTGAAAAGGTGGCTGGATTTATTACTACTAGAAAAACTTTTTTAAGTAAATGTGTGCCCTTCTCCGAGGACCATAGAATTCCTTATTTAATTTGTGATAAATTAAAATTTGATGCTTCCAAAAAAATACTATCAATCAATGATATAACCCTAAAAGAAGGCCATATAGTTTCTATTGATGGAAAAACGGGCAATATTTATCAAGGTAGACAGCCCTCAAGATTGCCCAAACTCGATCAATATTTCTGGCGTGTGCAACAAATCATAAATGAGCATAGCAAGTTAGCAATCTGTGTTAATGCTGGTTCTATTGAGGATGTTAAAAAAAATGATTTAACTAAAACTAATCCGATTTGTATCTTTGATAGCAACAAACTATTTAATGATCATACTAGCATTTACGAAGCTCGGCGTATTTTTTCATCAGATGATGAAAAGATGAAAGAGTTAAGTTTTTTATCATTAATTAAACATCAAACAAAAGAATTTGAAAAAATCCTTCATGTCGTAAATGGTAAAAATTGTTATATAAAATTAGTAGATATAGCCCTAAAAAATTTTTTCTCTACTGATAATAATAATAATAATAATAATAATAATAATAATAATCCATTAGAAACTAATCCACAAAAATTAGAAACTATGGCTAATCAGTCGGCCAATTATATCTATAAAGATTCAGATTTTAGAGGCTGTCGGCTAGCCTTGGTTTATCCTGATCTATATAAGAGTCAAGTAATAGCCCTAGTTAAAGCTATATTCAACTGCTATAATTCTTATGGAATGAGTAGCCATACTAACGTTTTTATTTCATACGCTATGCATTATAAGGAGATATTATTAATAAAAGAAATATTAACTGATGAGATCAAAAAAGTTGAAGAGGAATTGAATTTTAAATCTAATATTAAAATAGGTGCCCTGATTAATATCCCTAGATTAGCTTTAGAAATTGATAAAATTGCAGGAAAAATTGATCATATCTGTTTTGATGTACCAAGTCTAACTCAGTCTTTATTGGGTCTATCAACAGATCGTAGTGGTTTAATTTATGATATTTATCACCGCAATCTTATCTTACAAAAAGATCCATTTAAGAGCTTGGATCTGGCAAGCACTGCCCCCCTAATTGAGATGGCGACGAAAAAAATACGTAAATACAATAATAAAGCAACTATAGGAATTTTCACAAACTACTGCCAAGACGCCCAAGATACAAGATTCTACAATGAAATAAATGTGGATTACGTAAGCTGTTTGCCATCAGAAATATTTTCAGCTCGGCTAGCTGACGCTTCTTTTCACTATAAAAGCACCCATAAAAAAGTTGCTCACCTTACTTAAAAGATAATGATTATCAGTTAAGTAAGCGAGGTTAATCTTAGTTTATCTATTTCGCAGGTGCTTCTCCTAACGCTGTTGATAATTCTTGATGAGCTTTATAGGCTTTAAATTCTTGATACAAGATATCTTTATCTTGAGCATTGGTGCTAGGTGCTTTTGCATCGTTTACGATGGCATCAAATAATTTTTTAGTTTCCTCAGGGCTAATCGCTACCATACCACATAAATAAGTAGTTTTATCTATTTCGCCAAAATCGGTGCGAATTAATTTTGAGCCTACGATAATTTCATCAGTAAGTTGTGTAGATACATTTTGAAACACATTACCGGCAGAAACTTTTCCGTCTACTTCTGTTTTATCTTGAAAAACCTTATCCATAACTTTAACTCGCACATTAACCTGTTGAGCTAAAGAGGCTCTTCCTTTAGCGGTAACCTCTTGTTGATCCAATGATATATTACCAGAAAAAATAACACATTGAGCCGCGGCTATGCCGCTATCAATACTAGGACTAAAAATCCAATCAGGCATTTTCACTTTATCAGGGATATTACTAGGTACATATGGAGCACTTTTATCAGAAGAACTACAAGATGCAAAAATAAACAGGCATACCCCTAAAAAACTTATTTTTGAAATAATAATTTTCATTTATATTAACGTTTAAGGTTTAGTTACTATTTTAAAATACAACGTCCAGTTGGCATAACACATCATAAATTAAAATTCAAGCTGACTTTATTAAAAAAACATTTATGCTAGCATAATTAATAAAGTGTCATCTAATATTTATATAACTTAACTTAAAACTGTCTTTTGGGGCCACATAATAAAACTTCATACTAATAAAATTAATAAAACATAATAAAACTCTATAATAATGTCAAAATATGCAAATGCTATCCGTGCGTTAAGTATTGATGCTATTGAAAAGGCCGCGTCTGGCCATCCTGGCATGCCTCTTGGTATGGCAGAAATAGCTGAAGTATTGTGGAAGAATCATTTAAATCATAGCCCTAATAACCCCTCTTGGTGGAATCGCGATAGATTTATTATTTCTAATGGCCATGGCTCTATGCTACTTTATGCTTTGCTACATTTATCTGGCTATCAGTTAAGTAAAGAGGATTTACAAAATTTTAGACAACTAGGCAGCAAAACTCCCGGTCACCCAGAAATTAAATTAACTCCAGGAGTAGAAACCACCACCGGACCATTAGGTCAGGGTTTAGCGGCAGCTATAGGGATGGCATTAGCACAAAAATTATTAGCTAATGAATTTAATCGTGATAAATTTAAGCTAATAGATCACTATACCTACGTATTTTTAGGCGATGGTTGCGTGATGGAAGGAATATCCCATGAAGCAAGCTCTTTAGCTGGATTATGGAAGTTGGGTAAATTGATTACTTTTTATGATTACAACCAAATATCCATTGATGGAGATACAAAGGGTTGGCTAGGCGATGATAGTATTAAAAGATTTAGCAGCTATGGCTGGCAGGTAATAGGCATTATTGATGGCCATGATAAAGAAGAGATACATAATGCCATCATCAAAGCAAAGAGCGAAGATAGCAAACCTAGTTTAATTATTTGTAAAACTGTTATCGGCAAGGGTAGCCCCCATAGTGCTGGTTTGGCGAAAATACATGGAGCGCCCCTAGGAGCAAAAGAAGCTGAGGCAACTAAGAAAAATTTATCGTGGCCTTTTGCTCCTTTTGAGGTGCCTGATGATATTAAAGATTATTGGGATAACACTAAACAAGGTGATGAATTAGTCAATCAATGGCAAAAAATATTTGTTGATTATCAAACCAAATATCCAAAATTGGCAAAAGAATTGGTGCGTCGTCAAAATAATCAGCTACCGCCTAACTGGCCAGAATTATCATCTTCTCTGGTAAAAAAAGTATCCAATGAGCAAACGGATATAGCCACAAGAAAAGCTAGCCAACAAATGATTAATTTGCTAGCTGGACATCTACCTGAATTTATTGGCGGATCAGCCGATTTAAGTGCTTCTAATTTAACTTTATGGGAAGACGCAAAAATTTTTGCCCCACCATTTAAAACAGGTAATTATATTTGCTATGGGGTTCGTGAATTTGGCATGTCGGCCATTATGAACGGATTATCCACCTATGGCGGGTTTTTGCCTTTTGGGGGTACTTTTTTAGTTTTTTCTGATTATGCACGCCCAGCGATTAGGCTTTCAGCTCTAATGAAACAACGGGTAATTTTTGTGTTCACCCACGATTCTATCGGCCTAGGAGAAGATGGACCCACCCATCAACCTATCGAACAGGCTAATTCATTAAGAATAATTCCTAATTTAGATGTGTGGCGGCCATGTGATAGCTTAGAAACTACTATCGCTTGGTTGATGGCCATAGAAAATAATGACCACCCCACTGCTTTATTATTATCAAGACAAAATTTGCCGGCTATTGCCCGCAATGAAACGCAAATTAAAAATATTTCTAAGGGGGGATATATTTTACGAGACACAAAAGAAGAAAAAAAAGACTCCTTGCAGCTAATTTTGCTTGCTACCGGTTCTGAAGTGTCATTAGCGATGAAAACTCAAGCTTTACTAAATGAAAAAAATATTAACGTTCGAGTAGTTTCTATGCCATCTACATTTATATTTGATCGGCAGGATGTGGCATATAAAAAACAAGTTTTACCAAACGATATACCCATTTTAGCGATTGAGGCGGGTAGTTCGGTTTTTTGGTATAAATATGTCGGCTCTCTCGGTAAAGTTATTGGGATAGACGATTTTGGAACTTCTGCTCCTGCTGATAAACTATTTTTGCACTTTGGTTTTAGTGTAGATAAGGTAGCATCGATAGCGTTACAACTTCTCAATAAAAAAAATTAATGTTAGCTAAACCTAAAACTATAATTGCCCCTAGTTTGTTAGCCGGTGATTTAGCAAATTTAGCCCAAGAAGTGACAAAGATTGCTCAAGCTAATGCCGATTGGCTACATTTTGATGTTATGGATAATCATTTTGTGCCTAACTTAACTTTTGGCCCTTCTACATTAAAATCTTTGGTTAAAGTGAAGCATGACTTGCTTTTTGATGTGCATCTCATGGCAAAACCTGTGGATCAATTAATTATTGCTTTTGCCGATGCAAAAGCTGATTTGATAAGCTTTCACCCTGAAGCTACTTCAGATGTTGATCGCAGTTTAAGATTGATAAAGCAAGCTGGTTGTGGGGCTGGATTGGTCTTTAACCCCGCGACCCCACTTGATATTTTGGAGCATACTTTGGAGCTATTAGATTATGTGGTTCTTATGTCAGTTAATCCTGGAGCTAGTGGGCAAAAGTTTCTTGAATCATCTTATCCAAAAATATGCAAAGCTCGCCAGATTATTAATGATTATTCACAAAAAACTGGTGCATTAGTTAGATTAGAAATTGATGGGGGAGTTACTATTAATAATTCTGCTAATTTAATTAAAGCGGGTGTTGATGTTCTTGTAGCGGGATCGGCTATATTTAATAGTAATAATTATCAAACCACCATTCAAAGCTTACGCAAACAAAGCTAACATCATATTATACTATATTATTTTCTCGCTACTTTTTAGTCGATAATAAACTAATCATTGAGCTTTGTTTGGCAAATAGCCAGAAAATCAAATATTGGTTGGTACTCAGCTAATATATCGGCCTCATTTCTTAAATTTATCAAATCATCTATCACATCTGGCAAACGTCCTAAAAAATTTGCCTTGCCTTGTCTTATTCCTAACTTGGCGTAAGTGCCTAGAGATCTTAAACGCCTAATTAGTGCCATATGGAAAAATTCATCTCTCTTATTTGCATAACTGTCTTGTGTTAAATAATAATCCCATAAAACCTTCTTTTGGCTAAAATTCAAAGCACTGGAGCCACCAAATAATAAACTAGCTAAATCATAGCTAACAGGGCCTAACATTCCATCTTGAAAGTCAATAAACCACCACTTTTCTTGATGGCTCACTATATTTCTTGCTTGACAATCTCGGTGCACAAACCCTTGATTATTAAATAAACTAAGTCTTGATAACAGCCTTTCAGACGCCTGCTCAATACCAGCTGGCAGCAATTGATTAAAATTAAGATAATTCACAAATTCAGTGATAAAATAATCCCAATCTCTTTTATAGAGTGAGCGATCAAATTTCCTAACAGGCTCATCATTAAATAACGATTTACCCTCTTTATAAAATCCCATTAACAAAGGAATTATTTGTTTATAAATAGGTAAAATCTTATCCTCATTAAGCCCCTTCAACTGCTCAGCTAAAGTTTGACCAGTTAAATAACTGGTTAGATAACTGCTATTATCCGATGAAATTTTAAGTATTTTCGGCACTAACAACCCCCTATCCCCGAAATGCTTGGCATAGGCTATATATCTTAAGTTAAGCGAAATATCATCATATTTCACCCCCAAACAAATCCGGCTACCATGCCTAAACCAATACATTAATCTTGCTGAACCATCGGCTCCTACCTCACCAAATTCGAGCGGTGACAATCCTTGAAAATAATCACTAGCTAGCTGGTAAAGGCCCTTATCAACGTCTACCACTAGATCTTTCTCCTATAACCATCAATCATTAAAGCTACCTCCACCCCCCTTTTATCAACCACAAACTAGGATTAACTGCCTGATAGCCGATTTGCAATTCAAAATAAAAAATTCTCCCCCCCACTGCATTGCCGCTAGAAATAACCCCCAACTCTGCACTTTGCTTAATCTTTTGATCAACTTTAACTTTAACTTCGCTCAACAAACTATAAACAGAATAAACACCTAAATCATGATCCACCACCACCGTGTAAAGACTATCTTTTGCTGGTTTAATCGCAATTACTATTCCATCTAAAATACTAGTGACCACCTCTTGAGCACTATCAACGCTAATTAATACCCCCCTTTGATAACTCTTAAGATCATCGGGGGCATTTGCTCCAAAATTTTGTAGTAACAACCCCTTAATCGGTAAAGGCAGGCTTTTTTTTCTAATCTTGTTAGGCTTTTTTTTATTAGATGCTACCTTATTTGCTTTATCGTTTGTTTTGTCTATATCTTGCTGTTTAGCCTTTTTAGCATTTATTACCGCTAGAGCATTTTTTATTTGGGCATCAATAATTTTAGCTGAAGTGATACTTTCTTGCTTTTCTTCTTCTAGCAATGTTAAAAAAATAAGTTTTTGCTCTTGTTCAACATACATCTCGTCTCTAACAAGATTAGTTTCTGTTATTTTTCCGTCTAATGCTTGATGAGCGTAAGCCAATTTAACTTCACTATCGGCTAAATCTATCTTTAATTTTTCAAAATTATTTATATCATTTTTAGTTTGCCGAGTTATTTGCTTTAAAATTTTATTATTACGAAAAAATTTACGAAAAAAATCAAAATCAGGATAAATGCTCTGTTGGCTAGATTTATGATAGGTAATTAACAACTTGAGTTCCTTTTTTAATTTAATACGATTATCTTTTAGTGATTTGGTAATAATTACTTGCCGACCCCTCAATTCAATCAAGTCATTTTCTAAAAAACTTATTTGCTTTTCTAGTGAAAAAATACGCTGCTCTAACGTAGTAATATTATTATTTAAATACTTTAAACTAGATTGCATATTGATGATTCTTGACTGACTCTGGCGAATACTAGTTAAAATTTTTGCTTTTTGTTGATGATGATCAACAGTACTAGCGTCAACATTTTGCCTTAAGCCCATCACACTTAAAATAGCAAAAATTAAATATCCTAATCTAACTAAACTAAAAAAATTTCTCATAATCATAAAGCATCAATAGTGTTAAGCACCCTTCTCCCAGCAAAATAAGCACTAGACATGCCTAATATTAAAGCTACCAAAAATGAATTTATTATATCCTCTAAACTAAAAAAACTAAACCTTACCGGTAAATAAGCCAATAAATCTAACCGTGCAAAAAAAGCATGGCTAAACTGAAATATCAACCAACTACAAAAAATTGCTGCCGAATATCCCGCTACTATAATTAAAAAAGCCAATACCAAAAAAGGATTAAGAATAAATAGCCAGCTCCCGCCCAAAGAACGTACTATTTTTATATCCTTACTATTGGAATAAACAAGTAGCTGTATCACTATATAAATACTCAATATTGAGCCTACCACAACTAGGGCGATGAAAATATAAACCAATCTTCTAAAAATATTTAAAAAATTAACCACCTCCTCAGTAAAAGAATCATTACTCACCACACTAGCTACTACCTCATTATCAGCTAATTCCTCAATAAATTTAATTTGCTCGCTAGTAGGCTTAGTAATCACAAAATCAATCGCCCCCCCCAGCTCAATTAAAGATTGCTCAAAAACCAATCCATCAATATTCATATCTTTAGTGAAATCATCAAATAGCTCTTGCCTGGTATAACTATCTATTTCATCTTCAGATAATAATTCCTGTAAAGATGTTTCCAATGACAAAACTTCTTTGGGTGTAATATCTTTATTTAATAAAAAACTATAATAGCGTTGATCAAAATAACGCCCGCTAATAGTTAAAAAATTACGCACCCCTAAAATCAAAAAACCTATAATAAAAATAGTTGCGCTCACCAATATAATGGCACTTAAAATAGCTCGCCAATTTACACTTGCCTGATAGTAAAGTTGTTTTTTTAGATGCTCCATCTTAAATCTTTTTAAATTCTATCTTTCCATTTTTTAAAATCATTATTCTCGACCCTTCGCTAGCCTTAATAAGCTCAATATCGTGAGTTGCTAAAATCAAGGTCACCCCCAAAGATTGAATACCCATCAAAACGTTTAATATCTTTAAAGAATTCTTCCTATCTAGATGTGCAGAGGGCTCATCAATCAATAAAATTTTAGGATTAGTCACTATCGCCCTAGCAATAGAAATTAACTGTTTTTCCCCTCCTGACAGGCTTTCAACAGTTTTATCTAATAGATGTTCTATTGATAATTTAGCTACTGTTTTATCAAAAAACTTAATTCTATCCCTACGTTTTATTTTTGATATATATAAAGGAAGTTTGATATTAAAAGTAGCTGTTTGCTTTTCAATAAGGCGGTAATCTTGAAAAACATAGCCAATTTTAGTGCGGTGATTAGTTAGATTAGTCTGCCGATTAATGATGGTATCATCTATCATAATTTTACCACTATTTGGCACTTCTGAAAGGTGAATTAGGTGCAAAATTGTGGTTTTACCGCTCCCACTTTGGCCAACTAAAAAATTAAATCCCCCTGAATCTAAAGTAAAAGATAAATCATCTATCACCACCTTAGATTTATGATAAGATTTAGTTACTCCTTGAAAAACGATTTTACCCATCAAGCTAAACTGTGATTGTTCATTAAATAAATTAATAGTTGGCACATATAATGCTTCAAATCAGTGATTAACTAATTTATTAACATTACAAATAACACTTTAGAAATATAAACCTCTAATATAAAATAATAGGTTTAATAAATCCATGTTCAAGCAATTATCATTTCGTAAAAGCATTTTTAATTCAGAGTTAGGGCTAGCTATAGGCGTACTAGGTATACTCTTAATTATGTTGGTGCCCATTGCCCCATTTTTGGTGGATATGCTAATTGCGATAAATATTACGATAACTATCGTCATCTTATTCGTTGCTCTTTATACCATAGAGCCACTAGATTTTTCAACTTTTCCCAGTATTTTATTAATTTCCACTCTCTTTAGGTTATCATTAAATATCGCTTCTACTAGGTTAATTTTATTAAATGGTAATACCACTGATAACGCCGCTGGCCAAATAATAAAGGCGTTTGGCTCAACCATCATCGGAGGTGATTATATTGTTGGCTTCATAGTATTTTTGATTTTGGTATTAATCAATTTTATAGTTATCACCAAAGGTGCTGGCCGAATAGCGGAAGTAGCCGCTAGATTTGCGTTAGATGCTATGCCCGGCAAACAAATGGCTATAGATGCTGATTTAAATGCTGGCGTGATTAATGATAAAATAGCTCAAGACAGAAGGTTAAAGATTCAGCAAGAATCAGATTTTTTCGGAGCGATGGATGGTGCTAGTAAATTTGTTAGAGGAGATGCTATTGCTGGTTTAATCATCACTCTTATTAATATAGTAGGGGGGTTAGTTATTGGTATGTTGGTATATAATATGCCTATTGGCAAAGCTTTATCTCATTTTACCATCTTAACTATTGGTGATGGGTTAGTAACCCAAATTCCTGCTTTAATAGTATCTACTGCAGCTGGTATCACAGTTTCTAAAGCAGGGCGAAAAAATAGGTTAGGTCTAGATTTTAATATTCAAGTATTTGGTAATTATAAAATACTAACCGCGGCTAGTATAGCAGTAGTTAGCCTTACTATTATTCCTGATACACCTAAATTTCCTTTTTTATTATTAGGTAGTTTATTTTTATTTCTAGCTTGGAGCAATTTTAGAAAGCAAAAAGCGAAATTAGAACTAGCTCAAGCTAAAGCTGAAGAAGAACAACCAGGAATTGAAAAAACAGAAGATATCAGCAATTTATTACCACTAGATACGCTAGGTTTAGAATTAGGATATGGGCTTATTCCTTTAGTTGATTCTGATCAAGATGGGGAAATGTTAGAAAGAATTAAAGCGATAAGGCGACAAGTTGCTTTAGATTATGGATTTGTAGTGCCTGCTGTGCACATAAAGGATAACCTAGATTTAGAAGCGGGGCACTATAGCATATTAATCAAGGGTATTGAGGTAGGTCATGGTGAAATGTCGCTTAATCACCTACTAGCCATGCAAGCGGGAGAAGTTGATAAAGAATTAGAAGGAGAAAAAACGCTTGAACCAGCCTTCGGCTTGCCCGCTATCTGGATTAACGATGCCGAAAAAGAAAATGCCCAAATCGCTGGCTATACAGTGGTAGATATCCCCACTGTCATCACCACTCATTTAACTGAAGCCATTAAAACTAACGCCTACGAATTTTTACAAAGACAAGATGTGCAAAAATTGCTAGATCAAACCGCTATTGATCAACCTAAATTAGTTGAAGACCTTGTGCCTAATATATTATCTCTTGGTGCTGTGCAACGAGTTTTGCAAGGATTACTAAAAGAGGGCATATCTATTCGTAACATCCCTACTATCTTAGAGACGCTTTCTGATTATGGAGCTCATACTAAAGTACCAGATTTATTAATAGAATTTGTACGTCAATCCTTAGATAAGGTGATAACTAAACAATATATCAATAATGAGGGAGTTCTTACCGTGATGACTTTAGATTATAATATGGAAAAAACTATCGCTGATAGCATCAAAGATACGCCGCAAGGCTCTTACCTTGGGTTAGCTCCAACTAAAGCTCAATTAATTATTACTACGGTGGAAGCGGCGTTAAACCAATTTCAAAAAACCAATAGCCAACCACTAATTTTAACTAGCCCTAAAATAAGAGTCCATTTTAAAAAATTAACCGAACGCATGATAGCTGGGTTAGTGGTTCTATCCCATAACGAGGTGCCATTTGATGTGAGAATTGAAAATATCGGCGTGATAAACGCTCCTGATGAACTGCTACAATCTCCTAAAATAATGACTAGCGGAGCTGCATAATAAATGTTATCTGCTCCTTAGAACTTATATATTTTTGGCTGTTTAATGCTGCTAGCTAAGGCATAATTTTAGCATAATCATTATAACACAACAGTATATCTATAAATAAATTTAACTTGAGCCATCAAAAAATTAATTTAGTAAATCAATTTATTATTTCAAAAACAAAACAACATGGAAACACGTAAGTTTGTCGCCCCCACTATTGATGACGCCATTCAACAAATAAAAAATCAATATGGTGATAATGCCTTAATTATTTCATCTAGAAAAATTCGTAAAAAAACTGGCTCTTTTGGTATATTTGCTAAAGAAATGATTGAAATTGTGGCTTCTCCAGCTGATGATAATCAAGGTGTAGCTAACTTAGCACAAGCAGGGTCATTATCTGATGTTGACAACCTTAATGAACCAGCTAGCACTATTTCTCCTACTTATAACTATCAAAATAAAGCCTCCATATCTAGCTTGCCTGAGCAACAAATAGACGCTAAACCTCATTGGCAAGACCAAATGTTTGAAGTTAAAGATATGATTAACGAACTTAGTGATCGAGTATCAATTGATAATTCTCAAAACTCTGAGCTACAACACATGAGACAAGAAATTGTGGAATTAAAAGGTATTATCAAGTCTATCGTTCATCAAAAACAACCATTTTATGATAAAGATTGGCACGAAAATCTTATCTCCATTTATCAACAGCTCACTATTAATGGAGTTGAAGAAAAATTTACTCAAAGAGTCATTGAGGAAATTCAAAAAAAAGTCTCTTCTGCTAATTTCGAAGACCATGAATATCTTAAACTATTTACTGCCCGAATCTTCATTCAATCAACTATAGTTAAAAATATATTTGATGATTTGCCAAAAAATTCAAAAAATATATTTAGTCTAGTTGGCGTAACCGGAGTAGGTAAAAGCACTACTATAGCCAAATTAGCTACTATGGCAAAATTAAAAGATAAATCCTTAAAAGTAGGTTTAATCTCTCTTGATAATTTTCGTATAGGGGGCGAGAACCAACTTAAAGAATATGCCAAAATAATTAAAGTTCCCTTTCGTAGTGTGGGTAGTTTTCGTGATTTAAAATCTACCTTGAAATCTATGCGTGATTGTAATTTGATCCTCATCGATACCCCCGGCTCTTCTCATAGAGACGCAAAATTACTTGATGAAACCCAGCACGCCTTGGCCAACCTAGGTAATATTAAAAATATATTAGTCCTAAACGCCACTACCAAAGATCAAGATATATCCAATATCACTAAAAGATTTGCTAAATTCGACATCGCAGGAACTATTTTCACTAAACTAGATGAAGCCACTACCTATGGAGTAATGCTAAATCATATGATTCGCTTCAAAATGCCTCTGCTTTTCTTGAGCGCTGGGCAAAAAGTTCCCGATGATTTAGAAATAGCCAGCCATGAAAGGCTATTAGAATTAGTGCTAAATATGTCAGATATAATTGATTCCTAGCAGTAAAAATAAACCATTAGCTATATTGCATAGCTAATCTAGGGTTTTATTTTGCTAATAGTGATTGATTTTTGATTTTGATAATAAGGCTAGATAATTCAAAAAATATGCTAGAAATAAAATCTGTACTACCCACCAATTTAGTTAAATTTCCGGTCAAACCATTAGCTAAATGATTAAAATCTGCTAATTCTTGTACCAACACAGCAAGTGTGCTATTTAAATCTTCGCTGGCCTTAGCCACCTTTTTACTTAATTTCAGTTTATCATCTAAAATAGGTTGAATATAGCCAACCAGTTTGTTCAAGCTCTTTTGGGTAAGTCTGTCGTATTCTACTATCTTTACTAATCTTTGCATTGACATCTCGCTTAGCTTGTTTAAGCTAATTTGCCAATTATCATAGCTTTCTTTATCATCAGGTAAAGATTCTTCCAATTTAGTAGCCATCTTAGGTATCTCATTAGCTAACAAGCTATCTATCCCTTCTTCTTCAGTGGTGGCTAGCCTACTGATAGGCACTAATTTATCTAAAGATTTTACCTTTAAAGATATCTGCTGATCATCATCAAATGCTTCCAATCCCATTTTAGCAAAGGCTAATGCCAAGCTTAGCTGATTGGTTAACTCAACTTCTTTATCTTTATCGTTGTTTTTTGATTCAGCAATATTATTTCTGAAACTATCACTAAATATGATATCATCAAATTTATTTAACGCCTGTTTTAATTCTAAAACGCTAAGTTGTTTATCTACCAGCCCCATAATATAAACTAAAATTTATTTGTCCTTTTCGAATTATCATATAAATAAAAAATAAATAGATACTAAATAAATGATAAATCGATTTTAAATAAAGTCAGACCATTTTTTTCCATGATCCTTCAAAACTCGATCTACTCCATTTTTATCAATAGTTCTGAGGATATTTTGACAAATTCTTAGTTTTAAGGTGCGTTTAAACTCTGGCACATAAAAGCTTTTATTGATTAAATTTGGTTTTTGCCGACGCTTAGTTTTGTTATTTGCGTGAGATACTGAATTGCCTACTAAAGGCCTTTTCCCACTAATCATACATCTATAAGACATAGCTATTTTATTTCTTTGTAAAGAACATGTTTGCGAACACTAGGTGTTGGGTCAAACTTCTTCAATTCTAGTTTTTGTGAAGTATTATTTTTATTTTTTGATAGATAGTATATGTGAGGACTCTCACTACTTTTTAATTTAACTTGATTGCGGTGCCCTTTTTTTGCCATTATTAATATATTTATCGTTAATTGCCAAGATTAGCTTTTTTTAGCTAATATCTAAACTCGCCCTCGCTATTTGGGTAGGATAGTAATGTTATTAAAGTTTATCCCCATTAATATAAAGTATTTATCTATTTTATTCAAGTATAAATTTAAAAATAAATAATATATTTTCATTAATAATCATTAACATAGCTTAAGCAATAATAAATCATTATAATTGTTACGTCATTTTTGATAAAATAATATCAACAATAATAATAGATGCTTTGCCCCTATCGGCTAACTATACATATCAATTTTGAAAAAATAAATTATATATTAATATGGCATTAACCCGCACACTAGGCTTAACTGGGGGTATCGCTATGGTGGTAACTTTAGTTATTGGATCAGGAATTTTCTCCCTGCCTGCCTTGGCGATAGAAGCGTCTGGGTCTATTACTGCTTTTTTAAGTTGGTTATTTTTATCATTAGTAATACCCCTACTAATTATAGTTATGGCCAGCTTAGGTAAAAAATATCCACAAACTGAGGGAATTTACCTTTATGCCACTATGGCAACTGGTCAGTGGTCTAAAGGAGGGGTGTTGCTATTGCTTTGTAGTTGTTATTTTGTGGGCTCTCCTGCCTTATATTTGGTGGCTGGCTCATATATAGCAGACTTTTTAGATGCTCCTCAGTTCACTCTTGAGGTATCTATTTTAGTTATTATTTTATCTCATACTATCAATTTATGGGGGATTAAGTTTTTAGGATTTTTAAATAGTATTTTAGTTTGGCTGGTAATTATACTAATTGGAATAATAGTTGTCATCAGCTGGCAGTTTATTGATTGGACGTTGATAAACGCTAATTTAGCTGATTATAGTTTTAGATTTGATCAATTCTGGCAGGCTTCAGCTATTTTGTTTTGGGCATTTTTAGGGTTTGAAAATATGAGTTTTAGCTTTGGTGAAATTAAAAATCCTCATCGTATGATTCCTAGGATTTATACGGCTGGTTATTTAATTATTACTGTGATTTATCTTTCTTTAGCGGCCACTTTATCTTTAATTAATTTATCTGGATTTAAGATTAGCGGCATATCAGGGTTAAGTGAGATACTAGCTACTAACATTGCTCACCCTGTTTTGCTATCAACTTTAATATTCGTTTTAATTGCTAGTGCTAATGCATGGACTTACTCTATTTCTAGGGTTTATTACAGTGCGGCTATTAGTAAATTGTTACCTAATTTTGTTAGCTATACTACTAAATCGGCGAATAAAAATCCTATTGGAGCGATTATTTTTTCAGCCGCTATAAATATACTTATCTTGCTGATTATGAAGTATATGAAATTAGATCCTAAATATTATTTCTTGCTTACTAGTCAAGGTTTTTTGATTTTAATGACCCTTGCGGTTATAACATACCTAAAATATGCTAAGCGAAATGTAGAAAGGTTAGTAGGTGTTTTATCTCTTTTAATAATGATTTTTTTTCTACAGGGATTCACATTATTATTACTTTACCCTTTAGCATTTTTCATGTTGGGCACTATAATTTTTAATCGTCATAAGATAGTTTCTTATTTAATAAAAAAGTCCTCATAATTAGCTATAAGTTTACTAATAAATAGATAAATAATATTTTCATATATAATTTAAAATGAATGATTATGCTAATTCTTCACAAAACTATTATCTTTTATCAGATAATTATAAAATACCTAAGTTAGGCTTAGGGACCTACAAATTACTAGAACAAAATGCCTATAACGCGGTATTATCGGCGATTGATATAGGTTATCGGTTGATAGATACAGCCACCATTTATGAAAATGAGAGTGCCATTGGGCGAGCAATAAAAGACTGCTCAATTGAGCGTGAGGAATTATTTATCACCACTAAATTATGGCATACTGGGCTCACTTCTGTGATGAAAGATTTTCATGAAAGTTTAAGCAAGCTTTCTCTTGATTATATAGATCTTTACCTGATTCACTGGCCTGCTGATAGCAACTATATAAGCGCTTGGGGTGATTTAATTAAATTGCAAGCTCAAGGATTAGTACGATCTATTGGGGTTAGTAATTTCACTGAACATCATTTACAAAGCCTATTTAGCCGTTATCAAATCAAACCGGTGATTAATCAAATAGAATTTTCACCTTTTTTATATCAAAAAGAATTATTAGACTTTTGTTCGTCACATGAAATTATCGTTCAAGCCTATACCCCGCTTACTAGAGGGAAAAAACTTACCCATCATGTTTTGCAAAAAATTGCCCTTTATCATCACAAAACACCCGCTCAAATAGCTCTTAGATGGGGATTAGAGCTAGGATTAGTTGAGCTCCCAAAGGCCTCTTCAATTAATCATTTACAAGAAAATTTCGCTATTTTTGATTTTAGTTTAACCGAAAGTGACCACCACCTACTAGCCGATATTTAATATATAATATCTGATTTTAGTATAAATTTTTGAAACCTATAAATCTATCTTCCCCACTCAAAACTATTCTTTAGTAAAATTTTGTATTTGATAAACTTATAGCTACTATATATACTAAAATTAGTAAGTTAGTTTTTTATTAGTTTAATAATATAGATAGTGAAAATGTAAACCATAACTTCAATGTTTCACTAATTATTTTAAAAATAAAGAAATTGTTAATCTTTTATTAGCAAATCATTGGATAAATTTAAAAACGCGGTAGGAGATAAAATTCGTGGGCTGAGAAAAAGTAAAAAGTTAACTTTAGTTGAGTTTGCCCACAGCCTAGGATTAAAAAGTCCTAGCCAGATAAGCGGGTGGGAAAGGAACGAGCATCAACCAAATTTTGGTAATCTATCGAAAATTGAAAAAGTATATGGCATCAATCTCATCAGCAATCAAAACCAACTAGATATTCACCACAGCAATGCTGGTCATTTTGAAGGACTAGATATGCTAGACGAGCCTGTAATAAAAATTAATTTTAATAAATGCACTATCGGGCTAGTTGATGAACAGGGTAATTTTGCTAATGAATATACGATTCCTAAAGATTTTTTATCTTTTTTAGGAATATCCGCCACAGAGCCAGTGTTGAAGATTTTTAGTATCATCGGAGACGCCATGGAGCCTGATATTAAGGGAGAGGAAAAGGTTATTATAGATACCTCATCTAATAATCCAATTAAAGAGGGTGCTATATACCTAATTAAAGTGGATAAAGTGCCCTATGTTAGGCGATTATCACAGCAATCAGAATGCCTGTTATTAATTCCTAGAAACGATACCTACCCTAAAAGAGAATATAAACTTGATGAAGTGAGCGTGATAGGCCGAGTAGTTGGTAAAATCAATGTTTCCACAAAGAAAATTTAACCATTTCCCTATAATAATCAATAAAAAAGACCTGCTTGTACCGGATATTTTTAGCATCATCGGAGACGCCATGGAGCCTGATATTAAGGGAGAAGAAAAGATACCTCATCTAATAATCCAATTAAAGAGGGTGCTATATACCTAATGAAAGTGGATAAAGTGCCCTATGTTAGGCGATTATCACAGCAATCAGAATGCCTGTTATTAATTCCTAGAAACGATACCTATCCTAAAAGAGAATATAAACTTGATGAAGTGAGCGTGATAGGCCGAGTAGTTGGTAAAATCAATGTTTCCACAAAGAAAATTTAACTATTTCCCGATAATAATCAATAAAATAGATCTATCCCTCGCTAAAGTCCTTCTTGCAAGGTTTTATAATAGCTAGCCTTATCATCTTTATGCTCCTCAGAGCTATATTCAGGCGAATGCTTCACCAACAAATTATGCGCAAAAAATTCATCCCCCATCTTGCCTTCCGCCACTACGCCTTGGCCTTCCTTGAATAAATCAGGTTTTATTCCTTTAAATGATACATTCAAAAAATTAACCCCATCTTCGGTAATTCTAAATTGCAAAGTTAAGTCAGTCGGTTCCCAATCCACGCTTCCTGGCTCTACTAACCCCATCACCCTAATATCTGTTTTAGTGAATTTTTTAGGGTCATCCAAAACCTCATTTACCGTTCGGTAATAGGTAATATCATCTAAACTTATGCTATAAAGCAATACCGCCCCCCCCACTAGCAATGCTAATAAAAGGAAATAAATAATTTTTTTATCAATAGTCATAACTTACTTTTGTGTAACATATTTCTTAATTCCCCACCAAATAGTAGCACAATAGATAGCTAACAGCCCTAACCCAATAGCATAGGCCATCACAACATATATTTCTGACATTCTAACACCAATATTATTAATTATAAATACAAAACTAAGAAAAAAGCTTTATCAAATGTTTTTTCTTATAAATCCCTAATTTAACTCGTAATATAAGTAACCATAAAAATAAAAAAAAGAAAAAAGCCATACACGCCAATAAAGGATAGTAAAGCTCGTTATCTATCAAAGGATCACTCCTGAATATAGTCGTTTTTTGATGCAACGTATTAAACCAATTAACCGCTAAATGATTCAAAGGTACCGCAAAAAATCCTAATATCGCCAGCACTGCCGCCGCTTTAGATTGCTTTTCTCCCACTGGGCCTAAAAACCTAAATAGCAAATATCCACTAAAGAATATAAAAGTTATCAAGCTAATAGTGAGCCTTGCGTCCCACGTCCAATAAGTGTTCCACGTAGGCTTTCCCCATATTGAGCCACTAATCAAGGCAATCGCTAAATACAAAACAGCCTGCTCAGCACTAGCCACCGCCAACATATCATAATTACTCTTTAGTGTCAATAAATATCCTATCGAGCTAATAAATAATACTAGTATCGCTAAGTATGATGTCAATATTACCGGCACGTGTAAATACATAATTTTTTGCGATATTCCCTGATTCACCTCAATTGAAGTGAATAAAAACACCCAGCCATATGCTATTATTCCCCAAGATATCGTTAAATACCCCAAGCCCTTAGTGAATGTCATTTTATTAAATAATGTTTAATGTCGTAAATTAGTTTAAAAATAGATATAAGCATACTTAATAATTATTTCAATATACTTTTACAAAATTGATAAACAACTTAATTTATCAAATTAATCTATCAAATAATAAAGTATTCCCCCGCCAACTACAAAAATAAGATCGCTCAAAGCCAATAATTTTAACCAAGGGGATATACTAGGCTCGCCATAAAGCAAGCCTTCAAATATCTGAATGCCACTTAAAAAAATCGGTAATACCATTGGAAATACTACCAATGGTAAAATAAATTCTAAAAATGGATAATTGCTCATCGCCGTGGCCACGCTCAATCCTAGTCCTAAAAAACCTGCTCCACAAGCAATTACTACTAAAAATAACCAGCCCAGCTCGCTTAAAAACCTGGCATCATAAAGTATACCCACTAATATAAGCTGCAGCCCCTGACAGATTGCCCAAAAAATTAAAATAGCCACTAACCTACTGCCATAAACCAGTAAGGGTGAATTTTTACTGATCTTAATTAGGCTGCTCATCCCCGCCCTCTCATCGCTAACCATTATACTTTGTAACGACAAAGCGCCAATTATCAAAAATTGAACCCAATAAATGCCAATACTAAATTCTTGCTTGTCTCTTGCTCCTAACGCAAAATGAAACAAAGTTAACATCAAGGTAGCCAGCAATAAAATTGATAATAGCTTTTGTGGCTGACGCCAATGAAGTAAAAATTCTTTACGCCAATATTCTAAAGTGAAAATCATTAATATTCAAAAATTATGGATATCTTATCGCTCTTTATCTTCTCAATTTACTAAAAAAATATCATTAATTACTAGTTAAATACTCCCTAACAACTTCACTTGAGGGCGACTCCATCATTTGCAAACTTTTATTTTTTATCTGCCATAATTGATCTATTTTGGGCCAATTATCATCAAAATGATGTGCTGTCATAATTAAAGTTCGTCCATTTTTTAAAAAAAGCTGTAAATATTTATTCAAAAGATGTCTCGCACTAACATCAAGCACAGTAAAGGGTTCATCTAAAAGCATCAAGGGGGCGTCACTCATTAAACTATAAACTATCCCCACTTTTTGCCTAGTGCCCGCACTCAATAAATGACACTTTACCGGTAAATAATTAATTAGCCCCAAATCTTGTAACACATCTTGCCAATCGGCTAATTTGAATTTCTTTCCCCAAATCGATAAGAAAAATCTGATATTATCAGCAACCGTTAATTCTTCAAACAACGCAGGGGTATGTTCAAAAAGATAACTCATCTGCCTTAACTCTCGCTTACCCAAAATAGTATCATCATCTTTACTAATTACCCCTCTTTGAAATTCACTTAATCCACAAAGAACCTTGAGTAAACTACTCTTACCGCAGCCATTAGCTCCAATTAATAAAACCAGTTGCCCTGGCGATAAACTAACCAAAACATCGCTAAATAATTTCCTGTATCCATAATACTTGGCTAATTTATTAATCTTAAGCATCATTAAAATTAATCCAACTTCATAGCAAATTTATCACTATTAGCGTAAGCAAGATTTTCCACACTACCCACATCTAACCACCAGCTATTTTCTAGTGAAATTCTCTTTACCTTATAGCCATCCTTGATTGCCTTAAGGTAGATATCTATAATAGATACTCCTTTTTCCCCACGCCCCACATCATATTTACTAAAATCACAAAAATTCCAAAAATTCATTCCCAATAAATGTATTCCACAAAAACCTTGATAAATTGGTTTCTTGCTAGGCAAAATTAATCTGCTCTTCCCATCTCCAAAGTGACCTATTAATTCTTCATCCTCATTAAACAAAAGACCTTTATCAGTAAATTCATCACAACACAGCAAATAGGCTACTGTGCGTGAATCAAATTCTAAATTAATTAATCTATTTAAATCGTAATTCGTTAGTATATCAACATTATATACTAAAGTTTTATCATCTGCTAAAAAATTTTGGGCATTTATTATCCCCAGCCCTGTATCCAAAATAATCGGCTCATAAATTACCTTAACCGGAAATGGCCAATCATTATTAGCTAAATATCCCTTTACTTGCTTAGCTAAATGATGAGTGTTAACCACCACTAAATCAGGCGATACCTTTGCTATATGATTAAAAACTAATTCTATCACCGGCTGGTGCCTAACTTCTATTAACGCCTTAGGAGTGTTAGCTGTAAAAGGCAATAACCTTTTACCATATCCAGCAGCTAAAACCATCGCTTTCATATTTACTTAATTTATAGAAAGCTTAACTAGTTCTTTTAGCCCCATAACGCATATCTATCTTAATAAAGTCTAAAGAGTGATGCCTATCATAACTATTTAATTGCCAAAAATAAATGGATTAAAATTTGTCTTCTTATCATAATAATCTTCATTTTCTGCCTTCTTCAAAAAAGCTACCAATCTTACCGTAAAAGGTAAAAATATCACCTCCACTAGTATTTTTAAAACATAATTAGTTATAAATAAACTTATCCATAGCGAAAAGGGAAATATATTAAGTAAACAAGCTACGCTTAAAAATATCGCTGTATCAAAAAATTGCCCCACCAAAGTGCTTAATATAAATCTTATCCTCAATAATTTCCCCGCAAACATAACCTTAAGCCTAGCTAATACTATCGAATTTAGAAATTCTCCACTCAAATATGCCAACATGCTAGCTAATACCAACCCGCCGCTATACAACCCATAAAGTATAATTTGATATCCTTCCAATCCACCAGCATTTTGCCAACCAGCCTCAGCCGGTAAATAACTCAATAGCTTCACCATTCCCACCAGCAATATAGACGTGAAAAATCCTAACCAAATAACCTTACGCGACCTTTTATATCCATAAACCTCTGTTAAAATATCCCCAAAAATATAGCATATGGGAAATACCAACAACCCTCCATCAAAAATTAGTGGTATCGAAAATAAACTAACCCCCAAATCTACTAACTTAGCCGACGATAAAAGATTGCTAATTAATAATGATGCCGTGAAAAAAGCCGTAATAGTATCAAGGTGCTTATATCTTGTTCTCATCTAAATCAAAATCATATAAAATTAATTAATGCCAAATTAGTTGAATATCTATCTGCATCAACCACCAGTCAAAAATCCTACATGCTGTTTGCTAGAAGGATCAATATTTTGCTCTTTCTTCTGATCAGTTTGCTCATTATTTGACGAATTATCACTGCCAACAGCCTTTTTTGTTTTATCTTCTTTATTTGATTTATTATTAGCCACCCCATCTTTTATTAATGTTTTGCACTTCTTAGCTATATCAGGCTGGTTGCTATCATCATTAAGCCCAGAAGAGCGAGGCAGCCTAAAACTATCATCCCCACCACCACTACTACTATCTCCTCCATCAATACCAGTGCCTTTACTTACTAAATCAATGCCTAAATTTACTTCAGATATCATTACCGAACATCCTTTTGGTAAAGAAACTAAAGATTTTTCAATTGTTTTTTGGTGCTTTAATATCATTTTTTTAGGTGCCTTGAGCTTTTGCTTATGAAAAAATAATAAATCACCGATCATCTTAACTATCTTGCCATCTTCTTGTTTTTCAGAGGCATCAAAATTTATAAGATCAGATAAAAACCCACCCAAAGGCAAATTCCACGCCTTAGGCACCGATATTTGGCAAATTAATTGGCAAGGATCAGCTTTAATTGTTTCAATAATTCTTATTCGTAAACCAGTTTCTGATTTACCATAAAGATCATCAAATAAATAAGAGCAATCTACTAATAGTCTACAAAAACTAGCCGTAATTAATAGGCTGAAATATTCATTAGTAGGGATATTCAAGACTATCTTCAAATTATTCTCTTCTTTGCCCCTCCTCTCTAAATCAAGTATAAAATCTTGCAAAATACCCTCTTTAGCACAATATCTCTCCCATCTCGTATTAATATCGTTAACCTTTAATACCATTGAGACTAATTGAACCACATTTAAAGTGCTCTTTTGGTATTTATTGATTTCTAAATGTAACTGACAAAGCTTGGTAAATCTATTAGCCACCTCCACTAAATCATTACCCACCTTAGCTAACTCAGGTTTATCTTTTAATAATCGCTTGATTTGAAATTTAAGCTCTAGCAACTTCTCTACATGGTTTTCAAGTTGCGATAAATAGCTACTATCAAAAAATAATTCCATCAACTTTTTAGATGGCTTAAATCCTTGCCCCTCCGCGCTAGTTGACTTCCATAACTCCTCATAAAAATGATGGCTCACCCCTTTGTAAAACTTAAATGGCGAAGCCATAGCCACCGACCACCTCTGGTGTAGAGGAATTAAATCGGCGTAAGTTGTTACTTGATTTTGAAAGGATATAACCATCACAATATTAATTAATTAACTATTTAAATAATTAGATAATCAAATATTAAATAATAAAATAATAAAATAATTAAATAGGCTTATACATTACCAGCAGCACCGAGCAACTAATCAACAATAATAATATGATAGCTCCTGGCCAAACAAATTTTCTATTTCTTAACATTAGTGATGGAATTATTCCTATCACCACCCAAATTGCTACCTTCCACCAAGCCCAAGCGTATATATCCCCTAACCTAGCTAACATACCAAAACCTGTAACCAACATTGTGATTAAGCCAATACCATGACCGGATATTAAAATTTTGCGATATTTTTTCTTTAATTCATCACCAGCTAAAGATAATATTATCATCCCTCCTAAAGATAATAAAAGAATGAACAACCCTAAAAGATGAAAAAACGTATAAAAAGGATATGGGGACATGGCTATATACCTCGATTATATAAAATTAAACTATTATATTACTAAAATTAGTGAAAAAAATATTAATATGTTCGTATTATCAAACAATATACCTACTACCTAAACAACTCCTACTTCTTACAAGATTATCACATCTTGTCCATACAAGCAAAACTTTTATCCTAAAAAAATTATCAACACTAACAAAAAATTTATACTCATAAAAATTAATCCCCATAAATCTAAACCTCCTATAACCTCTTATAGCTCATCAGATTTTTCGAATCGCTCCTCCTCTATTTCATTATCTAATTGGTCGTCATTATCTTTTTTATCTATATTCACTTGTTGTTGAACTAGCGTGCACTCTTTAGGCTCTGTGCCTACCTTAAAATACTCAAGCCTAGCCGATTCAACGTCTCCACTACAATAAAGCTTTCCTGTATTAGGAACAACTAGCACTTGCGTTATATCTTCTGGGATAGACTCTTCTAGCACATCAACACGCTCTTTAGCCGATTCCATAAAATCCAGCCAAATGGGTAGCGCTGCGTGAGCTCCTGTTTCATATTTCCCTAACGAAACATTAAAATCATCATTACCAATATAAACCCCCACTATCATGCCAGAAATATAACCTATATACCAAGCATTATTATTATCATTTGTTGTGCCCGTTTTGCCAGCAGAAGGAACACCAAGTGATTTAGTACGCCGCCCTGTGCCCCTTGTATTCACATCATACAATATATCAGACACTATAAAAGCGTCAGCAGTAGGTATTACCCCTTCTTCAATTGTGGCTTGGCTATCTTCTAATAGTGTTTGTTCACTATTAATAACTTTCAAAACAAAGATTGGCTCTACTAAAGTGCCTCTATTCGCTATAATTGAAAAAGCCCTCACCATTTCCCACAAACTAACTGATCCACTGCCTAACGAAACCGAAAGATCATCAGGTATATCAGTTACATCTATTCCTAAATTCTTAGCGGTAACTAAAATATTTTTTATGCCTATATCATTAGCTAACTTGATGGTAGGTATATTTTTACTAAAAACTAATGCATCCCTAAAACTTAAATATCCAGAAAAATTTACTCCATAATTTTTAGGAATCCAGGCATTGCCCTCATTTAGATTTTTAAAAATTACTGGCGAATCCTCCAAAATTGAACTAGCCGTGTACCCACTCTGCAAGGCTGTTAAATAAACAAATGGCTTAAATGCCGAACCAGGTTGCCGCCTACTCTGTATGGCCCTGTTAAAATGGCTCTTCCCAAATTCATACCCCCCCACCATAGCTAAAACATGGCCATTATTAAGATCAACGGCCAATATTGCTCCATTATGATAGGGCTCAGGAGAGAGCAAAACACTAAAATAATTTTGTTCATTATCGCTCTCATTATCTCCCCTACCCTCACCATCATCATCACTTATCATAATCATATCTTGGGGATAATTTTTCTTATCCTCTTCACTTAACAACTTTAAGGCAAGATAATCATCTACTTTTATAACCTCTGTTAAATTTGTTAATGGCTCCTTAGGATCAAAATAATACTCAGGATCATAAGGCTGAGCCCACTTAGTTTGTTCTAAACTCAACAAACCAAGAGCATTACCCCCTAAATCTACTACTACATATTCTGCACTAAGATATATCACCCGCCCCACTACTTGACTACCTATGGTGCGATTATTTTTATCTAGCGTTACTTGATATCTTTTTTGCTCATCAACTGATAAATCATCACTATTAGCCAAAGCACCGCGGTATCCATGCCTTCTTTCTATATTTATTAGGCCGGTTCTTAAAGCCTGCTGCGCTTTTTTTTGTAGTGTCAAATCCATAGTAGTATAAACCTTTAGCCCGCCCCTTGTTACCTCATTATCGCCATATCTATTCACTAAATAACGCCTAATCTCTTCTGTGTAATAAGAAGTGTTTTTGGCAAAATTATGAGAATTTAATTTTAATACAATCGGTTGGCTTACCTGATAAGAAAATTCATTATCTGTGATATATCCGTGCCTTTTCATTAACCGCAAGACTATGTTCCGCCTATCAGTAGCCGCTTGCATATTAAATGTAGGTGAGTAGCGTGAAGGAGCAGGCAACAGGCCTATTAAAGTGGCTGATTCCCCTATCGTTAAATCCTGCACATCTTTATCAAAATAACTCTTCGCCGCTGCCCCTATTCCATAAGATT
The DNA here is from genome assembly GCA_016735295.1 of SAR324 cluster bacterium. GTDB lineage: Bacteria > SAR324 > SAR324 > XYD2-FULL-50-16 > JAERRU01 > JAERRU01. The sequence continues at coordinate 51,264 of JAERRU010000013.1, forward strand.
GTCGGCCAAAAAATGCCTTATTCAAATAGAATCCTAAAATTTCATCTTTGGTATAATTATCCTCTAATCTCAAGGCCAATAACGCTTCTCTTATTTTTCGTCTTATAGTTTTTTCCGATGTTAAAAAATATAATTTAGCCGTTTGTTGCGTAATTGTGCTAGCCCCTTGTGTTAAACTAAATTCCATTATATCCACCATCATAGCCTTTATAATCCTAATCGGATCTATCCCCACATGGCTATAAAATCTAGAATCTTCTGACGCCACCACTGTCTCTTTTATCAGTTTTGATATATCATCGTAATCAACTAATAAACGCTTTTTATCAAAATATTCATAAACAGCTTCCCCATCTTCATCATAAATAACGCTAGGCAAATCATATTTATAGCCTCTTAATGAATTCACATCAGGCAAAGATTGACGCAAAATTAATACATAGCTAGCCAATGCTATTCCAACCAACATTGCTAACGCATATCCGATAGCCATTAGCTTTAATAATCCCCTCCCAAAACTTAATCCCTTAAAACTAAAAATAGCGAAAAATCGCCCATACCAAGTCTTTTTTTTCTCTTGATAACGATATATATTCTTTAAGTCTCTATAACTAGTAATAGATTCTCGCTTAGATTTAGATTTAAAAAATTTAAACATCTAAAATAATTAATCCTATTAATATAAAAATAAATTTCTTCTATGAATAAATACTTGACCTTTTTTACCTTCCATATCTCTAGATAAAACCTTTAACATATCTTGAGAAGAGATTTCTGCCCTACCAACCCCCACAGCTAATGGATCACTTTCGTTTTCAATTAACAACACATCTCCCACTTTAAAGCTACCACTAACGCTATTCACACCCACCGCTAATAAACTACGATTTAATTTTAACGCCTGAGTCGCTCCATAATCTATTTTTAAAGTGCCTTGGCGCTTAGCTAAATTTTTCATCCAAGATTTAAGAAGTTTAGGTCGCTTACCCGTTTTTGGGATGAACATAGTAGCCTTTAATTGCTCCAAATTATCCACATCCACATCCATATCCACAGAGGATAACACTGAGTTTGAATTTTTACCACGAGTTATCACCACCTTTACCCCATGGCTAACTGCTAAATTAGCCGCCTTCACCTTGCTTAGCATACCTCCTAATCCGTGCTTTGTTAATGTGCCTGGTTTGCATAATTTATAGACATCCTCATCCACATCAACCACCTTTTTAATTAACTTGGCATTAGCATCTTGCCTAGGGTCTGCTGTATATAATCCATCGACATCTGTTAAAATAATCATCCGATCAGCTTCCATTATCACCGACGTTAAAGCTGCTAAATGATCATTATCACCAAACGACGGATTACCTATATTTATCACATCATTTTCATTTATAATGGGAAGGATTTTTTCTTTTAATAAATTGGTAAATGTTCCTCTAATACCAAGGCATACCTCTCTATTTTCAAAATCTGCTCTTTTTAATAATGCCTGAGCAATAATTATTTTATGATGCCAAAAAAAATCAGTATATATCTGCATAAGGCGGCTTTGCCCTGCACTAGCTAGCATAGATTTTTTATTAACAAATCCCGTTCCTCCATCCGCACTCAGCACCGCTCGCCCTGCTCCCACCGCACCTGATGATACCAACAACACTTGGTGGCTTTCTTGCAATTTAGCTATTTGATAGGTTAAATCTTGAATAAAGTTATAGTCTAGCTTCCCATCAGCCAAAGTTAATACTCCTGTACCTACCTTTATTACAATTCGCATTATTTTATTATTTACTGACCTTAATATATCAAAATTAAAATAATTTAAGCTCGTTTGCCCTTGGTAAATCTTCTAATGAAGAAAAATCAAACATTTCTAAAAAAAAATCTGTCGTTCGGTAATTAAACGCCCTCCCTGCCAATTTGCTTCTACCACTTATTTTTATCAACTCTAATTTTAAAAGAGTTTGTAAAGTATGGTTAGAATCAGTTGTTCTAACACTATCTATTTGTATTTTAGTAATCGGTTGTCGGTAAGCTATAACGCTTAAAGTTTCTAAAGATTTAACGCTCAAGTTCATTTTACGAAATGGGGCCATTTTTGATAACCACCCGCTTAACTCAGGCACTGTTCTTATTTGCCACCCAGATTTTTTTTGATAAATCAAAAAAGATCTATCAGTTTTTTTATAAAATTTATTAAGTTTTAAAATAATTTGTCGCACCTCATCTTCGCTAATAGATATGATTTTTGCAATACTCTCAGTAGACAAAGTAGCTTCAGCCGCAAAGAGCAATCCTTCAATGATTCTTTGTAATTGCTTTTCTTTTATCATAAATTTGCATGTTTACTGCTTTAATATTGATTCTTCATAAAATGATAAGTATAAAAAATATCTACCCATACCAGTACAAAACCATTAATAAATCAATAAAATAAGCGATTGCCCATAACTATTAATTAATGATAATTTTTAAAATAATAAAGCCCTTAAGATGTTAAAAAAAATTCATATCAGCGTAGGTGATCTTAATGGAATATCTGCTGAGCTATTGTTAACCAACCACAATAAGTTACTAAAAATATGTCAACCATTTTATCATACCAGCTTAACAATGCTAAGCCAAGCTAGCCAACTTTTGAACATACCATTACCTAATAATTTGTCGGTTGTGCCAATTAAAGATGTTTATAAAATTACTCCAGCTAAAACCACTATAAAATCTGGTTATCATTCTTTTTGTTCATTCGAAAGTGCTGTTAATAATACCTTAATAGATAAAAATTCATCTTTGCTAACCATGCCCATAAGCAAAAAATCGTGGGATATGGCTAATATAAAATATCTTGGTCATACAGATTATTTTCGGCAAAATATTGATGAAAATGTGGTAATGATGCTCGGCTGCGACAAGCACTATGTGATGCTTTATAGTGATCATATCCCCCTTAGGCAAGTGCCTACCACAATTAATGAATTTGGATTGATAGATTTTTTATATAAATTAGCTTCATATCTTAAAGAAAAAACTAATCAAATAAAAGTATTAGGAATAAATCCTCACGCTGGCGAAGAAGGATTAATTGGTGATGAGGATTTAGTGATAAAAAAAGCAATTAAGAAAGTAAATCAAAAAATAGAAAATAATATGTTTAGTGGCCCATTTCCAGCTGATTCTTATTTTTATTTAGCCCAACAAAACTCCATAACCAATTATACGGTAGCAATTTATCACGATCAAGGCTTAATTGGTGTTAAAACTCTATATTTTGATCAAAGCATTCAAGTTTCTTTGGGGCTACCTTTTCTCAGAACTTCTCCTGATCATGGCCCTGCCTTTGATATTGCTTATAAAAATAATAAAGATAAATCATCAATTCTAGCTACCAGCTACCTTAACGCTATCAATTATTTAGTATGTTAGAAAAAATAGAGAATCTTTCTTATCAACAAAAAGAATCCTTACTCGATAAATTTTCTCCCTTTATCACTGATGCCCGTAAAAAAAAGATACTTGAAGTAATCAATTTACGCACATCAGCTCTCACCGTAGTATTAGAAGATTTATATCAACCACACAATATCGGGGCCTGCTTAAGAAGTTGTGAGCTTTTAGGCTTGACTAAGGTTCATATAGTAGAAAATAGAAATCCTTATAAAGATAATGCCGCAGTTTCTTTAGGCTCTGCTAAGTGGCTCGAAATTATTAAACACAAAATAGCCAAACCTGCCGATTACCAATTAATGTTTAAAAAATTAATTCACGATAATTATACAATAGTCACTACCAATCTTAATCAACCCTCAGTAGAAATAGGCAAACTGGATTTAAGAAAAAAAATAGCAGTGTGCTTTGGCTCAGAAGAATTAGGGCTTTCACCTCACATTAAGGGCGATTATAACATTAAATTACCCAGTTTTGGCTTCACTCAAAGCTATAACGTTTCGGTGGCAGTGGCATTAACCATATTTGCGTGGCGAGAAGCCATTAAACAACAAAATATTACTTTAAATATCTCAAAACATGAAAAAATTGACTTGATGTTGGATTGGTATATGAAAATAGCTCCGGCTAGTGAGCAATTGCTTAATCAATTTTTAACTTCAATTTAATCTTTTTAAAAAAGTATTTATTATTTAAAAATATTTGTTATTTATGTTATTGAGTAATATTGGTATTAAGGTTATATATATAATCTATGGGCAAAATAATTTTTTAAGCGGATAAATGTACTTGACAATTTTATTTTTTATTAATACCGATAAGGCACTAATTGACAAATTTTAATGCCTGCCCCATAATGGGAGGTTTTTATTGTTAAATATTAAAACTAGGGTCTGTAGCTCAGTCGGTTAGAGTACATCTCTGATAAGGATGGGGTCGGCGGTTCGAATCCACCCAGACCCAGTTTTAATTTATTTTATATTTAAATTTTATCATATTTATTATCTATAACTAGGGGGATTAGCTCAGCTGGTAGAGCGTCTGCCTTGCAAGCAGGATGTCAGCGGTTCGACTCCGCTATCCTCCATAGTCTAGTTTTATGATGATCAAATAATAGTTAAATATAGTTATTAATTAATAGTTTTTAAAAATAATATTAATTTAATTAATATTAAATAATAATAATAATAATAATAATGAAGGCGCGTAGCTCAGCTGGGAGAGCGCTACCTCGACAAGGTAGATGTCGGCGGTTCAAGCCCGTCCGCGCCTATATTTTAATAATTCACTAAGGAGGACTTTATAATAAAAAAAATTCGTCTTACCAATCGAATCAATCGACAAATTAGGGCATCTAAGGTGCGCTTGATAGACGAAGATTCTAAATTATATGGAGAGATTGGTTTAGCTCAGGCTTTGTTGATTGCGGATAGCCGAGGATATGATTTGGTGGAGATGAGTGCTACACCAAAATTATCTGTTTGCAAACTACTTGATTATGGTAAATTTCAATATAAAACTGTAAAGAAGTTGGGTCAGGCAAGAAAAAGCCATAAACAATCAGTAACTAAAGAAATTAAGTTTCGCCCCAAAATAGATACGCACGACTTTAACTTTAAACTTAGAAATATTTTGAATTTTCTTGAAGAAGGATATAAAGTTAAGGTGGTTATGACATATCGAGGTCGTGAAGCTTCTTTATCAGCACAAGGAAATAGCATTATTGAGCAATTGCTTGAGAAAACTGATTTAGTGGCCGATGTAGAATCAAAAACCAACCTTGGAGCTAGAGGGGTAATACTTATTTTATCCGCCAAGCAAAAAAAGATTTAGCTATCTATTTTGGTTAAATATATTATTAGGTTTTTGCTTTAAGAATCGCGAATAATTAATGGCTTAATTATCATGACTGGTCATGGTATTTTTATTTATTTTTATATTTTTATTTATTTTGATTTAAAATAATCTAAATTTCAATTAAGATT
>JAERRU010000002.1 GCA_016735295.1 SAR324 cluster bacterium
GACAATATATTTGTTGATTGGGACGCTACTATTTGGCAAATCATAGAGGGGGCATGGCCAACGTTTAAACCATAACCAGCAGGCTCGGCTGTGCTAGTTTAATACACAGTCGACCCATCCAACAACGTCTAGGTAGCAATAAATATGATTTGATATCCGGCGGGCTTGTTCCTGTTATGAATTTGTATGCAGTTAGCCCAGCCAATAACGCCTAAGTAGCAAGCAACTCGGTTTGATAATATTCGGGCTCAGTTCTGCTGTGGATTTGCATATAGCAGACCCATACAACAACGTCTAGGTAGCAATAAATATGATTTGATAGCCGGCGGGCTTGTTATTATGGTGCGTGCCCTTTCTTGCTAGTGGCTCTATTCGCTTACCTATCCGAATTAGATTACTTCCACCTACCATTACCAATCCGTGCTCGCATTACTTTTAGTGAAAGACTATCTCTTGGTTATGGTTTAATTTAATGGTGATGTAATGATAATAAAATATATTAATCGCTGCCCATATACTTAAATAATATACAACTTAAAGCTGGTAAAGAAAGGCTTAAACTATGATCATAACCATCACAATTATCATTATTTGTGCTCATTAAAATTCGCCAATCCTTTAAACAGCCACCATACTCAATTGCTTCAGAGTGAAGCAAAATTTGATAATCACCAGCTCTTGGTATTCCTAAATTTTTATCCTCATAACTCTTATCAGAAAAATTGAGTACGCACACCAACATATCATCTGTTTCTTGGTCAGTTCTACAAAAAGCAAATACTGATTCATTAGCATCATCCTTTTTGAGCCACTTAAATCCCTTAGCCTTATTATCAGAAGCATAAAGGGAAGTTTCACCTTTATATAATAAATTCAAATTTCTAATTAAAGCGTTCATACCATAATGGGATTTATATTTTACTAGCTCCCATTGCAGTTCATTTTCAAAATTCCACTCTTTACGCTGGGCAAATTCATTTCCCATAAATAATAGCTTCTTCCCAGGGTGAAACCACATATAACAATAATATGCCCTTAATAAAGCAAATTTGTGCTCATCAAAACCGGGCATTTTACCAAGCATAGGGCTTTTTCCATGCACTACCTCATCATGACTCAATGGGAGCACATGATTTTCATGAAAAGCATAGTCTATGCAGTGAGTTAAAACATGATGAAAATCTGGTTTTTGGTGGGGTTCACGACTGATATAATCCAAACTATCGTGCATCCAACCCATATTCCACTTTAAATCAAATCCCAATCCTCCTTTTTTAGTGTCTTTAGTTACTCCATTGTACGTTGTCGCCTCTTCAGCAATGCTTAAAGCTCCTGGGCACTCTTGATGGATGGTGTGATTTAGTGCTTTTAAAAATTCAATTGCTTCTAAATTTTCTTCGCCTCCATGTATATTGGGCTCCCACTCACCTTCTTTTTTGCAATAGTTTAAATAAAGAATTGAGCTAATCGCGTCCATTCTTAATCCATCTAGATGATATTCCTTTAACCAGTAGATAGCATTGCTGATTAGATAGTTGCAAACCTCTCTTCTCGAAAAATTATAAACTAAAGTTTTCCAATCATAATTAAATCCCTTTCGTCTATCTTGATATTCATAAAGGTAACTACCATCAAATTGAGCCAATCCGTGATCATCACTAGGAAAATGTGCCGGCACCCAATCCAAAATAACTCCTATACCCGCTTGATGAAATTTATCTATTAAATACTTTAACTCCTCAGGTTTGCCAAATCTAACTGATGGAGCAAAAAAACCAATCGGTTGATAGCCCCATGAAGCGTCTAGCGGATATTCGCTAATTGGCATTAACTCAACATGAGTAAAAGCTAAGTCTTTTACGTAGGGGACAAGGTTTTTTGCTAATTCATAGTAACTCATAAATCTATCACCTTGCTTACGCCACGAGGCAATATGCACTTCATAAATACTAATGGGCTTGTTCTCAGTTCGCTTTTTTTGACGATTATCAAGCCAATCTTGATCTTGCCAATTAATATCTACATTGTGATAGGTAACAGATGCATTGTTAGGCGGGTGCTGCATTTGTTTGGCGTAAGGATCAGATTTTAATTTTACTACGCCAGCTGATGTTGTGATATGATATTTATAACATAAGTTTTGCTTAACTCCAGGGATAAAAATTTCCCATAGCCCGCTCTCAATTAATAATCTCATTCCATGAAAAAGTGGGTTCCAATCATTAAAATCACCCACCACCGCCACCTTTTTTGCATTAGGTGCCCATACGCGGAAAATATAACCAGAGCAACCATCAACCGAAGTGTAGTTAGCACCTAAATTTTTCCAAGCGTGGTAAAGCTGGCCTTTATTCCATAAATATTGAGTTTTATCGTCTAATAATTTATCAAAAGAGTAAGAATCAATCACAATCAAGGAGCTATTAGCAGTATCTTTCTCTTTTTTAACCCGAAAGGCGTAGTTTTTTAAAGATTTGCCGTGATAATGCCAAACATGTAAACATTTCTCATGGTGAAGAAGTGTAGCATCTAAAGGTTGTTCATTTTCTTTATTAATTACCTGCCAATCCCCTTTAGCCGGCAGATAGGCTCTTATTATAATATTTTCGTTTGTTGATTGATGAGAGCCTAAAAAAGTAAAAGAATCATCTATTTCTTGACGCAAAAATTTATTTCCTAGCTCAATCTCCCTTTGTTTAATATCATCGCTAGACATGGCTAACCACTAATTTTTAATTTGATGAAAAGCACTAAAAATTTAGTAAATAAATTATGTCTGATAGTCATTACTGCCCAAGCTAATTAAATATCCATCCAAATCTTGCAGGTAAGCAACCAATTGGCCCCATGGTTTTAAGTTAGGCTTTGCAATTGAGGTAGCACCAAATTTTTGGGCTTTTTCATAATAATGAATTACCTTATTTTCATCAATTTCTAAACCTATCTCTATCGACAAAGGTTTATTTGCTATATTACTTAAGGTTAATCCTTTAATTTTAGTATCAGCAAAGTTTGATTCTATTAAACTATGATGGGCAAAGCACAATCTGGTTGAGCCGGTGGCAATTTCTCCATAACTTTTAGTATCATGTAGAAATTTTACCTTTAAATCAAACGCCTGAGTATAAAAATCAAGGCTTTTAACCACATTTTTTACATATAATAGGCTAGTAGAAAATTTCATTATCTTACGTCCAATTAAAGATTATAAATAATAAATAATAAACTCTATTAGTAAGCTAAGATATAGTTGCTGAGGGATTAAAGCAAGGCAAAATTTTACTAAATAAAGCTTAACTGCTATAAATATGGCTAATATCGACTATAAAAACAAGCTTATATTAGAGTAATAGAGCATCACCCAAAACACCTTGATAGCGATATATGGTAGCTATTTTTGGGGGATGCTTTTCTTTGCTTTTTTAGCCTCTTTAGCCTCTTTGGTATTAGGATGAAGGCTAATTACTTTTTTATAGGCCTTTAATGCTTTAGATGATTTTTTTTGATTATGATATATTTGAGCAAGTCGTAGCCAGAGATTGGGAGAAAGGTTATTATCTTTGGGCACTTGTTTAATGTTAGTGGCCAAAAATTTTTCTGCTTTAGTGATATTATTTTCATAAATATAAGTTTCAGTGATTAGTGAGATAGCACTTATCTTATATTCACTATTTTTTGCAGTTAATAAAGGAAGCCATTTTTCCCGAGCTTGTCGTGGTTTTTTTAGATGATCATACCAGACTTGGCCAGCATTAAGGTAAAGTTTTAATTTAATGCTAGAGCTAAACTCAAGTTTAAGAAGGCGATCATAGGCTTTAACCTTTTGATTTGGCTTATTTTGATAGCTACTAAGCCAACTATCAATAATTAAGCTAATCATTTGGTCGGTATAATTTTGTTGCCTTTTGGGCGATAGTAAAGCAGTTAAAATTTTCTCGGCATCTTGTGGTTTATTTTCAATAAATTTTATATGGGCGCCAAATAGTTGCCAGAGGGTGTATTCTTGATTAGACCAGTTAAAATTTTCATATTTTTTAAAAATAGAACTAGCTAATTTAACGAATTTTTTTGCAGATAAAGCCTCTTTAGCGTGATGAAGAGCTGAATTAGCGAATACTTTATGAGTTTCTACTATTTGAGCCAGCAAGTTGCCAGCCTTTTTGGGTTGATTAGTTTTGAGTAAGCTAGAAAAATATGATTTAAAAGCTGTCTTTAATTCTAGGGAGGTGATATCAATTTTTTCAAAATAATTTAGTGCAGTAGTAAATTCACCCAATTTATAAAAGCATTCACCTAAAATTAAATAGGCCTCATTTTTAAGATGATCAAATTTTTGCCACTCAGTTTTTTTAGCTTCGTTTGGTAGTTTATTGCAAATATTAGCGGTTAACGTGTTTCTCATTTTTTGCAAAATGATGCGAGCTTTTTTTTCTGGTTCAGAGGCATTAATTATAGCGGTATCTAAAATTTCATTAGCCTTGCTCCAATTTTTTTGTGATTGATATAAATCGGCTAATAGCAGGCTAACTTCGCTAATATCATCATTTTTAGCACTATTGCTATATCGCAGCCAATTTGTTTTTGCTAACTCATCAAGCCCTTTAAGATGTTGCAGCCAACCTATGGCTAGCAAAGATTGGTTAAGATCGATAGGATTTTTGTGATTTATGTTGATAGTAAAAATTTTGATTGCCTGGTTTATCTGTTCATTTTCTAAAACAGGTTTAGCTTGGCTATAGCGATCAAACACTAAGGCGGCGTAAGCTACATCAATTTTTAGTAATTGTTCCGGTTGAAAATCTAAGCCCTTGGCTTGTTTGAAATAGCGCAAAGATTTTTTTATTTTTTTATTTTTATATGATTTTTGTGCTAATTTTATTAAGAAATCTATCTTAAAATCAGTATCAAGCCTAGGGTCTGATAAAATATTTTTTAACTCTTTAGCACTGACAGAGCCATCTTTTAGATTAATTTTTAGTAGTAATTTTATTTTTTTAAGAAATTCCCTTTGCTCTTTGTTAAAGGAAAATTCATTAATATTGGTTAATTGTGTGCTAATTAATTGCCACCTTTGTTTGTGAAATAAAATCTCAATAGTTTTGAATTTTAGCTCGCTAGCTTTAATGTGAGAGGGAAAGTTTTTAAAAAATATAGTTTGGTAAGATAAAGCCAACTTAGGTTTATCAAAATTAAGTAAGGCTAGACTAATATAGTAAATCTGTGAGCTTTCTAAAAATGATGTTTGTACTAGATTAGGTTGTATTTGTGTAGTGAAGTAATTAATCAATTTTTGATTAGGTTCACCAAGAGTGGTGAGTAAATACAAAACTTCAGAGAAATGCTCATTAGAAGGATATTTAGTAATAAAATCAAAGCCTAAGCTATAAGCACTTTGCCTAAAATTATTATTAATGGCTTTAGATATTACCGTAAAATCAGCTTTTGCCTGATCTATATCCAAGCTTTTCACCAAACTATCAGCCCCTAAAATGAGAGTTTGTGAAAATACGGTAGCGATAAATAGCGTAGTGAAATATTTAAGCATTATTTTTGGCTAAATGTTAATAAAATTTACTTAATATAGTTAAGAGCAGCCGCACCAAAAACGCCGCTGGCGTCTCCTAGTTGGCTAGCTACTATTTTAGGATAAAAGCTGCTATCAAGCAATTTATCTTTCATATTCAAAAATCCTTCATGGTAAAGGATATCTAATTTAGAAAGACCTCCCCCAATCACTATAATATCAGGATCAATAGCACTGCAAAGATTGGCCATTCCTCTACCAAAAAGGTCTAAAAATTTTTGAATGCTCAATATAGCATTAAGCTCTTTGTTAAGATAGCTTTGATAAATTTGATCAGCTTTTTTAGCTACCCCTTGATAATCAAAATAAATATTTTCTAATCCTGTGCCAGATAAGTATAATTCCATACAGCCTTTATTGCCGCACCAGCATTGTTTACCTTTTGAGTCTATGCTCAAGTGGCCAATCTCTCCAGCAATGCCGTTAAGACCAACTACTAGCTGATTATCTATAATCACCGCTCCGCCCATGCCGGTGCCCATAATAATAGCTAGCACTGTTCGGTAATTTCTAGCGGAGCCAAAATAACATTCACTAAGCCCAAGGCAATTGGCATCGTTGCTAATTGATACTTTCATACCCAAAGCGATTTCTATATCTTTTTTTAATGGTTGGTCATTTAATATTTGCAAGTTAGCATTTCTCACTAATCCTGTTTGCAAAGAGATAGAACCAGGAATGCCTATACCTAGCGGGGCAGATTCATTAATAGCTTTGCTAGCCTGGCGATATAGCAGTTTAATTGATTTTATAATATGGGGATATCCCTTTTCTTTGTGGGTGGGGATTCGTTTTGTAAATAGGATATTTTTAGGATTATCATTGATAGCTACTACCTCAATTTTGCTACCGCCTAAATCTATTCCAATTAACTTCATAGGGTTATATATAAGCTAGGTTCAATTTTCATCAAGCTCAACGCCTATAATTTTTCCTGGTAGCAAGTTAGTTAATGTTTTTACTTCTTCAGTAAGGGAAATATCATGTTTAATTTTTGTATGAAGTTTTTCTTGGGTAAGTTCTTTTGTTTCTAGGTAGCTTTTTTGAGTAGTTTCGGCAGCCGATCCATATTCTAAATCAATAGGAAATCCACAAGATGATTGCAGCCATTCTTTTATTTTTAGTTTTTCTTTATCGCTGATAGTTTTAATAATAAAATCATTATCAGACGCTACTTTAAGCACCTTTTGATCAAATTTTATCGGTTTTAATAGGCTAATCAGGCTTTTTAATTTGTTATCTTTTAGATTAGATAAATTTTTATCTAAAAAAGATGTCCAATCATATAAATCTGGTGTAGGGGGAGTAACTTGCTCAGCTAGTTCTGATGGAACAACTGATTTAGCTGGTTCTGATGGTTCAACCGGCTTAGCTATATCTAGTCTAGTATCATCTTTGGTGGGAGTGGGTTCTTTATAATCATTTACCACATTTTCAACATGAAGTTTTTTATTTTCACTATCAATTTGTTGGTTGTGAGGTGCAAAATCAGACGATGATAATATAGCAGATTTTTCTGTAGTTTTGCTAAGCTTATCTTTGATAGAGCTAAAATCGATAGTAGTAGTATTAATTTTAGCTTGTTTAGTTTGTTTAGCTTGCGTTTTAGCCACCTGCCTTAAAGATGATATCATTTCTTTAACACCTACTAGGTCTTGCAGGTGGGATAGCTTGACTAAGGTTATCTCGAGCATCCAATTTTCAAATAGGCTTTTAGCCGATTTTAGTTCTAAATCTAAAAACAAGTCAAACGCCTGCTGCAACTTGGGCAAGCTTAACTGTTGGGCAAGTAGCAATATCTTTTTATATATATTGGGTAACCACTCTTGCTGATGATAATTATTATGGGCTTTAATGCTTTTACTTAAAATCATAGTTCTGATAAATCTTAAAAAATCAGCATTTAAATTACTAGCTGAAGTTCCTGTTATCAGTAGTTGATTAAGCTTGTGCAGTGCCCCGTCTGAATTTTCAGAAAAGGCGTCATTTAATATGGCGAGCACATCATCAAAATTGTGCCACCCGATCAATAATTGGATATTTTGTAGCTCTAAATCATCTTTTTTTAAGTTAACAATGGTTTCTAGCCCCACTAGAGCGTCTCTCATGCTGCCAGCAGATTTTTGGGCTAACAGATATAAAACCTGCTCAGTTAATTTTAAGTTAAGGTCGGTAGCTATTTCTGATAATCTTTTAACTATAACAGGAATAGGTATCAAGTTAAGATTAAATCTGATAGTGCGTGATAAAATGGTAGCGGGCAATTTATCAGGATTAGTAGTAGCCATGATAAATTTAACATTTGGTGGGGGCTCTTCCAAAGTCTTTAATAAGGCATTAAAAGCCTCATCAGTCATCATATGCACCTCATCTATGATATAAACTTTATAACGGCAATAATGAGGTAAATAGGTTATATTTTCTCTCAATTCACGCACCCGCTCAATGCCTCTATTAGAAGCGGCGTCTATTTCTAGCACATCAGGGCATTTAGAAGCGGTTATTTCTCTACAAGGTAAGCAATTAGAGCATGGCTCGCTAGATGCTAAATTTTCACAGTTAAGAGCCTTTGCTAAAATACGAGCTAGACTGGTTTTACCAGTTCCCCTAGCTCCACTAAACAAATAAGCCCCTGCTATTTTTTGCTTATCTATTGCTGCCATTAATGCCTTAGCGACTAATTCTTGCCCGATTATTTGAGAAAAATTTTGTGGCCTAAGCCTTCTGGCTAGTGGTAAATAATCCATCTTAAAATTGTGATTATATGGTAAAATCAGGCATAAAATAAGAGTATAAAATCAATATTTAACAACGTAAAAGTATCATTTTCCATAAAAGCAATCAATGATTAAGATTTTCTATCGCCTATGTATTTAGTAAATTCAATTAGAGCGTTTAATTCCTTGTTAGTAGGAACTTCTTTTAGCATTAGGCAAGCATCTTTTATGGTTTTCTTGGCATAATTAGTAGCAAATTTAAGAGAGTTATAATTTAGCATGAGATGGTATATAGTTTCAATATCGTTATCAGAAATAACTGATGATTCTATTATAGCTAAGCATTTTTCACGATCTTTGGTTGATGAATTTTCGATTAAATGGCTTAAAGGTAGAGTTATTTTACGTTCTTTAAGATCAGCTCCCCAGGGTTTACCGATTTTTTTATTATTCAAACTATAGTCAAGAACATCGTCAGTTATTTGATAGGCTAGGCCAATTTTTTTGCCTACATTTTTAAATATATCACTAATTTTATCAGACGCTCCTCCTAGAATAGCCCCCAATTCCATTGCAGCAGAAATTAATGAACTTGTTTTAAAATTCACAATTCTAAAATAATCATCTAAATTAGTATTATGAAAAGATCTGGTTAGTTGAAATATCTCACCTTTGGCTATGTTGGTTGTGCAATTAAGCAAAATAGGCATTAATTTTTGGTTATGAAGGGGGCATATTCTTTTAAAAGATGAAGTAAAAAGATAATCACCCACTAAAATAGCCGCTTCATTGCCCCAAATGGTGTTAGCCGCTTTTTTATTCCTTCTTAGATCGGCATTATCAATAACATCGTCGTGCAACAAGGTAGCCACATGAATAGATTCAATAACGCTAGCCACAATCAAACAATCAGCATTTGATTTGCCTGCTGCACTAGCCGATAGAAATACTAGTGCTGGTCTTATTTTCTTTCCTTTTGAATTTAAGATATGATAGGTTACCTGCTTAAGTAGCGGTACATCGTTTTCTACACTATCTATTATTATTTCATCTAACTTAGCTAGTTGTTTTTTGATAGGATCAATAATGGCTTGATATTTCACTTAAATTTTAATATTTAATATTAAACTTAATTTTAGCTAGTTCAGCTAATCAATTCATATAATAAACTAGGCTAGTGGTTATTGGCTAGGAGATGTATTAGTTAGCTAATACATTTAATAATTTTAAATACTAACCTTAAAACCTTATCCATAACATTTAACGTAAAACCATCCATGCTGCAACCTTTAATAGTTGGTGATAATCAAGATGTTAACATAACCAACTTAAAAAATGATTTAGCTAAAGACGGTTTTCAGGGTGATATAGAAACCGATTTAGCCTCAATTACTGTAGCAGCAACTGATAACAGTATCTATGAAATACCCCCCAAAATGCTGCTTTTTCCCCGGTACGAGAGGGATATATCGATAATTTTAAAAAGACTACACACACCCTCATATAAAAATTATTCAATTACCGCGCGAGGTGGCTCAACTGGCACTAACGGACAGTCGCTTAATGATGGGATAGTAATTGATTTTTCACGCTATTTTAATACAATAATAGATATTGATATAGCATCAAAAAGGGTGAAAGTTCAAGCTGGCGTGGTATTAGAGCAATTAAATGAACAGCTAGCCAAGTTAGGATATTTTTTCCCTGTGCAAATATCAACCGCTAATCGAGCTACTATCGGGGGAATGTTTAGCACCGACGCTAGTGGTAAGGGATCAAAGGTATATGGGAAAATGAGTGCTAATGTGGCGGGGGTTAAATTTTGGAATTATCTAGGAGATAGTTATTATTGGCAGGCCTGTTCGCTTGATAGCTACCTTAATGATAAATCAAATATTTGGCAAAAGGAGCTAGTCCATAATATTTATAACACATATCAGCAAACGAAGCATTTATTTGCTAAGCATTTCCCCCAAATGAATCGGGGATTAACTGGCTATAATTTACCCGGATTTATCAATAATCAAGGTCAAATTAATCTTAGTGCCCTGCTGTGTGGCAGTGAAGGAACTTTGGGGATGGTTAGTGAAGTAATTTTGCATATAAGGCCGTTACCAGCATATAAGGCTGTAGTAATGGTTTTTTACGATAACTTTTTAGACGCACTTTCCCAAGCTCAAAAGATAGGTAAATTTAACCCAATCGCAATAGAGAGTATTGATGAAACCACTACTAGACTAGCTTTAAATGATAGTAGTTGGAAAAGAGTGTCACCTCTTTTACGAGATGATTTACTAGGTAAAATAAAATCTTTTAGTATAGTGGAGTTCGCTGGAGATAATAAATCTGAACTTAACGCTCAATTAGTAAATTTTAAGAACTACTTAAATAGTGAATTAAATCAACCACAAGGAGCGTTAGATTTTCACATAACTAAGCATGGTGGTGAGATAGCTGATATTTGGAAAATCAGATCAAGAGGGGTGGGTTTGTTATCTAGCATGGAAGGAGAGCAAAAACCTATCGCCTTTGTGGAAGATTGCGCCGTTTCTCCTGCTGTGTTGGTAGATTTTATCAAGGAATTCAGGCATATTTTACAAAATCAGGGCTATAGATATGGCATGTATGGCCATGTTGATGTGGGCTGCATTCATGTTAGACCTGCTTTAAATATGCTTTGTGCTAGTGAGCGAGCTCAAATAAGGATAATTAGTGACCAGGTGCAAGCATTGGTGGTTAAGTATAAGGGCATTATTTGGGGTGAGCACGGAAAGGGAATGCGTTCAGAGTATTTAGTTGATTATCTAGATGACCTTCTTTATGCTGGCATGCGAGATATTAAGGCTTGCTTTGATCCTGATGATAAATTTAATCCGGGCAAGCTTTACCGACCGACTGGCTCAACTGATAAGCTTTATGGCATTGATAGCGTGGCGATAAAGGGTAAAAGGAATGCTAATTTGGATAGGAGTAAATACGCTCAATTCATCAAAATATTAGACTGTGATGGTAATGGAGAATGCTTGAGTGTTAGTAAAACAGATTTAATGTGCCCTTCATTAAAGGTGAGTGCTAATAAAATACATTCACCAAAGGGGCGAGCTTTTATATTAAGAGAGTGGCTGCATCAGTTAGCAAAACGAGGGATATCTTTAGCTGATGGTGATAAAAAGAACAGATTATTATTTTTAGGCAAGATATTTAAATTTATTAAATTTAATAAAGCTAACAAAATTGGTAAAGGAGGAAAGAAAGATTTTAATAAGGAGGTCTTTTCATCTTTGGATGGATGCCTTTCTTGCAAGGCCTGTACCAGTTTGTGCCCAGTTAGAATTGATATTCCTGAATATAAAGCTCGATTTTTAGATTGGTATTATACCTTATATAAAAGACCATATCGAGATTTCTTGGTAGCTTCTTTAGAGAGCGTGTTGCCCTTGATGGCATCGTTTCCTAGATTAGTTAATTCATTGCTGGGCCAGCATATATTAGCAGCATTGATAGATAAAACGCTAGGATTAGTTGATTTACCTAAATTATCTATCCCAACGATTAAAGAAAGACTTGCCAAACTTGATTTATCTTTGATTAGTGAGAAAAAGAGCAAATCGTATTACCTTGCTAATAAGGGCAAGAAGAGCGAAGTTTCTAATAGTATTATAATAGTTCCCGATGTATTTTTATTTTTTTATGAAGTAGATGTACTAATAGCGGGAATTAAATTATTAAAAAGAATCGGTTATAAAGTTGAAATAGCTAATTTTTCGGCTAATGGCAAGGCTCAGCATATTAAGGGCTATTTAGGAGCTTTTCGCAAAACAGCTAAACGCCATAGCAAGTTTATAGAATCTTTAGCTAGCGGGGGAGCAAATATAATTTCAATAGAACCTAGCGTGGGATTGACTTACCGAGAAGAATACCAGGTTTATGTGGATAATTTTGAAAATCCGGTTCTAATGATAGAAGAATTTTTAATTTCTGAGATAAAAAAAGATAATTCTTGTTTTAATAGATTTTTAAAATCAATTAATAAAAGTAATAAGCAAACTAAACAAACTAAACAAACTAAACAAGGGGAAAAGGTTTATCGCTTATTTAGCCACTGTTCACAGATGTCATCTCAGCCTCATTCAGCTAGAAGTTGGCAAAAGATTTTTGAACAATTTACCATAAAACTTAATTTAGAATCAGTTGGCTGTTGCGGTATGGCGGGCATATTTGGCCATGAATCTCACCATTTAGCTGAATCTAAGGCCATTTTTCATTATAGCTGGCAAGAACCCATCTTAGAAGCTCACAAAAATGGTGAGCATATACTAGCTAGCGGATATTCTTGCCGTCATCAAGTTAGGCGCTTAACGAATGTAGATGTTCATCATCCATTACAGATTTTACAAGATTTTTTGAAATAAGGTTTTATGACCATAAAAAAAATATATCTAGCAACTCAAAATAAAGGCAAAGCTGAAGAATTAAAGAGCCTCATCAAATTACCTGGCTGGGATGTAGAAGGCCTATCATTATCTTTAGATGAAATACAAAGCCTTGATATATTAGAAGTAGCCAGTTTTAAAATGAATAATGCTCTCCAGCAGGCCAGAGATAAATCCTTAACGGGATATGTTTTAATTGATGATACTAGCTTAGAGATAGAAGCTTTAAATGGACTACCTGGAACCTTGATAAAATGGTTTTTAGCAAGGTTAAGCTCAGATCAAATCAGCAAACTAAAAGCGATTAATGGAGAATCTGCCAGAGCTATTTGTATTCTTGGATTAGGGAATATAGAAACTAATCAGGCAAATTATTTCAGAGGAGAAACTTTAGGTTTAATTAAACCAGCTAAATTGATAGATACTTTTGGGTGGGACGATATATTTTATCCCTTAGGAAAAGACTCATCTTACGCCGCCTTGCCAAAGGACATAAAAAATCGTATTAGCCATAGGCAAGCAGCAGCGAGGAGTTTAGTTAACCATCTCAGATCGCAAGCTGAAGGCGATAATTAATAGGCCAAATACATAAGGGTTAACAGATTATGAACTAAATATTAAATCTAGCCAATATCCAATCAGCCACATCACGCAGCTCTAAGGGGCAAACCCCATGATCTTGATCGTAGCTATTAAAGGAAACTAAATGATTAGTATTTTCTAGGGTGGAGGCCAGATCTTTCCCTAATTGATAATCAACTACTGAATCAAAATTACCATGACCAATGAAAAATTTTAGTTTGGGCATTGATTTATCAGCCAAAGCGGTTTTAATTTTATCAGAACTAATTAAATATCCCGATAGCACTATAGCGCCAGCTAATTTTTTGGTAGTAGTTAGTGCTAGATAAGCAGTTAACGCCCCTCCTTGAGAAAATCCCGCAACTATTATATTTTCACTTTTAATGCCCTGTTTTATGCAATCATCAATCATTTGCTCTATTTGTTGGCATGATTGCTCTATGGAAACTAAATCAGGCTCAATTGATAAATTAGGAGATTTTATGTCATACCAAGCTCGCATGACTTGCATCATATTAATACTAACTGGTTTAAAGGGAGCGTGGGGAAATAAAAATCTAATTTTAGCATTAGCAGGCCAAGTTAATGATTTGGGAAAATTCGCAAAATCATCACCACTAGCACCTAATCCATGAAGCCAAATAACCACAAACTCAGCTGGCTCTTTGGTGCTATATTTTAGATAGTCTAGATTATTCATCGCCAATATTATTTACCAGATAGTTATATTTAAATGATTTGGGAAAATTCGCAAAATCATCACCACTAGCACCTAATCCATGAAGCCAAATAACCACAAACTCAGCTGGCTCTTTGGTGCTATATTTTAGATAGTCTAAATTATTCATCGCCAATATCATTTACCAGATAATTATATTTAAATATTTAAATTTTTTATGCAATGGTGATAAGTAATAGCTCTCACATCATTGCTTAACAAATCAATTAGTATATATCAATATCTTTTTATGAGAAAATGAAAAAAAGATACGGGCATAATCAACGTGAGACAATTAATTTTAATGAAAATCAAGCTAAATAGCCGGCGGCGGTGCTAATTTTATGGTTATATGGCCTAGATAGCAAATTTTGATTAAATGATGATTGAAATTGGGTTATTTGTGTGCGATTGATAGATAAAGAGGCAAGTTAATAAATATTTGTGAGGTAACTTGTGTTGATTATTATTGATTGCTAATTGATAATTGCTAATTGATAATGGCTAATTGATAATTACCGATTGCTGATGGGCGGCGTTTGTGCTAATCTATTGACTTTAATAGGGTTTATTACACTTGATATTTGTTAAAATGCTAAATTGGTGGAGCGTGAGATATTTTTCTAAGCTATTGATAGCGGTGGTTGTGTTGGCTAGTTTCGCTTCTAGCACGCTGGGACAAGAGCATCAAATAACCTTTTGGCAATTTTGGAAGCCCAGCTGGCTTGAGCCTGCCATAAAGAGATTTGAGGAAGAGAATAAACCGTGGAAGGTAAAGCTAGAAAGGCTAACCTGGTCAGGGGGAAGACGCAAATTAATCACTGCTATGGCAGCAAAACAAGCTCCTGATGTAATGGAGATAGGTTCTACATGGTCTCCTGAATTTATGTCTAGCGGGGCTCTTTTGCCTTTGTATGATGGTGGTGAGGAGCTTAATTTATTTCATATTGATAGTGGCACCTATCAAAATAAGATTTATGGCTTGCCTTGGACAATCTCTGTGGCTGGTCTTTATTATAATAAGGATCTCTTAAAAAAAGCTGGGTTTGATTCTCCTCCACGCACTTGGGCAGAACTTTTAGAGCAATCAAGCAAAATTAACAATCCTAGTAAAAAAGTATATGGCTTTGGTGTTAAGATAGGAGCAGAAACAACTTGGCAGAGGTTTTTACCATTTGCTTGGTCAAATGGGGCTAAGATAGTTAATAATCAAGGAGAGGTGGTTGTTAATAGAAAAAATTTTATTGATGCGTTGGATTTCTATAACCAGCTTCATCAAAACGGCATTATGGATAGCAATTTAGCAATTAGAAAAATCTTTCAGCAAAGCAAGTTAGGTTTTGTGATAGAAGACCCAGGGCAGATGGCAAATTTCAAGAAAAGGTTTCCCGATTTAAATTTTGGCGTAACCTCGTTACCTAATGCTCCTTTAACTGGTCGGCACGAAGTTTTTGGAGGGGCTGAGCTATTGGTAGTTAGCAGTAACACCAAGCACCCTGATATGGCTAGTGCACTGGTTAAATTTTTAGTAGAGTTAGAAAATACAAAATTGATAACTAATAAGGTAACAACCTTGTTTCCTGCCGATAAAGATGGGCTAAAAGATGATTTTTATACTAAAGACAACAAAAATTTACAGATTTTTTTAAATGAATTAATATACGCAAGATCTACTTTAGTTAACCCTTTGTGGCCAGAAATCCAAAGGTCGTTGGTGCTTAATGTAGAAAAAATGCTTTATGGCAGATTAAGCCCGTCTGATGCGGCGAAAGAGCTTGATGAGCAGGTTAAACTTATTTTAGAAGACGAATAACCATTATTTATTAAATATGCCTAATACTTTTAGTTATAAGCTACAAACATTTTTATTTTTAAGTCCTTGGTTGGTAGTATTCATTATTTTTCAGATATATCCTATTTTTTACTCTTTAATCATATCTTTTAGTGATTTCAAGGCTATATCAATAAAACCGGCTGAATTTATTGGATTTAGCAATTACCTAAAATTGCTAAAAAGTCGAGATTTCCAAGATGCCTTTTTTAATAGTCTAAAATTTGTGTTGGGCACTGTGCCTATCACCATGTTATTTGCTATTATAACGGCTATATTGCTCAATCGCCAACTCAGATTAAATAGATTTTATACAATTGCCTTTTTTGCTCCTACAGCCACTTCAATTTTTGTGATAGCTACTTTGTTCACTTTGCTTTATAGCGATGATGGCTTATTTAATGGGGTATTGGGATTTTTTGGAATAGAATCTTTAAGATGGCTAAAGAACCCTGACACATCTTTATTATCTATTATGATAATGAATATTTGGTCTAGTTTTGGTTTTTATGCGTTAGTATTTTTAGCAGCGTTGCAAACAATACCTAAGGAGCATTACGAAATAGCTAAGTTAGAAGGAGCTGGTGCTATGTCACAATTTTTTAATATTGTGTTGCCTCATTTAAGGCCTACCATCATAATAGCGTCAATTATAAATAGTATTTTAGCTTTTCAAGTGTTTGGTGAAATATATATTATGACCCAAGGAGGGCCAATTAATAGCACTAAAACCTTGGTATTTTTTATATATAATGAAGCCTTTGATAATCAAAAAATGGGTTATGCTTCGGCGGCGGCATATTTAGTATTTATTTTTTTAGTGGTATTATCTTTATTACAAATATTTATGTTTAAAAAGAGGAGTTCTTATGGGAAGGCACTTAAGAGCTAATTTAATTTTATTACCTTTAGCAATTTCGGCAATTATACCGCTTTGGGTGATGGTAATAGCGGCTTTTCAGATTGGGGATAAGGCACTTGATTTTTCTATGATAGTGCCAGTTTTCAAGAATTTATCATGGCATAATCTTTTTACAGTGTGGCGTGATGGCAATTTTAGTCGTTATTTTGTAAATTCGTTGGTGGTTAGTTTTTTAATCACTTTAGGTAATATAGTGTTTGATTCTATGGTGGCTTATGCATTGGCTCGGCGTAAGTTTAGGGGTAGGAGGCTGTTGATTGGGTTAATTACCGTTAAATTGATGATACCAGCGGCTGTTTTGTTGGTACCTACCTTTCGGTTAATACAATTTTTACAACTTTACGACACCTATCTTGCCTTAGTGCTGCCATTACTTACTGAGACATTTGGAATTTTTATATTGAAGCAATATATAGAAAATATACCTTTATCATATGAGGAGTCAGCACGTTTAGAAGGAGCTAGTGAATTTAAGATATTTTGGTCTATTATATTGCCACTTTCAGCACCAGCTTTAGCGGTGGTAGCGGTTCATAGCGTGATGACTAGCTGGAATATGTATATATATCCTTTAATATTAACGGCTAGCGATAGCATGAGAACGTTACCTTTGGGAATTAGTTTTTATTCAGCATCTAACCCTGAAATAACTACTGGAGAGCTTATGGCGGCGGCATTAATTTCAGCGGCACCTGTATTGATAGTTTTTTTAATTTTCCAAAGAAAAATCATTACGTCTATGACTCAAGGGGCTTTGAAGGGATAAGTTTTTTAATTTTTTTGATTGATGCATGAATAAATATTTAAATTTACTAGATCATTTTAAAGAAAGAAGACCTTTGTTGAACATCATCTTGGATGGATATGCTATAGGAAAGAAAGATTTTACTGATGGTGTATTTTTAAGTAGCAAGCCTAATCTTGATAATCTATTTAATAGTTTTCCGGTCACTAAACTTTTCACCCATGGCAAGTGGGTGGGGCTGCCGGGCGATAATGATATGGGTGGCTCAGAAGTAGGCCATCTCACCATTGGGGCGGGAATGGTTATCAAACAAGGGGCTAGTATGATTAAAAAAATGATTGATGATGGTTCATTTTTTCAACAACCAGTAGTTAATAAATTATATGCTACCGCTCAAAGTGGGGCTTTGCATTTGTTGGGATTATTATCTGATGGCAATGTGCACAGCCATATTGATCATTTGATTGCTATTATCAAGGAAGCTAGGCAAAGGGGGGTTAGGCGGTGTTATTTGCATGTTTTGCTAGATGGCCGCGATACAGGAGTGCAGAGTGCTTTAATATATGTTGATCGCATAGAGGCTATACTTTATGAGATTAACCAACAAAATCCGAATTATGATTATCGGATAGTTTCTGGGGGAGGGAGAGAGGTTATAACTATGGATCGGGCAAAAAATTGGGATAGAGTGGCATTGGGCTGGCAGACACATGTTGAAGGAAATTCTAAAAATAATTTTACCTCTGCTAGTTTAGCGATTAAAGAATTTCGCCGGCGTAATCCTAAAATTATCGATCAAGATTTACCACCCTTTAATATAATTGATGGAGATGGTAATACAATAAAAATTGAATCAGGAGATAGTGTGCTCTTTTTCAATTTTCGTGGAGATCGAGCAATTGAGCTTAGCCAAGCTTTTGAAGAAGATAATTTCACAGGATTTAATATCGCTAGGCGGCCAAAAATTTATTATGCGGGGATGATGCTCTATGATGAAGATACTAACTTACCTAAAAATTCTATTCTTAGAGGAGCTAGAGTGGATAATCCATTTGGTAAACGTATTTTAGAGAAGGGATTAAATCAATTTAGATTGGCGGAAACACAAAAATATCCTCACGTAACATTCTTTTTTAATGGGGGGTACCGGCTCCCGCTTGATTCAACTAAGGAAAAATATTACTTGATTGAATCTGATAATTTAACCTCATTTGCCCAAAAACCGGCTATGAAAGCATCTCTAATCGCGGATAAGGCAATTGAGGTTTTAGCCACACAAAGATTTGATTATGGGTTAATAAATTTTGCTAATCCTGATATGGTCGGTCATACAGGCGATATGGAGGCTGTGAAAATTGCTATCTCAGAAGTGGATACAGCCATTGGTAGGATTTTAGATAAAATCAAAGAAATCAACGGTTTAGCTGTGATCACCGCTGATCATGGAAACGCTGATGAAATGTTAATTTTGAATAAAGATACCAATAAATATGAAATAAGCACTAAACATTCTTTGCACCGAGTTCCTTTTGTTATATTTGATCCTCTTTATAAAGATGGTGATTATAAGCTAACTACCAGAAATGATAGGGCTTCTTTAGCTAATATTGCCGCGACTAACTATATTTTAATGGGTAGCAAAATTCCTGATGATCTAGCCCCTAGCTTGTTTGATGTTTAAATAGATGATTATTTTGCTAATTAATCATTGCCTATAACTATTACTATGATGCCAAAAGTGAAAAGGCTATTGCTAGCTATTGAGATATTGATTTTCAAATTTGAAAACAGAAAAAGGGAAATTATCACAAAAACCAAAGAAAGGGGCGTTAAATGGCTGATTTACCGAGTTTTTATGGAATGCTGGGCAAGGTCATCTCTATTGGTTTCTTGGTTAACTAACGCGGGGCTGAAGATAAATTATCAAGGAAGCGAAGCTAACGATTTAATTAGCAAAAAGATAGCCTCTGGCCAACCTTTAATGATATCTCGAATAGGCGGCACGGAGGCTTCTAATATGTTAGCATATAAGTTTGGGCAATCTAAGGATCATATATTGGTGAAGTATGTAAAAACCTTTTTTGCTGGTATGCCTAAGGCATTATACTCATTTTCCTTGAAGGATAACCATTGGCGAAATGATTATAGTTTTAAATATTTAATATCGGTTTCAGGGTTTTTTCCGCACGATAAATCTTTGCTTCCAAAATTTTATAAAACTATGCTAGATGGGCTTAGTGACGTAGATATTTTAGCGATTTTTCACCATAGATATGGATACGAGGCCGGGCTTAGAGAATTTTTTACGGGGAGCTCCTTGGTTTATTTAAATATATTAAGTGCAGATACAATATCATTTTATAAAAAACCCTGGAGTGCCCATTTAGCGGGTAAAAAGGTATTGGTGGTGCATCCGTTTTCTAAAACAATTAGCTCTCAATATAAAAAAAGAAAGCTGCTCTTTAAAAATCCACAGGTATTACCAAAATTTGATCTAAAAACTATTAAGGCTGTGCAAACGCTCGGTAAAAACGAAACCGCCGGCTTTAAAAATTGGTTTGAGGCCTTGGATCACATGAAAAATCAAATAAATTCAACTGAGTTTGATATAGCAATAATCGGCTGTGGGGCCTATGGGCTGCCATTAGCGTCTCATGTGAAGAAAATGGGCAAGCAGGCCATTCATATCGGAGGAGCAACGCAGCTGCTATTTGGCATACTAGGCAATAGGTGGTCAAACAAAGCCTATATGCATGATAATAAAATGGCTCAGCAAATAAATATAGAGCACTGGGTCAGGCCTAGTAAAGAGGAAAGGCCAGTTGATTATCAACTAATAGAAGAATCTTGTTATTGGTAATTATCTATTCTTATATTTTTAATTTATCTTAAGTCCCTGAGATTATATATCAATAATTTTAAGATTTATGGTTGGCACTCTTTTCATCAAGAGTGGCTAATATTTCTTCAAGTTTATCAGCCACCCTTAAAGTTTCTATTTGAGACATAGTAGCTCCTTTTGTGGGAGAAGCCAAATTAGACACACTAACCACCACATTATTAAGTTTACTGGCTAAATCGGTTAATTCCGCTTTAGTTTGGTCTATTTTTTTATCTTTGGTAGTTAGCTTAGCGATTAATTTTAATATTTTAGTGGTAGGAAGAATTAATTTTTTTGATAGCGTACTCAATATTTTTTGATTTGCCAATTGGCTAGAGGCGAACAGGTGATTTGTGCGAGCTTCTTTTTCTAATTTAATTTTTTTGATAGTATTAGCCGCTTGGCTAGCTAATGCATTTAATAAAGAATCTTCCATTGCGGTAAGGGCAGTTAATTTTTTACTAGGCACCACAATAAAAACACCTACAGTTTCTGATTCACTAGTTATGGGATAACAAAAGCAATCAGACGCTGCCAAAGTGTGAGTAAATTTTCCAGCGCGCTCTCCTTGTGAAAATGTCCAATTAGCGACTGCTAACTTTTTATCTGATAATTTTGCAGAAAGATAATTTAAATTTAATGTTCCATCATCGTCAGTCACAACAGCGTAACATTCACTTTCCAATGAAACTCTAATAGTTTCGGTTAAATATTTGGTTATTTTATCAATTTCATTAGCTCGATTGATTTTATTAGTAAATTCATAAAGAAGTGCAGTGCGTGATTCTCTCTTGGCCATTAAAGATTCTTGATATTTTACCCTAGAAGTAAGCCACCCACCGACAATTGCGGTCACAAAAAAAGATATCACCATCATATTATCTTGCCACTCATGGTCTCTAATGCTCATCGTGGGATTAATAAAAAAGAAATACCAAATCAACGAAAAAGAAAAGGCCGCTAAAAAAGTCGGCCCCCTGTTCGCAAAAACGGCTAACACCAGCAAAGCTAGCAAAAATCCTGAACCCAAAGAACGATAGCCAACATAAGGCAATACAGCATAAAATAATATTGATATCCCGATAGTTAATAGGATAGTCAAAAAGTAAGCCCCCAATTTACTGGTGAATTTAGGTAAGGAAAATATGAATTTACGATATTTGCTTCTACGAGCAGCCCTTAAAACATGGATATCTATATTGCTAGTAGTGTGCACCAATTGATCAAGCACAGTGCCTCCAGCAATACGATCTTTGATGAATCTTCGATCAGGGCGACCAATCACTATTTGTGTTACATTGTGATCGCTACACACCTTTTGAATAGCCTTATTGATATTTACATTAGCCATATTAACCATCTCAGCGCCTAATTCTTTAGCTAAGTTTAAATTAAGCTCAAGATTTTTTTGATCGGCTAGTGA
This sequence comes from SAR324 cluster bacterium, assembly GCA_016735295.1. Lineage (GTDB taxonomy): Bacteria > SAR324 > SAR324 > XYD2-FULL-50-16 > JAERRU01 > JAERRU01. Next base: position 21,837 of record JAERRU010000002.1, read on the forward strand.
TAAATTTTCCCCAGTATCAACATAAAGAGCAATCCAAGGAGCGTCAAGGCGGTAAGCCATTCTTTTTGCCGCTCTTATCAAACGACCAGAATAAGGATTAGAACTAACCGCTACTAAAAATCTTTCATTAGTATTCCAAGGGCCTTCAATGCCTTTAGATGCCATTTGTTTAGAAAGATCTCGATCCACTCGCTCTGCTGTAAATCGCAAAGCCAGCTCCCTAAGAGCGGTTAATTTTTCTTCTTGAAAAAAATTATTTAACGCCCAATCAGCCCTTTCTCCTAGATAAACCTTTCCCTCATCTAGCCTTGTTAAAAGATCTGAAGGGCTTAAATCTATCATCTTCATCTCATCAGCCTTGTCAAAAAAAGAATCAGGCACAGTTTCTCTAACTACCACCCCAGTTATTTGGGCTACTTGGTCATTTCTACTTTCAATGTGCTGAATATTAACGGTAGTATAAACGTTAAATCCTTTAGACAAAAGCTCTTCTATATCTTGATATCTTTTTAGGTGCCTTGAGCCATCAATATTTTGATGTGCTAACTCATCCACTATTACTAAATCTGGCTTAGGGCTGAGTTTTAACAATCCATCAAGGTCCATTTCTTTGACCTTGGTTCCGTGGTATTTGGTGGTTTTTAATGGATAGCAAATCATACCATCTAGCAACTTTTTAGTTTCTTTGCGGCCATGAGTTTCTACCAAGCCAATTACTACCTTTTTTCCGGCCTCTATCAAATCTTGAGCTGATTCTAACATAGAATATGTTTTACCTACTCCAGGGCACATTCCTAGAAATATTTTAAGTTGGCCCCTTTGCTTGGTTAGCGCCTTGTTCTTAATAGTTTGTAATAAATATTCAGGATCTCGGCGATAATTTTCATTCATTATTAATCATATCCAAATCTAAGTTCACCATCAAAACATTAACGTAGGCAGTAGCAGGAAAATATTTACTAGTATTTTTAGAAATTATCAACTCTACTTGCTCTTTTGTTATATTTCTCGATTTAATAATTCTATCAACCTGCCCTAAAGCGCTAGCTACAGAAATATGTGGATCAAGCCCACTAGCAGATTCAAACAATAAATCACCGCTCACTCCCCTATTCTTTAACTCAGTTATTCTATCGCTAAATGCTAAACTAGACAAAGCCAAATTATCAGCCCCAAAGCCAAGACCTTTATAATTATTTTTAGCATATCTAGGCCATAGATACTTATCAGAACTAAATCCCTGACCAATTAATTTTGAGCCTATTATATTTTGCTCTTCATCAAAAATTAAACTGCCATTAGCTTGATTGGAAAAAGCAAATTGACCAACTAATAAAATAAATAAAGGATACATAATACCCAAAATAATCGAAAATATTAGTATGGCTAAAATTGAACGTGCAAATTCTTTTATCATATCCTTACCACTATTAAATCAGGCCTATAAAATTAATTATCATATCAATCAATTTAATCCCTATAAAAGGGGCAATAATGCCGCTACCACCATAAATTATCATGTTTTTAATCAATAGCTGAAAAGGTTTATTCGCCTTGTATTTAACCCCTCTTAATACCAATGGAATAAGTGCCAATATAATTAATGCATTAAAAATAATAGTACTCAAAATGGCACTCTCAAAAGATTCTAATCGCATAATATTAAGAGCACTCAATGGACCCTCACCAGATGACGATTTAGCGTAAATTGATCCAAATAAGGTGGGAAAAATCGCAAAAAATTTAGCCACATCATTAGTAACGCTAAAGGTAGTTAAGCTGCCCCTAGTCATTACTATTTGTTTACCAATTTTAATTATATCTATTAATTTAATAGGATTGCTATCTAAATCAATTAGGTTGCCCGCATCTCTAGCCTCTTTTGTGCCAGTGTTCATCGCTACTCCCACATTTGCCTGGGCCAATGCTGGTGCATCGTTAATCCCATCTCCTGCCATAGCTACCATGTAACCCTTAGCTTGCTCTTGCTTAATAATCTCTAGTTTACCTTCGGGCGATATTCCCGCCAAAAAATCATCTACCCCAGCCTCAGCAGCAATGGAAGCTGCGGTTAATTGATTATCTCCGGTAATCATCACAGTTTTAATTCCCATTTTTCGTAACTCAGAAAACCTATTTTTGATTCCACCTTTGATAACGTCTTTTAGATGAATCACTCCTAATACCTTCTTATTTTCAGTAAGCACTAGCGGGGTGCCTCCTTGTTTTGATATTCTATTGGCAGTGGCTATAACATATTCTGAAACTACTCCCCCTAAAGATTCTATATGCTTGATTATAGCAGGCAGTGAGCCTTTGCGAATTAATTTCTTTTCAGAACTACTACTCTTTATATCTACTCCGCTCATTTGGGTAGAGGCTGAAAAAGGCATTAAAGATATATTTTTAATATCATTATTATCGGCTTTAACCCTGTATTTATCTTTGGCTAACAGCACTATCGACCTTCCCTCTGGAGTTTTATCACTAATAGAGGCAAGCTGGGCTATTTTGGAAAAATATTTAATATTAACATCTTTTTGTGGGATAAATTTGTTAGCCCATCTATTGCCTAAAGTTAGAGTGCCTGTTTTATCAAGCAATATTAGGTCTATATCTCCAGTAGCCTCAACCGCTTTGCCATTTAGGGCAATAACATTTGTTTGAAATAATCGATCCATCCCGCTTATCCCAATAGCACTTAGCAAAGCCCCAATGGTAGTGGGGATAATGCATATCAATATAGCAAGGTAAACTATTACTGATAACGGTTTTTCAATTTGGCTACCAGCTACGGCAATATAGTTATCTAAAATAATTTTGGTATTAGTGACAGTCAGTAAAAGGGTTATCGATAGGCCAGATAATAATATGGTAAGAGCCATTTCATTTGGTGTTTTACCCCTTTTAACTCCCTCTACCAAATTAATCATTTTATCTGAAAAATTTGAACCTAACTCGGTGGTAGTTTTAATCTTAACAAAATCACTAATCACCCTAGTTCCCCCAGTCACCACGCTGCGTTCACTGCCTGATTCTCTAATTACAGGAGCTGATTCGCCAGTAATAGCTGATTCATCTATAATGGCGATGCCTTCAATCACCTCTCCATCAACAGGAATAATATCACCCTTTTTACAAAGAATAACATCTCCTACCTTTAGCTTAGATACATATATTAATGATTCTACTAGTTTCTCACCCACCATTTCTAAACGACGTACCTTTTTTTTTGTACGTCTACTCCTTAAGTCGTTTGCTTGTGATTTTCCCCAAGCTTCTGCTATCGCCTCAGAAAAATTGGCAAACATTAAAGTGATAAATAACCACACTACTAACTGAATTTCAAATCCAGAAAAGCGACCACCCATCATATCTATTATTAGATAAGGCAAGGTTAAAATAAAGCTTAATTCTACTATAAAAATAGTAGGATTTTTAATCGTTCTTCGTAAATCTAATTTTAAAAAAGATTGCCCAATAGCGGGAACGATTATTTTTTTGTTAAATGAAGGTATAATCATTTTATAAAATTAATAATTCCCCCCTGCTAATAATAAAAAATGCTCCAAAATAGGACCTAGGCTTAAAGCAGGTAAGAAAGTTAGACCCCCCATCAAAATAACCGACACCAACAGCAGCACAAAAAAACCATTATCAGTCGGGAAAGAACTCTTATTTGCCCTAACCTTATTCTTTTTTGCCAAATTTCCTGCAATAGCTATGACACACGTAATAATTATAAATTTACCAATCAACATATTAGCCCCTAAAACCAAGTGCGACAACTCATTTTGAGCAAACACGCTTAGTGCACTTCCATTATTATTAGCGGTGCTAACAAAAGCATAGATAACTTGAGTAACTCCATGTGGCCCTAACTCAATGTTAAAAAGATTAAATTTAAGAATAATTCCACTACCCAGCAATACTAGCACCGTAGGCACCAAAATAGCTGTTATTGACATCTTAATTTCAAAAGTTTCTATTTTCTTGCCCAGATATTCAGGAGTACGGCCTATCATCATGCCGGCGATGAAAGAAGTTAAAATAACATATAGGATAAGGCAATAAAGACCAGATCCTGCCGCCCCGAATATAATATCTCCTAAGGCTATGCTAAGTAAAAATACTCCCCCAGTTAATGGACTAACTGATTCTAAAGAAGAATTCATCGAGCCATTACTAGATAAGACGCTTAGCAAACTCCCCACAACCCCTATTCTAGTTTCTTTGCCCTCCATAATGCTGTTTTCAGGAGACACTTGATTAGCACTTATTTCACCTAAAAAACTTGCTCCTAAAAAGATTATCGCCAAGACCAAAGTAGCCGATAGTAAAGTGATTGCTTGGCGTTTATCCCTAATCAGATAACCAAAAGTGAAAATTAATGAAAAAGGAAACAACAATATTGCACCTAATTCAAATATATTACTTAAATATGTAGGATTCTCAAAAGGATGAGCGTCATTAGCTCCAAAAAAACCTCCTCCATTAGTTCCTAAATGCTTGATAGCCACCTGCGAAGCTGCTGGGCCTTGGGCTAATATTTGCGTATCACCTTCTAAAGTTGTTATACTTAATGGAGCGGAAAAATTTTGAATAACTCCTTGGCTTAATAAAAATATAGCGAATGCTATAGAAAATGGGAGCAATATATAGACTATTATACGACTTAAATCAGCCCAAAAATTTCCTACTGTCTTGCCCTTACGTGCAACAAATCCACGAGCTAGAACCGCTAAAACACATATGCCAGTAGCCGCAGAAAAAAAATTTTGCACACTAAGTCCCAACATCTGGGAAAAGTAACTTAAAGTTGTTTCCGGTAAATACGCCTGCCAATTTGTGCTGGTTATAAAACTACTAGTAATATTAAAAGCTAGCGGTAAAGGCACTCCATCAAGATTAAGTTCATTAAGTGGTAGATAATTTTGAAAAATAAGTATCCCAAAAAGAATAACCCCACCAGTGAAATTGAAAATTAACAAAGATTTTAAATAGCCCTGCCAAGTCATTTCCTTTTTACCGCCCAAGGCGAACAATAGAAAATTTTCTAAAGGACCAAAAATATACGACATCCAAGTCCTTTTCCCTTCTAAAACTAACGCAATATACTTACCCAAAAAAGGTGCTACCAAAATTAATGGTCCTAATAGAAAAACTGGTGTTCCCCAATCAAAGGTTTGCATTATTTAATTAATTTTTTGATGCTGTTTTTTTGTGCTCTTAAAATAATTATTTTATCTAAGATAAACTAATCAATTTTACTAAATCTTAATACCACTCATTTTATTTTATATAAAATTATTATATATCCCGCCCCTAAAAATCCTCAGGAAATATAATACTATATACCAAATAACCAATCCCCACTATCACCAGAAAACCAATCGTTAATATATCCATATAACCATACCCGATATAATGTTAGTGAATTTACTTTTATATAAAGTAGAACAAATATTTATCATTAAAATTAAGCTATTTAATAGGAGCTTTTAATATATTATCTCGGTAATATTTAAGTTCAGATAAAGATTCTTTGATATCTTGTAATGCAGAATGTCTTTCAATTTTTTGAAATTTTGGCAAGTTCGGATACCACTTAAAAGAAAGTTCTTTTAATGTGCTAACATCAATATTTCTATAGTGCATATAGTTATTAAATTTTGGCATATAATTAGCGAGAAACATTCGATCTTGCCAAACAGTATTTCCACAAACAGGAGCTGTTTTTTCTGTGATATGCTTTTTTACATATTTTAAAAGTGATTTTTCAGCAGATTGAATGCTAATATTTGACTCTAATACATAACGGTAAAGACCAGTGTGCGTGTGAGTAGTTAGGTTCCATTCATCCATCTTTTTCAAAGTATCTTCAGAGTGATGGATAACTATATTTTCTCCCTTATCAATAGGGTTTAAATCAATATCAGTGATGATTATAGCGACCTCCAAAATAGTATCTGTTTGTGGTTCAAGGCCGGTCATTTCCATATCAATCCAGACCATAGCATTGCTAGAGGATATTTTTTTATTTGCCATTATTTTTAATCGGTTAAATTTAAATTTTCTTGTATCTAGAAATATGGTTAAGACTAAACCTAAGCTAGTTTTGAGTACATATATATACCCAATTAAAACCATAAAACTAATAAGATATAATTAGTACTATATAATAGCTTGTTTAGAGCTATACAAGTCTAAATTTATTTTATATATTGACAAATATATTGATTAAGTGGAATATGGCTAAATTAACAAAACGGGGTGTAGCGCAGCCTGGCTAGCGTACCTGCTTTGGGAGCAGGTGGTCGCAGGTTCAAATCCTGCCACCCCGATTAATTTAACATTTTCAGCAAAAATGCCCGCCTTATAATTTTCCACTACATTACATTGTTCAACGTAAGTAGAAGAAGTCATCGCCCTACGAGACATATCCATTTCCTTAATTTCCACTCTCTCTGAATTGGCTAAAGTGTAAATTGATAAATTATTAGGTGCGCCCAAATAAATATCGCCCGCGGGCATATTATAAATTGTGGTCGCAGGAATTGAAGCGTAAGAATAGAGCGAAGAATTAACAAATCCCTTTTCTGATGGTGTGGCGGATGAAATAGAAGAAAAGGCTCTTTTTTCTGATTCTAAGACTAAAGAATCAGAGACCCACAAAACTAATCCATTAGAGCGATATTGAGAGCCTAACTCAGATTTAAGTAAAGAAACAAATTGATCTAAGTTAGCAAAATCAGGATTTTGCTCAGCCGTTCCGTTAGCGATAGTCTCTCCTGAGAACTTACTATTAATAAATAATTCCGCTGCAGTAGTGCCTTGTTCAACAACAAAAGTACCATCATAATTAGTAGTACCTGATATAGTAATTAAGCCTCCTTTTGCTGGTCTTAACCCTAAATATGGTATGGCGACTTTATTATTAGCTTTATTAACTACTACCCCGTTAAGTTTGATGCTAACTTGTTTTCCAATTAAAATAGCTTTTGATGTTTCGCCTTCCTTGGTGGCGTAAGCCGATATTAAATTTTGGTTATATTCTTTGCGGTATAGGTTCTTAAAAGAAAAATCTATATCCACAAATTTTTGAGCGTTAATTAATTTAGCTTCACCTAGTAAAGTTAGATCGGCCATATCTCTAGCTCGATGTTCTAGCCATAGGCTCCTTAACCGAGGAACTAAATCGCTTAGATGACGCCACGAATCAATTAAAGAAAAGGGAGCTTCAAAATTATATTCAACCCACTCAGTTTCATAATTACTAAATGAGGAATCTAATATATTGGTAAATTCTTTATTTCTTTTTCTTTGTAAAGCTCGACCAGCAGTAAATAAACCAAACTTTTTACCCGCTTTGGCTCCTACTTGGAGTAAATTAACATTTTTAAGCACATTATTAAGCGCTTGCATTTCATTAAAAATAGATTCCGCCGCTCCCGCAGTGTTTGAGCCGATCGGGCTAAGTGCTAAATTAAAGCGATTAGGTGATACCTCATTAAAGGAGGGGGTTAGCATTTTTTTTAATACTAGGTTGCACAAATCAGGAGCGTACATAGCTCTTTCATTAGCACTCAATTGGTCGCTAGATTCGTTTTTAGATTCAGCGTTATAGCAAAAATCAATTGGGTTAAGCTCTTCCTTTCCTTTGGTTTCTTTGGTTGATAGGTTTTGGGGGGCTACTAACTGGTTATCTTTTTCAATCGATGTTTTTTTAGGCTTAGCCAATGTTTTAGCTGGAGTTATTGTTTTAGATACAGTCAAGGTAGCAGGTTTAGTTAATGGCTTGGTTAAAGATATTTTTTCTTCATTATCCAAGTTAGCGGTTTTTTCAAGATGGGCAACATCATTATTATTTAAATTAGTAGACATATCATTATTTTTTAAAGGGTTTTTGTTTAATTCTATGTGGGTAGTAGCTAAGGCAGCAGGGTTGTTAGTGATGGCTAAGCCGGTTAACATCCAACCTTGGGTGGTGTCCTCCATTTCAACAGAAAAAGTGCTACCTAAATCTCGCTTTCTCATTTCTACATAGCTAGTAGTAAAATCAAGTTTAGCGAATAAGGCTTTTTTATTTTTAACTTCGGGGTGATCGTCTAGCCAAATCTTTTTTACTGTACCTAAATCAGTGAATCCAAAGTGCTCTAAATTAATTTTAGGTTGATATTTACTTAAATTAAAATTAGCCACACTTTGCGATAACATCTTGGTAGATATCTCATATTCCCTGCCCAATATATCGCCTTGCGTGCAGATAATCACACTATCAGCGGATATTACAAGTTTCTTTTTTGTCATTATAAAATCTAATTATGTTTAGTTTTTAGCAAATAAATTAGACTTTTCCTGAAAATCGAAAATCTGTAAAGGCTTTAAGGGGTGCTTTTGGCAAAAGCACCCTTTTTTATGTTTACCCTTTTATTAAATGAGTAATACTTAGTTTTTTTAGATATTAACCAGATAAAATGACAAAAAAAACACCGCAAAACTCATTAAGTAAAGTCGATTGGAGTAAAAGCCCGCCTTTATTTAAATATCAACAAAAAATATTAGCTTTAGCCCTCAAAGGAGATAATATTTATATAACCAAATCACGCCAAATCGGAATTAGCTATCTAATGGCTTGGTTAATTTTATTAAGGGCGGGTAAATTTGGACGCAATCAAATAGTGGTTTCCGCTTCTAAAAAGCAGGTAGGCATTATTAGGAATTATCTTTTTGGATTTTGTGAACAACTTTTTAGGATCACCCTAAAAGGTAAAGAAGAGACTATTATAAAATCAAAGGAAGGCAAGACGGCAATAATTCAGTGGTTATCTAATAACGCTATTACCGCTCAAGGCTATAGCGGGGACGTGTATTTTGATGAATTTCCCCAAAATCCAAACGCTCAGCACATCTATTCAACCCTTTTTCCAGCGGCTTCTTTAGCTGATTATACAATTAATATCTTTGGTGCAGTTGGCCTAGAGAGTAGCTTTGCCCACCGATTATTTAAAGGAGTAGATCAATATGGTAAAAAAACAAAGAAAGATAGCTATAAAAGAATTTGCCTTGATGTCTATTCAGCTATTAAAGGGGGAAACAAGCTATTAGATTTAAAAAAAATAAGAAAATTATGTACCCCTAGCCAATTTAAACAATGGTATGAATGCCAATGGATTAGATCGGGAGGCGGGATTTTTGATGAAGCTTTGTTGAAAAAATGCTTTTTTACCACCTCCAATAAAAACTCTCGTCAGGTAATTATTAAAAAATATTGCCAGATACCACCCTTTAAAGAAGATAATTCAACTGGTATTTTATTTGGTTATGACCCCAACGGAACAAGCTATAACGGAGATAATCAAGCGTTTGTGGTTTTAGATGAACAAAAAGATGGTAAATTATATCTATTAGAAAATCATATACTCATTAAAAAAACTCCTGATTGGACCTACGGGCACATAGCCAGAATATTAAGTAAATATGCTAGTCGATTAAGGATTATATCAATCGATAAAAGCGGCCCTGGGGCTAGAGTATATGAAAGGATGTTATCAATTGCGGCTAAGTTTCCTATGGCTAAGTTTGATGCGTTTGATTATGGATATAAAAATAAAAATGCTATCGCTTGGCATTTAGAACAATTAGTTAGCGAAGCTAAACTAGTAATAAATTATAATGACGATCAAGTAATTAAAGCCTTTTATAGCGTGAAAAATTCAGTAACCCCAAGTGGAAAAGCTACCATCATGAGCAAACGCACTGGTAGCGACCATGGTGAGCTTTTTTGGGCTATCGCTAACGCTGCGCAACATTTTAAAGTTGATCATTCTCCTCTTCATCAAAATAAACATTTAAGTATTGGATTAGTATAATGAAAGATAAACATAATATAGCATTGGCAATTAGCGTGGATAGCTCTGGAGAAATTAAATTCCGTCCAGAAAATCACGATCCTTACCTTAATTTAATCTCTGCTAATGAAGATAATAACGCATCGTTTGAGCCCGCACCAATAAAACTTGATTTTTTAACCCAATTAGTCAGAGAATCAACCGCGCACTCATCTTGTTTGAGTATGAAACACGATATAACCATTGCCGGCTATCAAGAAAGCAAGCAATTAAGCTATCAAAGCTTTAGTTCTCTATTAACTGAATTTTATACCCTAGGCAATTGCTTTATTTTAAAAGATGGTAACCAACGCCTGCCCGCTAGGTTTCACCGCTATAGTAACTTTAAAGCGGGTAAGTTAACCCATTTACTACAAATAAAAGATGGCTCTCCAACCGGTAAAAAGTATAAATTAGATGAGATAATCCACATAAAAAGAACCTGCCTAGAATCAGAAATATACGGCCTCCCCAACTATTTAGCCAGTATTCCTTATATAGTGCTCCTAAAAGCGGCCACTGCTTATAGAAATAGATTTTATAGTAACGGCACTCACGGTAGGATTGTATTAACTTCTTTACCTAACGACACAGTAACTAACGAAGAGGGAGAACAAGTTGATTCTGCTATGATTAAACAATTTAGAGAGTTTCTAAATGGAACAAAACAAGCAGGTAGCCACTCTAGCATACATATAAACGTAAATGATACTGACATAAAGGCCGCAGAAAATTTTATTAACGTGGTAGAGCTAGGGCAAAAACTAACTGATGACGATTTTAAAATAACTAGCGAAAGAGCCGATAGCGCGATCATAGTTAGTCACGGGATTGTTCCTGATTTAGTGGGTATGGTGAGCACGGGTAAAAGTAGTCCTAATTTTGAAAGGGTGATGAAGGTAGCCAAACAAACAATCGCTCAACCAACTAGAGAGCTATTTAGCTCTATGCTAGGAATTAAACTAAATTTCTTAGCCGATGAGGAAAATTAATTTTAGTTACTGCCACTTAAAATAAACACCAAAAGGTATGGAAACCTATAAAAAATTAAAATGGTTTAATTTAGCCTAAATGTGTTGTAGCATAACAATAATATTTTATACTAATAAATATGTACAATCAAAAATTTTATGGCACGCTCATAGGTAAAGATTAAGCTTATTAATAATGGCTAAACTTAAAATAATAGATTTATTTGCTGGTATTGGAGGCATCCGCTTAGGATTTAACAAAGCGGCTAAAAATGATTTAGATTGTGTGTTTACTAGTGAATGGGATAAATATGCTACTCAAACATATCAAGCAAATTTTGGTGATGCGCCTGTGTATGGCGATATAACTAAAGTTGACTTAGATAAAATACCTAAGCATGACATTTTATTAGCTGGGTTTCCTTGCCAACCATTTTCTCAAGCAGGATTTAAAAAGGGATTTTCAGATACAAGAGGAACATTATTTTTTGATATTATCCGCATTTTAGATGCCAAAAAACCCCCCGCCTTCTTATTAGAAAATGTGAAAAGCCTAAAGACTCATGATGGGGGAAGAACTTTACAAATTATTATTACTCATTTACGAGATATTGGTTATGAAAATGTCCAATATCAAGTCCTCAGAGCAAGAGATTTTGGATTACCACAAAATAGGGAAAGAATTTATATTGTAGGCTTTTTAAATGAAAATAATTTGTTTGCTTTCCCTCGCCCTACTTATAAAGAAACAAGAGTAGCAGATATTTTAGAAACAAATATAGATCATAAATACACTATATCAGATAGATTATGGGAAGGTCATCAAAGACGAAAAAGAGAGAATAAACTCAACGGAAAAGGTTTTGGTTACGGCATTGTCAATGAAGATTCTAAATACACTAATACCATATCAGCTCGCTATTATAAAGATGGTAGCGAGATATTAATAGAGCAACAAGGAAAAAATCCGCGTAAATTAACACCAAGAGAGGCTGCCAGATTGCAGGGGTTTCCTGATAATTTCAAAATCCCTGTTTCTAATACTCAAGCTTATAAGCAATTTGGAAATAGCGTAGCAGTTAACGTTATCGAAAAAATAGCCTTAAAAATGTTTAATTGCTTGTAGACCAAATGAACAAGCTTTACTGCCCATTAGTCAACTAAATTTACAATATAAAAATTACTAATAATTTCCTTATGATAAATGGAATCCTACCTAGTGAAGAAGATAAGCTTGGGGAACTAATTAAAATCTATAGAAAAAAATATATTCGTACATCACAAGAAATAGTTGATAAAATTTTTTCTGAAAATGCAAACTTTATCCAAACCATCAAAAATAAACAGGTTAGCTGTACTATAAAAAGGTTAAGGGAGCTAATATGGAATGAATATCTAAAAGACGAGGCTAAATTTAATACAGCTCTAATGAGTGAATTACATAAAAGTCTAAAAACACCAAAAGCTATCTTAGATAATCTGGTAAGTGACGGCATTGTAGGCCTTTCTAAAGATAAATTACTTTCAAAAATACGTGAGGTTTGTGGTGCATATGCGGGAAGTATATTCCCTTACGCTTATAAGATTTCATTAAGTACTACAAATTCAAGACGCTCCAGAGCGGGAAAAACTTTTGAATCGATTATTTATAAAATTTATGAAGTATTACATTATGAATTTGATTCACAAGCTAAAGTTGGTCGAAAAATATTTAAGGCTCAAGATTTAGGAAAAAAAGTTGATTCAATTATCCCTAGTATTGCTTGTTTTGAAGAAAAAAGAGATAAAACCATCATAGGAACTATGAAAACTTCATTACGGGAAAGATGGCAAGAAGTGGCTGAAGAGATAGCAAGAATCAATATTCCCACAATTCATTTACTTACGGTCGATGAAAATATATCGGTAAGTAAAGCCCAAGAAATGAAAACACACAATATAATTATTGTAACTTATGACTGGGTTTCTGATTCTGGAAAAATTAGTTCGATGAAAAACGTTATAAGTTTTGAAGACTATTTATTCACTGAAATTCCCTCAGTATTAAAATTTTGGCAATCATCAAAATGATGGCTAGGCCTAAAATAAATAACTACCCGTTAAGTTACGATTAAGGAGGCTATAACCAAAAAAAAATACCTTTTTTTAGTTATTTATCTTCACTTGGCATAGTTTTTTCGCTACCTCTAAAAACGCTGTACATCCTTTAAATTATCTCCCCTAAAAAGAGACGAAAATGGACATTTATAGGCATTTTTGGGCCTTTTTAGGCCCCTTTTTGGGCATTTTTTTACAATCCCCTGCCAGAACGCCCTACATCCTTATTTTATAGGTGTATAGGCTGTGTCGGGTTGATTTAGGCTATAACCCCTTGTGCAGACTAGCTATATCCGTTTTCTGTGCCGGGTCTGTGCCGGGTTTGTGCCACGCTTAGCAGTCTAAGGGGGAGACTGCCAATCTAGATAAGCCCTTATTGATGCTGTTGTTAGAGGGGGTATAAAAAAAGTTTTTTTTGGTCTGTGCCGGGTTTGTGCCACACCTAGCAGTCTAAGGGAGAGACTGCCAGAACGCTTTAAGAGAAGGATAGGAAGGCAAGTAGGGATTATTAGTATTTTATAATATAAAAGAATAGGCCTGTTTTGACCCATTTTTTCCTAAAAAAAAAGATGAAACTCTACCTTGGGGGGGGGGGTAAATATAGTTTCCCCAAAAAAAGGCCAGACCCGGCACAGAATTAGCTAAACTATTGCTAGTTATGCCCTTAGGCTGTGTCGGGTTTGTTTTCAACCCGACACAAGAAATCCATACATAACCGCTAGTTATGCCCTTAGGCTGTGTCGGGTTTGTGTCGGGTTGTTTTCAACCCGACACAGATTTGGGACAAAAAGGGGGAGAGGGAAAGATAGGGTTTATTGTAAATTAGACAAGATATCTTGATCAGTTTTACTGCGCATATTTTGATCGTAAAAAGCTCCTGCTTGAACAAGTTTTTTGTCGTACTTTTTAAAAGTTGCCTCATCTATAGCGTAAAGTCTAATCTGAGAAGTACCAAAAGTGGTGATGCACCTTGTTCGACCTAAAAACAATGCGCCTAATTCAGTTAATTCACGCACAACCCTAACTGAAGAAGCAGAACCCTTAATATTTTCTGGTAGCTCAGCCACCACGTCTTGGGGGGCAAAAATGCCTATATTAAAAGGATAGGTTTTATCTTTAATCATTTGGTCTAATATAAAGCGTACTGAGTTTTGGCTTAAGTTAATCAACTCATCTTTAGCCTTAGTGGATGGGGCGTGAGATGTGGGGTTAAAGTTTGTTAAATCACGGTTTTTCAAAAATCCGGCTATTACTGATAAATTATCCTTTGTCCAAGTAAATAAATCTTTAAAATAGTCTTTAGTAGGAACTTCAATAGAGCTATATAAACAGCAAAATCGGCGATCATCTTTTTCTAAGATTAAGCTTTGCTTATCGTTAGTAATAGCGATTATTTGTGCTAAGTTAGGTAAAACGTAAGCTTTAACATATTTATTATTAATCACCACTGTGGGAGCGGTGATGATGTTTTTAAGTTTATTGGTTAAGGTCATTTTATTAGATTTAAATTCTTCTAACACAATCAATTGTTTTCCTTCTAACCAAGGGTTATATTCTGAATTCACACTTTCTATGGCAGGAAAAGACACGTTACTTTCACCTAAAATATCTTTCATAACTAACCCTAAATAACTTTTGCCTATCCCTTGCTTGCCTTGTAGTATAATGCTCCACTGAATTTTATCGGTTGGTTTTTGCACGCAGTGAGCTAGAAAATCTAACAAGATATGGCTATCTTTACCTAATATTTTTTCTATATGAATAACAAATTTATTTTCCTCGCTAGGAAGAGGAATTTTTAAGCTAACTTGGCTTGGTTGCCATATATTAAATTTATCTACCTCTAAGTATTTAACCGTTCGCGGTTGTTTTGGTTTATAATCTAGGGCTAAAAAGTAATTTATTCCTTTAATAGCTACTTCTTTAAATATAATGGAAAGTTTTTGTTCTCCCTGTTTAATGTCTGGTAAATAAACGTCTAAATATCTTCCTTCAAATGATTTTGGCTCTATTTGCTGCTCATAATCATTTATCAAAATAAAGCGATCGATATTTTCAATATAAATCCATTTCTTTAATAACTTATTTACTAATGATTTAAGCTCAGAAGGCACCTTCTCTAAACAGTTAGGGCTATTATTTAACTGATTTATTATTTCTTGAGGGCCAAAGGTTAAATTTAAATCGTTATAATCAGCCCCTTTTTGGCTAATTCCTTGAGGCCACTTAACGGGTATATTTATCTTTTTAAGCTCTTCTAATAAAGATCTATTAGGTAAATCTTCTTGAGCCAAATCGGCTAAAACTATTACTAGGTTAGTTTTTTGCCGTAATTCTAAAGCTACTGTGATTAATCTATTGATTGAGCCAGCAACGGCTATTTCGCTGTTAGGCAAAGCTTGTTTAACGCTAAGAGCGGTGGCTAAACCTTCAGCAATAAAAATTTTAGTGTGGGGGGCTATTTGGCTAATTTCATTTGTTATAAAAAAAGAATTAGTTAACTTTAATCCTGCTAAAAAGGTTTTTACTCCAAATTCATCAATTAGTTGAAAGCTATTAATTTCTCCTGTTAAATTTTTAAAAGGAATAAGTAAACATTCTCCCTTTAAAATCTTATTCCCTGCTCTAAGCTGGTAGCCTACCTTGCTTTCTATGTCTTTAATCGATGCTTGCTTGATGTTAGGAAAGATAAGAATTTCTTTAAATTCTAAATAGGGATGATTTTTCGGGGCTGGTAGCTGGTTAAAAAAATTAACCATAGTAGCTAGTAATTTAAGTGATTTCTTGGTTGCTAACTCTTTGTTACTATTTATTTGGCTTTGCTGGGCCTGATTTTGTGCTATTTCTTTTGTTCCATTTAAAAAAGGAGGTTCATCTTTAAAGGTTACGCATTTATTGGTAATCCAATTTCTAGCTACGCCAAAATCAGTATTACTAAATCTTTTAATACGGCCTGATTGGTCACTATCTGGTTTATTAATTAGGCTTGTGGTGTGGAAATTATCATCTTTAGGTACATCTTTACAAACAATCTCCACAGCAAAGCAAGCCCCTTCAATGCTAGGATATTTGCTCACTATTTTTCTTATTAGTTAGGGTTTAAATAAAAAAATGATTATTTATTTATCTATCTATTTATCTATTTGGTTAATTGTAGTTCTAACCACTTGTTAATATCAATCGCTCGCCAAGCAATTGATCGATTACCTAATCTTATTGGTTTAGGGAAGTCCGGGTCGTAGGTTTGAGGCATGTTATCGTAGCGGGTGAATTTTTTGTATATGGTGCTAGTGCTCATGCCTAGTAAACAAGTTAAATCTTTTATTCTTAACAATCTAATATGATCTAATGCACTCTCTATGTCGTATGATGATGATTTATTATTCGGTAAGCTATCTGGGTTTGTATTTTTAATGTTCATTATAAATTATATGTTAAGGTTATAGGTCATTCACTGCTTGTTTAATTAATAATTGCTCTGAAGGTGGTATTTGTTTTATTAAATCCACCAATATATCAGTTGATATATGGCCATCTTTAATTTCTTGATGTTCTATTTTTAGTTGATTTATAATTTGGCTAACATCTAAGCCGTGTCGTTTCAGGGCTTTATAAGCTTGCTCATCTAGGCCTTTAAACGATGTTTGGGCTATTTTTTCCATTAAAATGTTGCCTTTAGCTAGCTCACGAAGACAAAACATTAATGCTTCTAGCTTGTCGGCTAGGTAGAGCATATCTTTTTCAATAGTTAGTATTGGTTCATTAAAATAATTATTTATTAACCAAATATTTTCTTGTTTATTAATTAAAGATTTGATTTCCTTAGTAGCAGCGTGGTGGGGCACATCACCAAAGCAAACCTCCGCATAATCATGTCTTAACGCAGCCATTATTAATTCAGCTCTAAGCGGTGCTAGCGAGAGATAATCATACAAAAAGAATAAAATCTCTATTACTCTAGCACTGTGCAAGCCAACACTATTATTTTCAGTAGTTTCTACTGTGTGCCAGCGTTTAACATTTTGTGCTTTTAAAGCTAACGTTAAGCGCTTAAATTTTTCTTGCTTGCTTTTACCTTTTATGGAGGAATTAGCTAATCGCTTATATCTTTTTTGTTCATCTTTCATGATTGATATAATGTTTATATTACTTTAAAAATAGAGATATAGCGTACTTGTTAATGGCAATAACTGAAGCGCAAAATAGTTTATCTTTTTTTAATTCATCTGAGGCGAATTCATAAGCATCTTCATTAAACTTCATTGCTTTTAATATAAACGCGGCGTTGTTCAGTAATTCTTTTGAGATAACTTGGAATATCTTTTCATAACCCGGATAAATCTTAATAATCTTTATCATAAACTTAAAGTCGTTCTTTAGCTCAGATGAGACGTCATTAAGAGCGTAAATATTTCCTCTAACGGCCTCTAAAGCCTCTTTTCTATCTGTTATCATTTTTATTATTTTATCAAATTATTGTTTTTACAACTAAGTATTAAGATTTAATTACTTAGATTGTATGGAGACATCTTAAAAATTTAACCTTGTGTGCTAGGGATAATTTCATGTTTACGCTCAGTAAAAGCTGTGCGTAGCTCTATTAACACGTTAATTGCCTCGTTTATTTCTTGGCCAAAATCAATTACTTCCTTACTAGTAATAAAATTATCTAAAGTAGATTTAGTTAATTCATTAGCTACGTCGCCTACTTCTTTAATAACTTTAGTCATTGTTTGGTGAAGCTCTGCTACATTAGAATTCTCAGAGTGACCTAGCTTGATTGCGGCAAAATCAAAACAAGCAGCGAAAGTTTTAATAAATGCTTCAGGGGCAACCCCTGGATGAGTTAAATAATGCAATAATTGTTTTACGTTCAAGCAATCATTAGCAAAATTTAACTTATTAACTAAAACTTGATAATCAAGGCGCATATCTGCTGAAATAACCTTCAAATTTTCTAATCGGCTTTTTTTAAGCGCTTGGGTTAGCATAATTTGCGTTTCTATTAAGTCTTTTTCTTGATATTTATCTTTAAACATTTTTATATACCTTGGGTTAACTGTTTTTAATTAATTATAAAAAAACGTATAAACTGTTTTTTACCTAGTGTTTATTGGAATATGTTCGTATGAAATAATCTGTTCATATAAAAAAACTAGCTAACAATAGCTTTAAGAAGCTAACTTTTGTTTGGTTTTTTGGGTTTTTTGGTTAATAAAGTTGGTAACCTCTGTTTCTTTAAAATAATATTTAGTACCAATTTTAAAAGGGGTAGGGAAAGCACCCTCTTTTGCCCATCTTTTAATGGTTAAACTAACTACTCCTAAGTCTTTAGCGACTCGATTTATATTAATTAAATCTGAAGTTGCTAAAAGATTATCTTTTTGTTTCATTTTGTTTCTTTTTGTTCTATTTTATTAAATATCTTAATTAGCGTACATTCAATATATTTTAAGTATTTAAGTTATTTTTTTATTTTATTATAAATCAAAAAAGCAACTTATATTAATGTTTTTATTTTAATGTTTTCGTAAAGCATTATCTTATAGGCTTATGGGGAAAAAAATAAATTTAACATCTGAAAAAGATTTGATAAAAATCTTGAAAGAAGCGAGCCGAATACAAAAAAATATAAATATGCGCTTTGAGGAGCTTGCTGATAGAACTAACTTGCAAGCAACAACGATGAGAGGCTTATTTGCTCTTAGAAAGCCTCCACTACGAACGGTATTAAAGATATTAAGAGCACTAAATTATGAGATTGGAGAATTTAGCGGGGCAGGATTAGTTGAAGATGGAACATCTTTATTAGCATTTGGATTATCGATTATAAAAGATGATACAGGCTATATTTTAAAAGCAGATATAAGGGGTTGTTGGGCGTTATTAAATCAATATAGGGGAGAGCTAAATTTTGATTTAATTGATCGGGTAGTAAATAAAGATAAAATAAGAGATTGGCGAAATCTGGTAATTAATACTTTTCGACCTCATGATCCTTATCGAGAGGGGGAGGAGTTGCCTAAAACTTTTATTGAATTTTATCTTTCGGGCACGCCACCGGATAATCATTTACATTTATCTATGCATGAAGGCAGGGTAGACAATGTGGGTTTTAAACCACACCCAAGGGGTAATTTACACTTAGATATAGATTTAACTAAATTAAAAGCCAATTCATCTTATGTGTTTGATGGTCAGGTGCTAGCCGAATATTTACCGAATAAGAAAATATTTTTGTTTGAGGGCCAAACTATTAGCATGAACTATCAAACATTAAAATTTGATATTGATTCTATTAAACCGTTAGCTGAGCTTGAGGACGAAAAGGGGGTATACATAAAATATTATCCAGATGTGAGAGCGGAGATGGGAGAAGGTGGGTTTAACTCAGACGAGCAAGACTGCGAAAACATCAAGCTTGAAGAGGTGATGTTAAGGCGAATAAAGGGAGATGTAAAAAATCTAATGATGATTAAAACTCATGGAACAAGCATGGAGCCCACAATTAAGGATGGGTCATATATTATATTTAGGCCTGACGAGAACATTTATGATGGTCAAGTGCATGTAGTGGTTTCAGTTGGATTATTAAAAATAAAGAGATTGCATCATTTGCCATCAAGAATTGATTTAATAAGTGATAAC
The DNA here is from genome assembly GCA_016735295.1 of SAR324 cluster bacterium. Lineage (GTDB taxonomy): Bacteria > SAR324 > SAR324 > XYD2-FULL-50-16 > JAERRU01 > JAERRU01. Next base: position 41,443 of record JAERRU010000002.1, read on the forward strand.
CCCAATTTCTCTAAAGAGGTAGCGGGCAAGGGAGATAGTTTTAAGGTGTTGGGGAGGGTGTTACTGGCACTTGATGTGATTTGATTTTATATAATTAAATATTTTTATAAATAGATAGTGATGGATAGCGATTATGGGGCTTAATAAATTATTAGTTAGGTAATTATTATTGACCCAAGAACGACCCATTTTTTTAAATATAAATATATAAATAAAGTCCTATCAAGCAACTACTAGCTTTTAAATCCTGCCACCCCGACATTTTGTGATATGGTTTTTTTGGGAGCTAAACAGAATATAGCACGCACCCGAGAGGACTCGAACCTCTGGCCGATTGATTAGAAATCAATTGCTCTATCCTGCTGAGCTACGGGTGCTGGTAAGGTTTATATTAAACCTGAACTTAAACTGCTATCCTTACAATAATATTGTGGATTTGGGGCGAATGACGGGACTTGAACCCGCGGCTTCCGGAGCCACAATCCGACACTCTAACCACCTGAGCTACATTCGCCATGATAATAAATTATACGCTATTGAAACAATAATCAAATAATTTAACCAATTTGTGCCAACAAGTCTACACTTAGTTAAATTATTGCTATAATTTTTACTAATAATTAATTGTTTTTATTTATAATATCAATATTTTCTGCTAGGGTGTTAATAGTTGACTATGATTGTAAATATCAATTAGAATCACAATAAAGATGACATATTAAATTTATTGATTATAGGCAATAGGTTATACCTATAAAAAATAATTTGAAAACGCGAGAGTGGCGGAACAGGCAGACGCGCTGGATTTAGGATCCAGTATCTTAACGATGTGTGGGTTCAACTCCCATCTCTCGCACGTTTAAATTTAATTATTAACGAGTCTAAATAAATTGTTATAGCACGCCCAACTAATTTTATTAATTATACCTAAAACTAATACAAAAGCTTTTATAATGGATATTGAGTTTAAAAAATTAACCGATTTAAATTGTCAAATTATTGTTAATATTTCTAAAGATGAAATTGCAAAAAATTATCAAAAAAAATTAATTTTAAAACAAAAAGATATTAAATTAGACGGCTTTAGAAAAGGAAAAGTTCCTACCGTAATGATTGAAAAAATGCTCAAAGATAGCCTGCTAGAAAATACTAAAAAAGATTTAATAGCAAAATCTATGGAGGTAGCCGAGGAAAAGCATAAAATAGAATATGCTTATCAACCAGAATTTCAAATGGATGATTTAGATATAGATAAAGATTTTTCCTTTACAGCAATATTTGAAACTGTTCCTCATATCGAAATATTGAATATAGATAAATTTGCACTAGAAAAATATGAAACGAAAATAGATGATAAAGAAGTAAATCTTAAGTTGAAAGAGTTAGAACTAGAATTTACTAAATATGAGAAAACCACTAACGAAATTAAGGATTATGACCGAGTATATGCGGTGATACAAGGATTTTTAGGGGATCATATTTTTCATAATGATAAAGGAGAAGAAAAGTATTTTTCGGTAGGGATAGGATATGTTTTTGATGAAATAGAAACTCAAATAAAAGGCTTAAAAACAGATGATGAAAAATCTATTAATTATACATTTGCTAAAGATTTTAATGATCCCCGCCTAGCAGGTAAAACGGTTATATACAAAATAAAGATTAATAAAATAATGAGCCCTCAACCAATAAAATGGAGCAAGGATATTTTTAATAGAATATCACCAGATATCACAGATGAGGCTGGGCTAAAGAAATATCTTGGCGATTACTTGTTAGCCTTGGAGAACAATAGAATTTTTAAGAAACAGCAAAGCAGTTTGCGCGAATATTTACTTGGAGCGTTAGATTTTAAAATTCCTCATAAAATTTTTGCAGACGGGGTTGATCGACTAAAAAAAAGTAATAATGAATATAATGCTCTTAGCGAAGGATTGGCTAAAGCTGTATCTGATAATATTGATAAGTTTAAAATTAAATTTACCGAAGAAATGACCGAAGAAGTAGTAACGATACCTAATGCTAAAAAAAGAATATCAGAGCTAAATGCTAAATTTGATAAACAAGCCCTACAAGAAAATAAATTAAGATATTATGTGTCTCATATAGTTAAAGAGCAAAAATATACGCCTAGGCATGATATGATAAGAAATTCATTTTCTGAAGTAACTACTTCTTTAAAACTTAATCCTGAAAATTTTATAAAATCTCCTTTAGGGCAGCAATTTTATAATAATATAGTGGCCGATGATTTAGAAAATCAGGCATTAACTTGGCATCTAGATAATAATAATAAACACAAATCTTCATCCAGCTAGCACAAATGAATATTCCTTATGTTATTGAACAAACTCACCGTGGGGAGCAGAGTTATGACATATATTCAAGACTACTTAAAGATAGAATTATTTTTTTAGGTATGGAGATAAATGATCACTTTGCTAATTCAATTGTAGCCCAAATGTTATTTTTAGAAGCTAGCAGTTCTGAGAGTGATATTAGCTTTTATATAAATTCTCCAGGAGGTTCAGTTATTTCTGGATTGGCTATATATGACACCATGCAATTTATCAAATCTCCGATTCAAACAATATGTATAGGCCAAGCATCAAATGTGGCGGCTTTGTTGTTATCGGCGGGCAGTAAAGGCAAGAGAACAGCACTTCAGCATTCTTCAATAATGTTGCATCAGCCTTTAGGAGGGATAGGTGGCCAAGCTTCAGATATAGAATTGCAAAGCAAAGAGATATTGAGATGGAAAGATACTTTAATTGATATTTTGCACAAGCATACCGGTAAACCTAAGGGGTCTTTGCGCTCACAAACGGAGAGAGAGCTTTTTTTAGATGCCAAAGGAGCTAAAGCTTTTGGAATAGTCGATCAAGTGATAGATAAGAGAGAGTAGATTTTAAGTTGGTTTAATTATTAATTAAAAATAAATTTTGCTGTATTTCATAGCATAGATAATTATGACTACTGTAGAAAAAACTATTAACACATATAATTGCTCATTTTGTGGTAAATCGCAAGAATTAGTCAAAAAAATAATAGCGGGGCCTGACGTCTATATCTGCGATGAGTGTATAGGACTCTGCACTAGCATAATAGAAGAAGAGAGACGCAAGAATTTTTCGGGAGGTCAAGAGCTTGATTTTCTAACTCCTCATCGATTAAAGGATATTTTAGATGATTATATAATTAGTCAAGATCATACCAAGCGAATTTTGGCGGTAGCGGTGTATAATCACTACAAAAAAATTCACTATTCTAAAGGGCAAAAAGACTTGGATATGCAAAAATCAAATATTTTGATGATCGGCCCCTCAGGTAGTGGTAAGACTTTGTTAGCTCAAACATTGGCTAAAATATTAAAAGTCCCTTTTACTATTGCCGACGCCACTACATTAACTGAGGCGGGTTACGTTGGAGAGGATGTAGAGGCTATTTTAGCTAGGTTGTTGCAGGCTGCTAATTATGATGTGGAGAGTGCCCAGCAAGGGATAGTATATATAGATGAGATAGACAAGATTGCCCGTAAAAGTGAAAATTTATCAATAACACGCGATGTAAGTGGAGAGGGGGTGCAGCAATCACTGCTTAAGATAATGGAAGGCACGGTGGCTAATATACCACCACAAGGGGGGAGGAAGCACCCGCAGCAAGAATTTGTGAAGGTTGATACGTCTAATATTTTATTTATAGTAGGTGGCGCCTTTGTGGGGATAGTGGATATAATAAAACAAAGGATAGGTAAATCTGTTATGGGATTTCATGGCAATTTAGCATCTAAGAATAAATCGGATAATTTTTTAAATCTATTACAACCGGAGGATTTATTAAAATTCGGTTTAATACCTGAATTTGTGGGGAGGCTACCAATTTTTGCTTGTTTAGAAGAATTAACAAAAGACAATTTAATTGAAGTTTTGAGTAGCACTAAAAATTCATTAATCAAGCAATATCAATATCTAATGGAAATGGACGGGGTAAAACTAACCTTCCAAGATAGTGCATTAGAAACTATCGCTGATAAAGCGATTAAGCGAAAATTAGGAGCACGAGGCCTTAAATCTGTGATTGAGGAGATAATGCTTCCTTTGATGTATGACATTCCTGATAAAGAGGGAATAAAAGAAACTATCATTACTAAGGGGGCGGTATTAAAGGAGACAGACCCAATTTTTGTGATAGAAAAAAAATCTAAGCAAAGGCAAAAAGCTTTGTGAGCGACCTCAAAGAACCCACAGTCTAAATCACACCTAAAGCACACCTAAGTCATATCTAGATTATAGGTAAAGCCACACCCATTTCATCATATTATTAGCATTTTTTTACATTATACTATGCTAAGATACTGATATACAATAGTCATTAAAAAATTAAAACAAATGAGTATATAGATGAAAAAATATTATTATTGTTATTAATAATTGTAGCCAGCCCAAATATAGCAAATTCTGCTAGCCCAAGAATAGATAAACTAATTAAATCATGTGATGGTGGAGATATGGGAGGCTGTTTTGGATTAGGCATATCATATCAAAATGGGTTTGGTGTAAAGCAAGATTATCAAAAGGCTAAAGAATTATATGGCAAAGCATGTGATGGTGGTTCTATGGGTGCTTGTTTTAATTTAGGTGTATCATATAACAATGGACAAGGGGTGAGGCAAGATTATCAAAAGGCTAAAGGATTATTTAAAAAAGCATGTGATGGTGGAGATTCTTTTGGTTGTGATATGCTAAACTTAGCTTATTAATAATTTAAATAAGGAAATAAACAAAGGGTGGTGGGGTTTAGTTGGGTTATATAGAAGAGCATATGATGGGGAGGGGTGGCTCATATGAGCTGAATATTATATTATACCAAAATAATGATATGCAATAAGCACCAAAAAACTAAACCATATGAAAAATAGGTAAAAAAATATTATCAACTTAAATACTAAAACAAATGAGGATATAGATGGAAGAAATAGAATTGAATGACCTAGCCAAAAAATGTGAAGATGGAGATATGGATGCTTGTTATGCCTTAGGGGTGGCGTACAATAATGGAATGGAGGCAGCGCAAGATCTGCGAAAAGCTAAAGAATTATTTAGCAAAGCATGTGATAGTGGTCATATGGGTGCTTGTAGCTATTTAGGTGGATTATATATTGATGGAGATGTGGTAAAGAAAGATTATCCAAAAGGCATAGAATTATTTAAAAGATCATGTGCTGCTGGTGAGATGCTGGGGTGTGTTTGTTTAGGTGTATTATACAAAGAAGGGAAAGGAGTAAAGCAAGATTTTCAAAAGGCTAAAGAATTATTTAAAAAAGCATGTGATGCTGATAATCTGGGTGCTTGTATTAATTTAGGTAAATTATATGAGTCTGGAAAAGGATTAAGGCAAGATTTTCAAAAGGCTAAAGAATTATTTAAAAAAGCATGTGATGGTGGCAATGAAGTTGGTTGTGAGAATTATAAAAGGCTAAATGAGCAAGGTGTTAAATAATTACCCACTGGTCCACATCCCACCCATTGGACCATACCCAACCCACTGGACCACAACCCACCCACTGGT
>JAERRU010000015.1 GCA_016735295.1 SAR324 cluster bacterium
ATTTACCGTAATTAAGGATGATACCTAACCCCACCTTGCGTTAAACGATTACCATCTTACCCAAATTGCTATTTGGATTGTGTTACGCACCGCTTGCCATTTACCGTAATTAAGGATAATACCTAACCCCATCTTATGTGAGGCTATTATCATCTTATCTAAAATTCCACGCTAAATTGATCAGTTACCACCGGTAATCCTTCCAAAATATAGTTAGCAGGGTTAACCGGTTTGCCCTTCAACCATACCTCATAATGCAAATGATACCCGGTGCTTCGCTTGCCTGAATTACCCATTCTCGCCACTATAGTGCCGCGCTTAACTTTTTTGCCTACCGCCACATCTTCGGATTTAGCCAAATGGGCATATAACGTTTTTATGTAATTACCATGATTAATCAACACCACATTACCAAAACTAACACTTTTATAAACCCTTTCCACCACTCCATCGGCAGTGGCGTAAACTGGGGTATATGGTAAAAATGCCCAGTCCACTCCATAATGCATGCGCTGCACTCCTAAAAATGGGTCACCTCGTAAACCATAACCAGAGGTTAAATATCCCGCTCTTACCGGCTTTATTAACGGAGTACTTGATAATTTATCCTTGTAAGACAATAAATATGCTTGAAGCTCGCTAAATGATTTTTTTATATTGGATAAATTAGTTATATTTTTTAAACTTACCTCAGTAATCAATGAAATAATTTTATTATCTTTAAAAAAGCTTTTATCGGATAAATTAACCCTATCTAAATTACTTGGTTGGCTAACATCAATCCCTTTTTCAAAATAACTAACCGCATCACCACTAGAGCCTAAAGTTAATCTTAACTTATCATTAAACTTCACTAATTCTGCCAATTGGATAGATTCTTTATTTCGTTTAATCAAAATATTTTGTAATTTGATTTCTTGAAATTCATAATCTGTCATCATGCTTTGAAAGCTATTAACATTTTTCCAATAGACCACATACTGAAAAATCACATAACAAGTTAGTAAAAAAAATAAAAAGCTAGCCCACCGAAATACATCAATAAATACCGATGGAAATGCTATCTTTATTACCCTAGATAACTCTCTAGGCATTAACACAAGGGTGCTTTTACGCATATTTATTTATAATATTATTTAATTCAATCATCATTACACATCACAAGGATTAGACTTACATATCCAATTTCATAAAAAATTGTAATGCGTCATTACCTTTAAAAAAAGTACGGTGATCAACCGCCGCTTCTATGTTTACATCTTTAAATTCCTTATTTGTTAAATCCATAATATCTGGTTTACCAATTCTTTTACCATCTTTATCAAAACATATCATTAAAGTAGGCCTTAATGAATATTGATCATTAGATATCACAAATCCATACTGATTGTTGGATAAATGCAAAAAAGAACCCACCGGATAAATACCAAATGCCTTAATAAAAACGTCCACCAGCCAGCTATCAAATTGCTTTGGAGCCCAAGATCTAATTTTTTTAAGTGCCAAAAATGGCGTGTCTGGGTCACGGTAAGGGCGGTTAGTTACCAATGCCTGATAAACATCAACTATCATTAGCAATCTAACAATCTCGGCTGTATTTTGATAGTCCACACTGTGCGGATAGCCAGTATCATCTTTTCTAGAATGATGAGAAAATCCCATTTCTATCTGCAAACCTTTCATATTAAGGCCTCGCATAATTTCTGCAGAGTAAACGGGGTGCAATTTCATCATTTCCCATTCTTCCTCATTTAATCTGCCTGGCTTGTTCAACACTTTGAGGGGAATTTTGGATTTCCCTATATCATGAAATAACGCCCCTACCGTAATTTCTTGCAAGGCCTGTTCATCATAACTGCCCATATACTTAAGTACATATAACAATTGATTAGAAACATCAACACAGTGGCGAAAAGTATAATCATCATGATCTTTTAAAATCATCAGCACGCTAGATGCTTGATTATTTCGCGGCATATTGTAACACATTTTAGAGGCTAAATTTTCAATATTTTTTGTTTTAATGGGCTGCCTATTCCCATAACCGAAAAAATTACCTAATAGCTCTGCACCATCTTCTTGAATTTTTTCTGACGCTGGAATATCATCTTGTAGTTGATGAAATTCTGTTAACACAGCAGTCACATGTTTATTGACTCTGCTTTTAGCAGGAGATCTTATCACTGAAGTAGGGTCTAGGCTGTAAAAATCCTCTATAGACAAGTTAGGATTTAGTATTTTCAAATTGTCCAGTTCCTCTTCATTCATATATTGAACAAAGATATTATCGATTTCCATGCTTTTTAAAAGCTCGATATGCTCGGGTGATTTAATTCTAAAATGATTTTTCATCCGCCCAAGTTTAATAATTTTATCAGTAGGCCTAATATTCTCATAAGATACTAGCCTATCTTTACCTTCACGTGTAACGGTGATGTGGCCAAATTGATATTTTTCTAAAAATTTTTGGGTGATATTGCTAGTAGAGCGAGTTGCACAAAATCTAGGAGGTGTGCCGTCTAATCCGACTACTATCATCCCTAATTTTAGTTCACTAGCTAATATCACATCATATACATTCTTTTGTTCAGCTTCCGTTCCCATTTTTCTCTTCCTAAGTTTAAAATTAACTGCCCGACAAAGTTTTCGCAACTTCTAGTGCACTATAAGAGATAATTATATTAGCTCCTGCACGCTTAAAGGCATAAAAAATTTCCAAAACACAGCTTTCATAATTCAAAAATCCCTTATCGTTCGCCAATTTTAACATAGTATATTCTCCCGACACATTATAAACAGCAACTATCGCATTAAGATTATCACTAAAACTCTTCACCACATCAATATAAGCCAAACCCGGCTTAACTATTATAATATCTGCTCCTTCATCCAAATCTAACTTTGCCTCACGCAAGGCTTCATCCCCATTTCGATAATCCATTTGATAGGTTTTCTTATCACCCTTTAATATTGATGAGCCTAGTGCCCCCCGAAATGGCCCATAAAAAGCTGACGCATATTTAGCACTATATGACATTATTAACACATCAGTAAATCCATGATTATCTAACTCTCGGCGAATAAAAGCCACTCGCCCATCCATCATATCAGAAGGAGCCACAATATCAGCTCCTGCCTCGGCTTGCGCCACCGCCATATCGGCTAATAAAGGCAGAGTTTCATCATTCAAAATTATACTTCCTTCCAACACCCCATCGTGACCATGATCAGTATAAGGATCTAACGCTACATCTGTTGCTATAGTTATTTCAGGGAAATTAGATTTTATCTTTTTGATTATCTCAAAATAATAAAAATCTCTATCCCGAGATAAAGATCCATACTTATCTTTTTTATCGGCATCTACTAACGGAAATAATAATATGGTAGAAATATTAAATTTTAATAACTCTTCTATATGAATCAATAAAGCGGTTAATGAATAGCTAAAAATTCCTGGCATAGAAGCTATCTCTTGCTTGCCTTTTCGCTTATCTGTTACAAAAATTGGTTGGATAAATTCAGTTGCACTTAAAGTATTTTCAGCCACTAAATCCCTTATTGACGGTGATTTTCTAACTCGTCTGAGTCTATGTGTAAGGCTTTGCTTTTTCATTTTTTTATCCAAATTAAATATTAATTTTATACTCACAAAATAACTATAACAATCATTATAGAAACTATGAAAGGAAATTATTATTATTTAACCAAAAAGCAGCCTTCCTAAATTACTTATTTGAGAAATAAATATATTTGCTATGATAGACCTAGTTGATGTGTATTTGATATATTTGGACTTATTGGACTTAGGTTAGCTCATTATATCCAGCCGATGAAAAATCAGCTAGACCAACTACTAATATTTTAGGTATAATCATTATTAAAAATAATGTCAACATAATTTTATTGTTATTGCCATAATTCTAAAAAGCAATATTGATCCACCGACATATTTGAAAAGTTAGTGAAGTGCTATTTAGGGTATAAAAATGAAAATGATTAACCCCATTATCAATTAATCTTGTTACCTGGTGGCTCAACACATTCATCGCTAAAAGATTGTGGTGTAATGATTGATGGCTCATATCAGCAAACATCTCATGCAAAAAATTAGGCACATTAGCCTGGCACCGCCTAGCGAAAATAAGTAACTTGTCAAAATTTAAAATAGGCAACAATCCCGGCACAATTTCCACCCTTATCCCCGCCAAGTAAGCCTTATCGCGAAATCTTAAAAATACATCAGGGTCAAAAAAAAATTGAGTTATTACTCGGTTAGCCCCCTGATCCACCTTCATTTTAAGATTTTCAATATCCGCCGCCAAGCTAGTAGCCTTAGGGTGCTTTTCCGGATAACCGGCTACTGATATATCAAAATCTCCTTCTTGTTTTAAAATTTTCACCACTTGAGCAGCATCTTTTATTTCTTGACCAGAAAAGTCTCCATTTTCCAAGTCTCCTCGCAAAGCCACCACCCTTTTAATCCCTGATGCATAATAGTCTCTAGCCAATTCCCGTAAACTATTAACCGTTTGATTAATGCTAACTATATGAGCAACCGCTTCTATATTAGTATTTCGCTTAATCTTTAAAGTAAGCTCCTTAGTGCTTCCATTAGCTTGCGATTCTCCACTGCTAGTAACCGAAAAATAAGCCGGTGATAACGTTTTGAGCTCTGATATTGATTGCCAAAATCTTATTTGAGCTTGCTTAGTTTTTGCGGGAAAAACCTCTAAACTAAAGCTTATCTTAGATTTTTTTTTCATTATATGGCTAATAATATCACCAAATTTACCACTATTCTAACACAGCTCGCGCATAGTTTTTGCTGCTTGCACCATATTTTCTAATGATTTTTCAACTTCTGGCCAATTCCTAGTTTTTAACCCACAATCAGGATTTACCCACAACTTCTCATGATCAATAAGTTGGCTCGCCTTTTTTAATAAATCAACCATCTCCTTTGTAGAAGGCACATTAGGTGAATGAATATCATAAACTCCAGGGCCTATATCATTTGGATATTTAAAATTTTGTAACCCGCCAATCAACTCAAAACCAGAGCGTGACGCCTCTATTGAAATCACATCTGCGTCCATTTTAGCAATCGCGTCCATTATATCATTAAACTCGCTATAACACATATGAGTATGTATTTGCGTTTCATCTCTCACTCCTGATGAGGCCACTTGAAATGCTCCTACCGCCCAATCAAAATAATCTTTCCATTCACTATTTTTTAACGGCATACCCTCTCTAAAAGCAGGTTCATCTATTTGAATTATTTGAATACCCGCTTTTTCCAAATCTAATGTTTCCTCTTTAATAGCTAATGCCAATTGCAAAGCTACCTCCCTTTGTGTTAAATCATCTCTCACAAACGACCACCGCAACATAGTAATAGGCCCAGTTAACATGCCTTTAACTATTTTATTGGCGTCAAGCTTGCTCTTTGCGTATGCACTCCACTTGATAGTAATTTCATTTGGTCGGGAAATATCACCATAAATAATCGGTGGTTTCACACACCGAGAACCATAGCTTTGCACCCAGCCATATGTAGAAAATGCAAATCCCGCCATCTGCTCACCAAAATATTCAACCATATCATTCCTTTCCGGCTCTCCATGCACTAAAACATCTAATCCTATCTTAAGTTGCTTTTGTATTACCTTATCTATCTCCTCTTTTATTTTGTTTTCATATTCCACCAAACTCATTTGCGATGATTTATATAACCGCCGATATTTTCTTATTTGAGCAGTTTGCGGAAATGAGCCTATCGTGGTAGTAGGAAATAAAGGTAAATTTAGATTATCCTTTTGCTGTATTCTACGCTTAGCAAAGCTAGATTTTCGTTTATAATCAGATTCATCCAACCCAGCCACCTTGCCCCGCACTTGTTGATTAATTACCTTCATTGACGCCTGCTTAACGGATAAAATTTCTTGACGCTCCTTTAATATATTAATAAATTCTTCCCCCTTTCCATCAATAAGCCCCAATCTTATTTGATTAAGCTCTGCTAATTTTTGCACACTAAAAGCTAGCCAAGATTTAACATCACTATCCATTTTTTCTTCAAGAGTAGCATCAACTGGCACATGCAATAAAGAACAACTAGGGGCTAGCCACAAATTTTGCCCCCGCCTTAAATAAGCCCCTCTTAGCATTTCTACCGACGCTGCTATATCATTTATCCAAATATTACCACCATCCACAATGCCCGCAGATAATATTTTATCTTTAGCTAGCTTTTGCTCAACATAGCTAAAATCACTTTTCCCTTTAATCAAATCTAAATGTAGACCACCTACCGGCAAAGATATGGCTAGATCGCGATTTTCCCCTAGCTTATCAAAATAATTAGCTAGTAAAATATTTTTACCTGCCCCACTCTCATTAAATGCCGAGTACGCATCCTTTATCGCCTCTTGCCAATTTTCATCTAATTCCATTGATAAAATAGGTTCATCTAATTCAATCCACTCCACCCCTTGGGCTAATAGTTTGCTCAATATTTCCTGATATACATTTAATAAAGGCTTTAACAGGCTTAATTTATCAAAATCATCCCCCTTCACCTTGCCTAGCCATAAATAGCTAACTGGGCCAATAAATACCGGTTTTGCCTTAAATCCAGCTTTATGTGCTTCTGCTACTTCATCAAATAAGCTCGAAAAACTTAACTCAAATTTCTGATTTTTTGTGAATTCAGGTACTATATAATGGTAATTAGTATCAAACCATTTTGTCATTTCAGAGGCACTTTCTTCAATTCCTCTTGCTGATCTGCCTCTGGCCATTAAAAACATATCATCTAAAGTAATATTTTTTCGATCTATGCTAGAAAATCTTGAAGGAATTACTCCCAAAGTTAATGAGGCATTTAATATGTGATCATAATAATTAAAATCACCTACTGGCACATAATCTAACCCACTATTATTTTGTAATTGCCAATTATTTAATCTTAGCTCTTTGCCTAGTTTTTCTAATTTTTCAAGCGATATGTTACCACTCCAATAGCTTTCTATCGCCTTTTTCCATTCTCGATTTTTACCTATTTTGGGAAAGCCTAGGGAATGTAGTTTTATCATGATATTCTTTTAATATGATATTATTATGTATGCTTAATAAATAAAATAAATCTAAACATTTTGCTCAACAAAGTAGTCTGGCATTCTTACAAAATAAATCACAAAAGACAATCATATTATTTCTTATATTACAAAAAAATAACCCTTCCCAAAATATTATAAATAAAGCTTTCGCTTACTAAAATGATAAATCAGTATTATTATGAGATAATATGAATGAGGATATTTGGCGATATTTGGCGAAAGCTAATAAAAAAATAAATAGTTATATTCCTTTAAAAACTAGCCTTTCTTAAAATTATTTGCCAATTATGAGCGACTGGCCCTAAAATTATACCTTTTGCTTGACTAGATTGAGCCACCTTGTTTATTTTAGTAAGATAAATATTTAAGCTACTAGCCATCTTGATATCATCGCTATAGGCAGCCTTTAAAAGCAACGTTTGCTTATCTTTCATCTCATCGCTAATTATTTGAGCTGCATTTTGATAATTTTTGAATAATATCCCCGCTGATCGGGAAGTGCCTTTACCAACAATATTATGCTCACCAAGAACAAAAAAATCTACTGGTAAACCAATTATCTGTTTATAACTAATCGCATGCTTATACAATGATATAGAAACAGAATTTACCAATTCTGGAAAAATCTCTATACCCACATCCAACAAGGGATAATCAGCCTTAATTCTTTGCACCATCTTAAGCAGTAAAAGATGGATTTTTGATACTTTCCACCGACTAAAATATACCAAATTATGACTAACCTTTTGGTTAACAGCAAAATTGCCATTTATCAACTTTTCAGAAATATCTAAGGGCGAAAAATTATGCTCACTCTTTGCGTTATACGCAATTAAATTAATATCAGATAACCCTTCATTGATACTAAAAACATAATCATCATCTATAATAATGCCATCTATATCGTATTTTGCTATCTCTCCCACTAAAGATAGTAAATATTCTAAACTATTATCGTGCAGTAAATTTAACTTTAAATTGTAATTAGTCTTCTTTCTAATAGGATCCCACGTTTGATCCATTAATTCTGAATAGCTAAAGTTAAGCCAGCTATGATCTCGCATCGGTAATTTAATATATAAACTCAACCCCACATCTTTAACTATAGAAACAAAGGTTTTGAATGTATTATTAACACTATTGATGTGCTGGCTAGCAAACAACGTTCCCCCGCCCGAATTTGAATGAGTGAATGGAACCAAATTGTGTGGTGGATTTTGAAAAGGTGTAAATATAACCCTCTTTAAATTATACTGCTTTAATTGCCCCAAATGCTCCCTAAAATCAATCCACGAATCAAAATTAAGCTCGCTTATCTCAATTGTGCCTTGCTTTAAAAATTTCCTATCGAAAAGCTCGTGATGAAAAAATTCATCTCTCATCTTTTCTACTTGATTAGTAAATTGGGACTCAGGATAACTTTCTAAAAATGCATCACTAAATTTTAAAAATTTAATCTGGTTTCGCTCACGAAATAATCTTAATATAGCAAAAAACATCTTTTGCTCAGTAGTTTCTCCTATTAATTCATCGGCTACAATCAATTTATCTGCGCCTTCATCATCAATCAATAAATTATCATCACCAAAATTAACCGCCCCTAACTCTCCCCCCGTATCCAAATAATCAGCCCCCCCTAAACCAATCAGGCCGTTATTAACTAAAGAATCTTGATTATCCGTTAAATCATCGGCTAAATCATCGACTAAATCTTCTTCCAAGCCTTCGTCCAAGCCCTCCTCAGCTAAATCACTCGCTTCACCATCTGTCTCATTTCCTTGCTCAACTCCATCTTTATCATCATCAACTCCTTCAATTACTTCCTCAGGTACATCATTATCATCATCAATGATAATTTCTGAAAATTGATCGTCGGCTGGTTTATCGTAATTTTGTGCGTAATAATGTCTCTCTTCTAAGGGAACCTTAGATACGCACCCAGCCAGAATTGATACTACTGTTACTATCGCTATTTTTAAAAATTTATCGCCCATCTTGATAATTTAGCTATCGCTGGTGTTATGCAAAATCTATTATTTCTTTGTTATCTCTGGAAAACATAATATTATCATTATGCAAGCATTGTGCGAATTTAATACTATATTATTATAATAACTAGTGAGCAAAAAAACGCTTAGCACTTAACTTATCAATTATATATTACGACTCTGCCATATTTTTAAAAAATCACCCAACAAATAAAGTGATCCTGTGATTACTAAAAGAGCAAATTCTTTGTATTTATCCTTTTTGATAGACTTCACAAACTCGGCTAACTCAAGAGGCTTATTGGTAGTTAGTTTATGGGCTTCTAACTCCTTTTTGATAATATCAGCTGGTTTTGCTCTTTGGTTAGCCAATTTTAATGGTTGATAGGTGATTTTATGAAAATTATATTTATTATATGACAAACTCAAGCTCTTATCTTCCATCCAACATGTAGCTAGTAAAATTTTTTGTGATGAATGCTTATCCTTTAAATATTGAAATAAAGATTCAATCCCACTATCATTATGGGCAGCGTCAATCAATATAGCAGGCTTTTGAGAAATATATTCAAGTCGTCCAGGCCAGTCTATTTTTTTTAAAGTTTTCCTAATTTGAGACGCTCCTAGATAGCCCTTAGCCCCTACTAAATAATAATAGATCGCTAAAGCAGTAGCCGTATTTTGCCATTGATAAGCTCCTACTAGCTTTAGGCTTTTCAGCTCACACTGCTGGCTAATTTGTTGATTATTATCAATCGATTTTTTAAAATTAGTATAGAATATTTTTTTATTGTGATCCCCGTCATGAATATATTTATAACCAAAATCTTTTCCATAATAATAAAAATCTTTCCTAACCGAATGCTCCCTAATAGCTTTTAGCACCTCAGGCGATTGTTTAGCGATAAAACAAGGAGCACCAGTTTTTACTATACCTAGCTTTTCTTTAGTTATCAAAGCTAAACTATTTCCTAAATACTTTTGATGATCATAAGATATACTAGTAATCGCCACCAAATGGGGCACCACCACGTTAGTGGCATCTAGACGGCCGCCCAAGCCAGTTTCTACCAACATATAATCAACTTTTTTAAGCTTCGCCCAAACAAAAAACATCGCTATTTGAGCCTCAAAAAAGGTTGGTCTTATCTGCCACCTTTTAGGAAGATGGCAATTATCATCATTGATGGAGCAAGCTTGCCAAACCCTACCTAAAACAAATGATAATTCTTGATTATTAATAGATTTGCCTTGATAACGAAATCTTTCATTAAATTCAATTAAGTGCGGGGAAACGGTGCTAGCTACTCTATATCCAGCAGCGATTAACAAAGATTCTAAAGTAATAATGCTTGAACCCTTGCCATTAGTGCCCGCAAAATGAATAATTAAAGTGCCTTGGTGGGGATTATCTAGCTTAGCCAAAAGACGCTTAATGGTGCTTAACCCTAACTTAATATTAAATGCTCCTAAATTATAGAGAAAATCTATCCCTAATTTAGTATTAGTTTTGGTATTAGCATTAGCATTAATTTTAGCCACCTCGTCTAGCATGGTAATATTATCTAGTAGTATTATGCTATTAGCTACTCCTTTTTTAGGGGCCTACTCATCAAGCTAATCAAAATTTTATCAACCGATTTATTTTCATAAAGAAGGCTATAGACCGCCATTATTAAAGGAGTATCAATATTATGTTTATGGGCTAACTGTTGCAATAACTTAGTCGCAAAATAGCCCTCAGGCACAGAGCGCCCCATTAGCTCCAATGCTCGAGAAACCGATCCTTGCTCAGTAATAAGCTTACCCAATCTGCAATTATGGCTGCTTTGGCTGCTATAACAAGTTAACACCAAATCACCAAGCCCGCTCAATCCATAAATTGTGCTAGGATTTACCTTAAAAATCTTTCCTAATCTGGTTATTTCAGTTAAGCCTCTTGTCACTAAAATAGCCCTTAACTCATCATTTAATTTAGCCCCTTCAATAACTCCAGCCGCTATGGCAAACACATTTTTAACTGCTCCTAAAAACGCTACTCCCTTGACATCACTACTTAAATATAACCTTAAACTAGCCGAGCTCAACTTTTCTTGCAAAATCAACGCTAGCTTATTATCTTTTCCCGCTAAAGTCTCTGATGCTATCGCCCCCTTACCCAGCAAACCATCAGGAAAGCAGGGACCTCCTAAATGAAAATAACTATTTTTAGGAAAAATATCGCTTACCAATTCAGGAATTAGCTGTAATTTCTTACCCACCATGCCCTTACTTATGCCTATAATAATAGTTTTAGGGGAAAGATTAGTTATATTAGCCAACTCATCTTCTAAAAATGGAGTTGGTATAGCAATAACTATCAAATCCTGATCAGCTACCGCCCTATTAATATCACTATAAACATTTATCGGTTTAGCAAAGGAATAATTGGGTAAATAAGAAGAATATCCAAAACCTTTTATTTGCCTTACGCTATCCTCACCATAAGAATACAGAGTTACTGAAAAATTTAATCGCTGAAGATAAATAGCAAAAGCACTTCCCCACCGCCCAGCTCCTAAGACTGCTACTTTATTATATTTATTATCATTATTATTATCTCTATGCACCACAATCTACCTTTATTATGCTGCATCTCAAAACAGGCATATCAACAGCCTTAACTATCATGCATGATAATTTATTCGCGTCTATCTTCTCCCCCTTTGCGTCTATCATCTTTGTGTGTTCTCCTATCGTTTTTATATTTTCGCCTCTCATCTTGTTTATTTAGGTCTTTATCATCGGTATGGGTTCTTCTATCGTTTTCATGCCTTCTCCTATCGTGATAATTATTTTGTTCACTATTCTCATTATCTTCATCCATCATCAATTCTTGGCGGCTACTAACAACTTTATCAATTAAACCATATTTTAGGGCCTCTTTAGCGCTAAACCAGTTATCTCGATCCATATCTTTCAAAATTTTGTCTATTTTTTTACCAGTCACACTTTTATAAATTTTGGCTATCTGGTGCCTCACTTTAATTATTTGTTGTGATCTTATCTCAATATCACTCGCTGGGGCTTGCATATTGCCTGATAGAGATGGTTGATGGATCATAATTCTGGCACTAGGCAAAGCAAATTTTCTACCCTTATCGCCGGTTAAAGAAATGATAGAGCCCATGCTAGCTGATAAGCCCATCACTAAAGTTGTGATTGGACAGGTGATTAAATTAAGCATATCAAAAATAGCAAATCCGCTATAAACATCACCACCTGGTGAATTAATCATTACTAGCACCCTTTTATTAGGATTATCATTTTCTAAAATTAAGATATCTTTAATCACCCGATCAGCTAATTTATCATCAACCGGTTTTGATATTATGATAGTGCGTGTTTCTAATAAAAACTTATCTTCAGATTTATTAGCATTTTTACACTGCTTAGTATGTTTTGTCATTGCAAAATAAATTAAAGGTTGTTAGTTGATACTGCTAGGCTATTAAGTATACACAATGTTTAGTTAACTTGACGATATATACTTTATTTTTATTATCTGATTTGATAATATGTTTTACTAATGTAGCTTTCTGTCAGAAAATAATAATATTACTATAAATGATAATAGCTATTTAACGCAAATTTTTTAAAATATTTATTTTATCGCTATAGATATTTATCACGTTTTATGTGCAATATAATCTGATTAGTAATTGCGATTTACAGTATTTTATAGATTTATGCAATGAATTTTTTAACTAAAATAGCATCAAAATTAAAATCATCCGTTGGGGTAGGAATTTTATTTTTAGCTTCAGTATCTTTGTTAATCTATGTCTCTGTTAGGTTAACTAGCAAACGAATTGGCGGAAATGAAGGGACCTACACAATTTACGCCTCTGTAGTTGATTCAGCCGGTTTAATAGCCGGAACGTCTATTCGGAGTGCGGGAATTAAAATTGGTGTAATTGAAAGAATAAGCTTAGATAATCAACGAGCAAAAATAGAAATGATTATCATTAATAGCGTTAAACTCTATAAAAATGCCTCATTAGGCATAAAATCTTTAGGTATTTTGGGTGATAAATATTTAGATATCAACCAAGGCTCTTCTAATTACGAACTTTTAGTTGATGGTGATGAAATTGTTGTTTTTCGTAAGCTAGGCAACATAGAGCAGATTATGGGAGAAATTAATAATATCTTAAAAGACGTAAGAAGCATTACTCTGAGCCTAAAAAATACTATTGGCAGTGAAACAGGAGAAAATCACTTAGCTAATATCCTTAAAAATATGGATAGTATTACCTTTTCTTTGCATAATACCCTAGATAATATAGACAGAAAATCGGCTGGAATTATTAACAATTTACATGATACTTTACTTAATGCCAGTGATTTTAGCCTCGCTTTAAACGAAACTTTAGCTGAAAATAGGCAAGGTTTAGCTGAAATTACTGCTAATTTAGCCAATATCAGTAAAACTTTAAATAATGATTTACCCGATTTAACGGGTAATTTAAAAGGAATTTTGCAAGAAAATCGGCGAAATATTAAAGTGAGTTTAGATAACTTGCAAGAAGCTAGCTGGAAATTATCTGGTAGTTTGGAAAATTTAGAATCAGCTACTCGTAAAATAGACGAAGGAGAGGGAACCATAGGCAAGTTAGTGAGTGACGAGCAAATGGGAGATGATGTGAAAGACACTATTAGTGGTTTAAAAAGATTTTTAGGTGAGGCCAATCGCATTAAATTGGATTTAGGGGTGAGAATGGAATATCAACCAAGTGCTAAAGAAACCAAAGGTTATTTAAGTTTATATTATATTCCTCGCCGTGAGCATTATTTTATATTTCAGTTAGTCAAAGACCCTCGCCCTGCCATTGAAAGAAAAATTGAAAATGTTTCTGTAACCACTAACTCAAACACATCTGTTAAGCGTACTATAACCGATACTTCAGTTAGTAAATATTTAGTTTCTTTACAATTAGCCCAGCGTTATTATGATTCTTTGCTAAGATTCGGTTTATTTGAAGATAAGGTGGGGTTAGGTATAGATCAATATTTTGGTGAATTTGATCAATATAAATTAACTTTTGAGGCCTTTGATTTTGAACGAAAAGATGAGGGTGCCCACCTTAGGTTAATGGCTAATTGGCGATTTTTGGGAAATACCTACTTAGCGGTAGGAATAGATGACCTTTCCAATCAAGAAACTCGCTACCGGCAAGGGTTTATTGGGATAGGGATAGATTTCAATGAAGACTCTTTAAAATTAATTGGCTCTAGTTTGCCAATTGGTAGTTTAGTGGGTCAATAGTAGGTGCATAATAGTTAAATAATTTGATTAAATTTGATTAAAAACTAATTTTTTAAGGAGTAGGTAATAGATACTTTTTTTTTGATATTGGCTGGTTTATTGATTGCTGATAGCATGATTGGCGTGATTGGTTTTAATAAATTCAGCCATATTTTATCAAAATTTATAAGTAAATCTAACCTTAAGATATTTTTGGTAATAGAATTTTTTATCGGTTTGGCTCTGTTAGCGATTTAGATAAAGATATTTCGGTAATTTGGCAAGTGATCTATTCAAATAATATATCCATTTAGTTATGATAAGCGAGGAATCTAGGGTTTATACTAAGCAGGTTATGGGTAAAATTTTAGCCCCTTTGGAATTTTGTAAATTGGGAAAAAAGCTTGCTTTACAAGGCTCTAAGCTAGTTTTTACTAATGGTTGTTTTGATATATTGCACGCGGGGCATGCCCAGTATTTATCACAAGCTAGGTATTTAGGGGATTATTTATTTTTGGCAATCAACAGCGATGAATCGGTAAGGGGGCTCAAAGGAGATAAAAGACCGATTAACAAACTTGATGATCGGATGTTGATATTGGCATATCTATCTTTTGTGGATTATATCACTTATTTTAATGAAGACACCCCGATTAAGTTGATTAGTGATTTGCTACCTAGCGTGCTAGTTAAAGGAGGAGATTGGCTTATTCATGATATTGTGGGCCATGACGTGGTTAAAAATAATGGTGGGCAGGTCTTTTCGTTACCTTTTATGGAAGGAAAAAGCACATCTAATGTAATTGATAATATATTGATTCGTCATGGGAAAGGAGAAAAAAGTTGATTGTTTCAAGTGTCAACATTTTATCATCACGTGGGATAAGAAGGCTCCTTATGGTTGTCGAATATTTAACTTTAAAACAAGCAAGCTACCTTCAATCATAGTTAAGAAAAATTCTAATCAGGATTGTCAATTTTTCAAAGTTAAGCAAAAAAAGCTGGGGGGTGGTGATAAAATAAAAGGTGATTCTGATAATTAATACTATTTTATCATTTTAGAAAATATAAATTTAGATGACCCAGCTTGAACATACCAAAATTACCAAGCACCGGATATTATGTAAAGCGTTATGTCTGTGTGAAAAATATAAATTTAGATGCCCCAGCTTGAATATACCAAAATTATCAAGCACCGGATATTATGTGAGCCGTTATGGTCTGTGTGAAAAAATTTGAATTTAGATGACCCAGCTTGAATATACCCAAATTACCAAGCACCGGATATTATGTGCGCCGTTATGTCTGTGTATAAAATTTGAATTTAGATGACCCAGCTTGAACATACCAAAATTATCAAGCACCGGATATTATGTGAACCGTTATGGTCTGTGTATAAAATTTGAATTTAGATGACCCAGCTTGAATATACCAAAATTACCAAATGCCAGATATTATGTGAGGCGTTATGTCTGTGTATAAAATTTGAATTTAGATGACCCAGCTTGAATATACCAAAATTATCAAGCACCGGATATTATGTGAGGCGTTATGTCTGTGTATAAAATTTGAATTTAGATGACCCAGCTTGAATATACCAAAATTACCAAATGCCGGATATTATGTGAGGCGTTATGTCTGTGTGAAAAATATAAATTTAGATGACCCAGCCTGAATATACCAAAATTACCAAGCACCGGATATTATGTGAGCCGTTATGTCTGTGTGAAAAATATAAATTTAGATGACCCAGCCTGAATATACCAAAATTACCAAGCACCGGATATTATGTGAGGCGTTATGTCTGTGTGAAAAATATAAATTTAGATGACCCAGCTTGAATATACCAAAATTACCAAGCACCGGATATTATGTAAAGCGTTATGTCTATGTATAAAATATAAATTTAGATGACCCAGCTTGAACATACCAAAATTACCAAATACCTGATTTATTTTTTCTAGCGATATCTTCAGCTTTAATAAATTCAGGAATAATATCTCTTTGTTTTTTGGGGAGAATATAGGGGGATAACCCATTTTTGATTATCCAATAATTCAAAGATTTACTCAAATCTTTCACATCGGCGTTTGGTAAAAATAATACTCCGCTTAGTACTCGCCCAGCAGCTTTCATTTCAAAGATAAGGGATAATTCTTTATTTTTAGTTATTTTATTGATGATATGGGCGATTTTAGCATTTTTTTGTTTATTTAATTTTTTCGATTTGGTGGCCAAAGGATTAAAAGATATTCCTTCTAGGGAGATGGCTATCCAAGAATTTTTTTCATTTTTAAAATTAATATCAACATCTTGGCTTAACAGAGTATAAACGTTTCTATCTTCTATCAGCATCCAAATAAGATTACCGGAAAGTTTAATAATTTGGGCATCAATTAACTGTTTTTTCCCCGGAAAAGGCCTAACTAGCCCTTTAACGCTTTTGGCATTACGATTAACTTTTGTGTAGCGATAAACTTGAATTTTTTCATCATAATATCCGCCATATTCATCAAGTTTTTCATCTTCACAGCTAGGCAGTATTAACGCTGAGGCCAAGAGCATAAAGGCAAGTAATTTCATTATTTTACTATTATATGGATTAGTTTGTTTTAAAGTAAATTTTTAATTTATCTAACTAGTTATATTGTTATCTATTAGCGTTATCAGTAGTTAAACGATGATTAATTTTAAGATAGGTTTGTGGCCTGCTAATTTAAAATATGATAAATAGGTTTGCAAAAATTATGCATGTGTACTAGTTTAGTAAGTAAACTATTAATTAAAGTGCTGTTAATAAAGTTAAAGATAAAGTATCTGGCATGAAGAACATAAAAACTAACACTCTAATAATAGGCGGCGGGCCGGCTGGTTACCCAGCTGCTATCAGGCTAGGCCAGCTTAAAGTGCCCACTATATTAGTCGAAAAATCATCTCTCGGGGGCACATGCCTTAATGTGGGATGTATTCCCTCAAAAGCGTTGATCGGAATAGCCGCTAAATATAATTTTTTATCAACAGAAGCAAAAAAGGTGGGGATAAGTGCAGAAAAACCAAAAATAAATTGGTCTGACACCATAACCTGGAAAGATAAGCTAGTAAACAAATTAACTAGCGGTGTTAAAACTCTGCTTAAGGCTAATAATGTAACTCAAATTAATGGTCATTGCAAAATTTTAACAAAAAACCTATGCCAAGTTGATGATGGGCAAAAGATAGAATTTGAAAATTTGATTATCGCTACTGGCTCAAAAACTATTGAGTTACCTGGTTTTGAATTTAATTCATCAGAAGTATTAAATTCTACTGATTTATTGAGTTTAAAAAAATTACCTAAATCTATGATCATCATGGGTGGTGGGATAATAGGCATGGAGATAGGCACTATTTACGCTAGTTTGGGCTGCCAAGTTACTATTGTGGAAATGCAAGAACGCATTTTAGGTATGTATGATGAAGATGCGGTGAAAATAGTGCAAAAATCATTTGAATCCTTAGGAGGAGCAGTGCTAACAGACACTAAAGCCCTTAGCTGGCGAAAAGTGGGTAAAGGTATAGAATTAAAAGTTAATACTAAAGGTGAAAAGGATGCGCTAAAAGCAGATAAATTAGCGGTGATGGTGGGTCGAGAGGCTAATTTTGATGGATTAAACCTATCAGTATTGCCTATTGAGCTAGCTCATAACCGGGTAGTTGTTAATGATCAAATGCAAACATCTTTACCTAACATTTACGCAGTAGGAGATATAGTTACTGGCCCAATGCTAGCACATAAAGCTACTTTAGAAGGGGTGTTAGCCGCTGAAGTTATTGGGGGGCACAAGGTTTCTAGAGCAGATGTTAAAGTAATACCTGATGTGGTTTATACCAAGCCTGAAATAGCGAAAGTTGGCTATAGCGAGTCTCAAGCAAGAGATAAGGGAATTGAGGTAACGATAGGTAAATTTCCTTTAGCCGCTCTAGGCATTGCAGCTAGTGCTTTGGAGGATAAGGGATATGTTAAATATATAGCAGAAAAAAGCACAAATCGCATTGTGGGGGCAACAATTGTTTCATACCGAGCAGCGGATATGATTAGCGAGGCAACTTTGGCCATAGAAATGGGAGCACATCTTGAAGATATTGCCCTTAGCGTTCATCCTCATCCATCTTTTGGGGAGGCTCATATGGAGGCGGCTTTAGCTGGTTTAAAGCAAGCGATACACATTGTTAACTAATAAAAATTTTAGTAATTTATTTATAATATAAATTATAAAATATAAATTATAAAGGAGGCTTAACTTAAGATGAATAGACAAATATCAAGTAGTAAAAATAATAAAGATAATAAAGATAATAACGATGATAATGGCAAAAATAACCTAGATCCTGCCAAAACTGCCAAGGAACAAGAAATTCAAGAATGGTTGGATTCTTTGTTATATGTCATTAAAAATGAAGATGAAAAGCATGTTTTAGATATATTAAGATCTTTGCAAATGGCAGCTTTTGGCCAGGGGCTAAGGCTTCCTTTTACGCGTACTACTCCTTATATAAACAGCATTCCTGTGGAAAAACAGCCAATTTTTCCTGGTAACCACGCTTTAGAAAGGAAGATACGGGGCTATATCAGGTGGAATGCACTAGCGTTAGTATCTTGTGCTAACCAAAAATCTTCTGAATTAGGGGGCCATATATCAACATTCGCCTCATCGGCAACTCTTTACGAAACGGGGTTTAATCATTTTTTTAAAGCTGCTAGTAAGGATTATGGCGGTGATTTGATTTATATACAAGGCCACGCTTCACCAGGAATATATGCTAGGGCATTTTTGGAGGGCAGGTTGAGTTTATCACAAATGGAGAATTTTCGGCAAGAATTGGCCAAAGGAGGGGGATTGCCATCATATCCACATCCTCGATTATTGCCATCATTTTGGCAATTTCCTACAGTCTCAATGGGTTTAAGCCCGATAATGGCGATTTATCAGGCTAAATTTTCTAAATATTTAGAAAATCGTTCATTAAAACCAGCTAATGGGGGCAAGGTGTGGGCCTTTTTGGGAGATGGAGAAACTGATGAGCCAGAGACTTTAGGGGCGATTGATTTGGCGGCGAGAGAAAAATTAGATAATTTAGTGTTTGTGATAAACTGCAATTTACAAAGATTAGATGGCCCTGTAAGGGGTAATGGCAAGATTATTCAAGAATTAGAGGGAATGTTTCGCGGGGCTGGTTGGAATGTAATTAAGATCATATGGGGCAATCGGTGGGATCATTTAATTAATAATGATACTACTGGTCTTTTACAAAAACGAATGTTGGAGGTAGTTGATGGCGATTATCAAAAATATTCGGCTTCTTCTGGAGCCTATGTGCGAAAGCATTTTTTTGGTAAATACCCAGAATTATTATCGTTAGTTAAAACTATGAGCGATGATGAGCTGGCTAACTTAAATCGAGGGGGGCATGATTCTATTAAAGTTTATTCAGCTTTTAAATCGGCGGCAGATAACACAGAAGCGCCCACGGTTATTTTAGCTAAAACTATTAAAGGTTATGGCATGGGCGGGGGAGTGCAGGCAAGAAACATCACTCATCAACAAAAATCATTACCTAAAAAAGATTTACTTAAATTTAGAACTAACTTTAGCCTGCCTTTATCGGATAAAGAAGCGGCAAACATTTCATTTGTTAAACCGGCTAAAGATAGTGTAGAAATTAAATATTTACAACAAAAGAGAGCCAGCTTAAATGGTTTTTTACCGGCTAGAAAAGAAGTATTTTCTTCTTTAAAATTTTCCAATGAAATTTATCAAGAATTTGCTGAAGGCAGCAATGGCAGGGAAGTATCTACTACTATGTCTTTTGTCAGGCTGTTAACGAAAATGCTAAGAGATGAAAAACAAGGTAAGTATGTAGTGCCTATCGTACCAGATGAAGCTAGAACTTTTGGTATGGAAGGCTTGTTTAGCCAAGTGGGTATTTATTCTAGTTTGGGGCAAACGTATGAACCTGTGGATAAAGATTCTTTGCTTTATTATAATGAAAAGGTTGATGGACAGCTTTTAGAAGAAGGGATTACTGAAGCGGGGGCAATGAGCTCTTTTATTGCGGCGGGCACGGCATATGCCAATTATTCCATACCTATGTTGCCTTTCTTTATATACTATTCAATATTTGGCTTTCAACGCATTGGTGATTTAGCGTGGGCTGCTGGTGACATTATGGCTAAAGGATTTATGATTGGGGCCACTGCTGGGCGTACTACTTTAGCGGGGGAAGGCTTGCAACATCAAGATGGCCATAGTCTGGTATTGGCTAGCACTATTCCTTGTCTTAAATGTTATGATCCGGCGTTTGCTTATGAATTAGCGGTTATCATTAAAGATGGCATCAAGCAGATGTATCAAGATAAAAAGCATATTTATTATTATATCACTGTTTATAATGAAAATTATTCAATGCCTGAAATGCCTAAGGGAATTGAAGATCAAATTTTAAAGGGAATATATAAATTTAAATCATCAAATAAAAAAGGTCCCAAAGCTCATCTTTGGGGGAGCGGGGCTATTTTGAATGAAGCGTTAAAAGCCGCTGATATTTTAACTACTTATGGAATAAATTCCGATGTATGGAGTGTTACTAGTTATGTAGAATTAAGAAAAGAGGCCTTAGCTTGTGAAAGGCATAATCTTTTTCATCCTACCAAGCTTAAAAAGCCTTATATTACTAAAATATTTGCCAATGAAAAAGATATAGTAGTAGCCACTTCTGATTATATGAAAGTTTTGCCTGATTCTTTGATGAAGTGGGTGCCACTGCCTAACGTTTCTTTGGGAACTGATGGATTTGGCCGCTCAGAGACTAGGATGAAACTAAGGGATTATTTTGAAATAGATGCCAAGCACATAGCATGGGCAGCAGCTAGCAAGCTTCATAACATCGGCAAGCTAGATGCTAATAAACTAGACAAGATTAAACGGGAGTTGAAAATAACTTTTAATAAAATTTCTCCAGTTGACATATAGTTTAATTGGTGCTCTAATATAAGGAAAGTTTTTGGTTACATATTAATAAAACATTGATCTAGATAAAAATATTATTATGTCTTTTAGCCCTCACGAAGTTTCAATTTTAGCAACCGTTATTGGTATCGCTACTGCTTATGTTATCGTTTTTCTGGTATATGAAAAAACCATTAAATAAACAACTTAGCCCATTAATAGCATGCATCACATTGCCACTGCGCTTAATAAACAGCTAGAAGTTGACTATCCTCACATTTGGCGAGTTTTAAGCGATTTAGGAAAAAGAATTTATTTCCCTAAAGGAATATTAGCTCAATCGCAAGAAGCTGCTTTGAAAGCTACATTATTTAACGCCACTATTGGTATATCCACTGAACATAAAAAGCCAATGCATCTACCGCAGGTGCAAGGCATGTTTAATGATTTACCACCTAGCAATATCTATGGCTACGCCCCTGCTGGTGGAAGAAAGAATTTACGTAACCTCTGGTGGGAAAAAATTAAAAAAACTAGCCCCATGCTTTCTGATGTTCATTGTAGCTTGCCTATTGCTACTTCTGGCATCACCCATGCAATTGCTTTAGCTGCCCAGATGTTTGTTAAACCTGGTGATAAGGTGGTTATTCCTGAGCAAAATTGGGAAAATTATCACCTCATTTTTGAAGTTGAAAGAGAGGCTACTATTGCTAGCTATCCTTTATTTAACAAGCGAAATCGATTTAATGTGGAGGGCTTGAAAAGAACCCTATTAGAAGTATTGAAAACTCAAGATCAGGCAGTAGTAGTGCTTAATTTCCCTAATAACCCTACTGGATACTCTTTAACTGATAAAGAACAAGATGAAATTGTTCATTTATTAACATCAATCGCTAGTCCTGGTAAATTTTTGATGGTTTTGTGCGATGATGCCTATTTTGGTCTATTTTTCGAAAACGATTTAGCTAAACAAAGTTTATTTGCTAAATTAGCCAATGTAAATCAGCATCTATTGGCGATTAAACTTGATGGGCCAACAAAAGAATTTTTCATGTGGGGCTTTAGATTAGGATTCATCACCTTTGGTTATAATAACGCTCAAAAAGGCCTTTATGATATACTTGAACAAAAAATAACTGGTTTAATTAGAGCAAAACTTTCTAATTGTTCGCACCCGGCACAATCTATTTTAGAAAAAATATTAACTGACAGTCTTCACCAAGAAGAGGCTCATAGGTTATTTTTACTTTTACAAGAGAGGGCGTTAAAGGTAAAAAAATTATTATCGACTGGGCGTTATGCGAAGTATTTTGATTTTTATCCTTTCAATGCGGGTTACTTTATGTGTATCATCTTAAAGGATATTCCCGCAGAAAAACTTAGATTAAAATTACTTGATGATTATCAAATAGGCACTATTTCATTTGGTAAATATGATCTAAGAATTGCTTTTAGCTCGTTAGATCTAGATGATATAGATGAGCTATTTGAAAAGATTAATTTAGCTTGCGAAGAGTTGCATTCTTGATGAGTTTGGTGATTAGTTTGTTTTTATTATTGGGGTTTGTGTAATAAAATAATTCCCAATTGGGCTGGTCATACTTGCTTATCATATCCTTACCCAAATATGCTTACCCAAATATCCTTACCCGAATATCATTACCAAGATTTTTTGTGGTGCTATAGATGAGCTATTGGAAAAGATTAATTTAGCTTGCGAAGAGTTGCATTCTTAATTAGTTTGGCGATTAGTTTGTTTTTATTGTTGGGATTTGTATAATAAAATAATTCCCAATTGGGCTGGTCGTACTTGCTTATCATATCCTTACCCAAATATCCTTGCCAAAATATAATAATTGTTGTTCCAAATTCTTTCAGAATTGGCTGAGCCATTTTTGCCGATTCTAAATTAAGTTGGCAAATCACCAGATCGGGCTTTATGCCTGCTAACTTGGTTTTGATATTTTGCCAATCTTTGCTAATATTTTTATAATTATATAGATATTGCGAGGAACTCACATTAGTTGAATGTTCTTCATGTTTGTTATTTTTCGGATTAGATATTTCGCTAAAGTTGGTGAAAAACTCTGTTTCATATCCTATCTGAAAAATATTGCCTGAAAATGCTTTTTTAATGGATTTATCTTTATCACTAGCTAACTTTTTATTGATTTTACCAATAAAACTAACCGATTCTTGATCAATGCACTGGGCAGTAATATTTTTCAAAATTGGCTCCCAAAGATCTATCATCACACGTTGCAGAGCAAATTTTTCCAATTGTAAATATTCGCTACCGGTTATTTCGGTAATGTTAGCTAAACTACCTTCAGTCACCCCTTTATTTTCGGCATTTAACAGCCAACGGCTAATGCGCTTGGCACAACTTTTACTGGTAATTATAACAGCTTTTTTACCAAATTTATGATATTTAGAAAAATCTAGCTTAGCTAAATCATCGATAGTTTTAATACGGTTTAAATCGAGCCATAGCACTCTAGAATTTTTCTTTATACCTTGATAAATTTCACTTAGCATATCCTCATCATAAGATAATAATAATATTTGTTGTGAGGAATTTTCATCACCATCTAAGCTAGTAAATTCGGTGGCTTTTGCTAGGCTATCTCGCAAATTTTTCAGATTTAATTGCCTTTCTGCTATTACATATTTTTCTTGTAACGCTAATTTTTTAATTTTTTGCTTATTTTGTAATTCCAACAAATTATTATTAAAAGCAGTCACTAATTCAGCCGGCTCCATGGCACGAAATTTAACTAACATTTTCGCTAAGGATTGATAGTTTTTTTTCTCGTCTGGCTGCTCATCTTGATTAAAAAGTTGATCGCCCAATTTTATCACGCTATCAAATAAATGATGATAATCCTGATAAGTTTGCTGATTAATAAAATAAGATTTAATCGTTCTAATCAGCAAAGGCTGCACCAATGGTTTTGCTAAAATATAAGGCTCAAGCTTAGCTGGTAATGTAGATTTATGCCAATGTTCATTAAGTAACCCATCGAGCCAGTTAGATGTGGTGACAATTTTCAAGGATGGGGTTAGCCTTTTCACGCGATTTTCAGCCAATTTTTCCTTTTGTTGCTGACAAAATATTTGTCGTTTTTGAGCAAATAAATCTTCAGTTAACTGCTGCCAAGCCTGGGGATTATTTTTAAATTTCCCATCAAACAAGATATGCTCTATTTGACCTTCTTTAAATTTTAAATTTATCAAATTATCAAAAGAGTGCGATAGCTTATAATCCTGCTTTAAGCTTGCCTTTTCTAAAGATTTAGTTAGTTCGCCCAAATCAGCTGGTAGCTGCTTTACTTGAGTATTTTTTTCTGATGTAGGATGCAATCTAGCTAACAGGTGCAATATATTAAAATTTTGTTCCCAGCAGATTATGCTAATTTGTGGTAGATTACTTAAGTTCAACAAGGCTTTAAATTTCTTTAAGCCTAACTCTGAAAAGCAAGCTAATATCCAACAATGTTTATCGCCTAAATTTCGACAATAAAAGTCGGGCATTTGCCAGAATCTATCACCTGGTTTTAAAATTTCTATTTTAGATTCTAAAAGCTTGGCCTCATATTTAAATACAGCAGTTAGATCATCTATCGTAGAGCTGTTGCTCAAAAGGATTAGTCTCACCTTTTCATTATTTTATTAATCCTCAAAAAACTATTTTTTATGATAAAATTTTAATGAATTATCCGGTATAGTGCAAATTAAATCAAATTAAAGCTTATTATTACAAAATAAGAACCGGTTTACCAAATCATTATTTTAATAATTTATTATTATGGCATTATTTATCTGTTAAGGTAACTTATCAAATAAATAATTGCTCATAAATAAACTTGACTTATTTTTTAAAGTGCATTACCACTTAGGTTGCGTATTTGGATATATATTTAGAATATTTTTAAAAAGATAACTTTAACCGCAAAAGAGGGTTTAATATGGGAAGCTTTAGCCTAGTCCACTGGGTAATATTCTTTTTAGTAGTGATAGTTCTGTTTGGTGCGAGCCGATTACCTAAAATAGGTGAGGGGTTGGGCAAGGGAATCAGATCATTTCGTAAAGAAATCAAAGATATCACTGACGATGATGGTGACGATGACGACGATTTGGTGGGAAATGAAAAAATTAAAATTATCAAAAGAAAAGCCCATCCTGCTAAAAAATCGGCACGTAAAAGGGCAAAAAAGGTTTAGCTAAAAGATATATTATAACCAAAAATATAATAAATTAAATCGCAGCTAGTGATTGTAGTATTATTTTTTTAACGATTGCTGGCCCTATTGCTCGATTAGCCATGACTTGCTTGCTTAGCTGGTTAAATTTTTTTTGATTATTATTTTAAAAAATATCAAAGCTTCTAATTGCTAATTCTTCTTCTATTTCTTCATGACTAAGCACAATATTTATTATTATTATTATTATTATTTTCTGCTCGTCTTTTAACAACCAATCAATATGTTTAAAACTATAACTAGTAAAGTATCCTTTAGCGAATTAGAAGAAACGGTATTAGCCTTTTGGGAAAAAGAAGAAATATTCAAAAAATCTTTATCTAATAGAAAAGATGGTAAAATATTCTTCTTTTATGATGGCCCCCCCTTTGCCACTGGTTTGCCTCATTATGGGCATATGTTAGCTGGCACAATTAAAGATGTAATTCCACGCTATAAAACTATGACCGGCCATTATGTAGAAAGAAGATTTGGTTGGGATTGCCATGGATTGCCCGTAGAATTTGAGGCGGAGAAGGAGTTAAAATTAAAGGGAAAGGTTGATATAGAAAAGTTAGGTATCGCTAATTTTAATGAATATTGCCGCAGCATAGTACTGCGTTATACCAAAGAATGGCGTTATTTAGTTTCTCGAATGGGGAGATGGGCTGATTTAGAAAATGACTATAAGACTATGGATACAGATTTTATGGAAACCATTTGGTGGGTTTTCGACAATCTATATCGCAAAGGGCTAATATACTTAAGCAATAAAATAGTAGCCTATAGCCCTAGGCTAAGCACGCCGATATCTAATTTTGAGGTAAACTTAGGCTACCGAATGACGACAGACCCTTCAGTCACTATAAAATTTAAGGTGCAAGGAGAAGATAGCACCTATCTATTAGCCTGGACAACTACCCCTTGGACATTAATATCTAACGCTTCTTTAACTGTAGGTAAGGATTTAGACTATAGTTTAGTGCAAATAGAAGATGAAAAATATTACCTAGCAACTTCATCATTAAAAAGAGTATTAGCCAATTATGATTACCAAGAGATAAAGCAAGTAAAAGGAGCTAGTTTAGAATATCTCTCTTACTGTCCATTATTTCCTTATTTCGAGGATTTGGCCAAAAAAGATGGCGATAATGATAGTAATAGTAATAATAATAAAGGGGCGTTTTTTGTTACTTTAGGAAATTATGTAGATACAGAAACAGGCACAGGGATAGTGCATACTGCTCCATTTTTTGGGGAAGATGATTTTAATACCGGCAAGGTTTATTCTTTACCCTTGATGATGCCTTTTGATGATGCCGGTTTTTTCACCAGCAAAGCCGGTCCTTATAAGGGATTATTTTTTAAAGATGCTGATAAGGTTATTATCAAGGATTTAATAAAACGAGGGCTAATGTTCAAAAATACAAAACTTGAACATAGCTATCCATTTTGTTGGCGAACAGACGCTCCTTTGATGTACCGAGCGGTGCCTAGCTGGTTTTTAAATGTAGAAAAAATAAAATCAAAACTATTAGAGCACAACCAAGACATCAATTGGCAGCCTGCTCACATAAAAAATGGCCGTATGGGAAAATGGCTGGAAAATGCTCGCGATTGGGCAATTAGCCGAAATCGTTTTTGGGGAACTACTATTCCCGTATGGGTTTGTCAAAATTGCCACGAGACCTTATCCTTTGGGAGCATCAAAGATTTAGAAAAAAAGAGTGGCCAAGTAATCAAGGATTTACATCGGCATTTTGTTGATGATATTGTGCTAGATTGTGATAAGTGCGAAGGTAAAATGAAACGCACTCCAGAAGTATTGGATTGTTGGTTTGAATCTGGCTCTATGCCTTATGGGCAAGAGCATTATCCATTTGAGAATCGACAAAAATTTGAAACTTCTTTTCCCGCTGATTTCATTAGTGAAGGATTAGATCAAACAAGGGGCTGGTTTTATACATTAATGGTGCTAAGTGCGGCTTTATTTGAAAAACCGGCATTCAAAAATTGTGTAGTTAGTGGGTTAGTGCTCGCAGAAAATGGGCAAAAGATGAGCAAGCGGCTCAAAAATTATCCACCACCAGGCAAGATAATTGATAAATATGGAGCTGATACGATCAGGCTTTATATGCTCAATTCTGGTGCCATCAAGGCTGAGGAGCTTAAATTTTCAGAGCAGGGGCTAATAGAAATTTTACGTGGCTATATGCTGCCTTTATGGAATGTGCTTAAATTTTTCACTACCTACGCCAATTTAGATGGATGGCAAGCGTCAAATAAAGAGGTTAGTAATGAATTATCCAAGTTAGAAAATCCTTTAGATATTTGGATTATATCTCGCTTAGAATCTTTAATTGATCAGGTCACTACCGCTCTGGAGAGCTACAAATTGGGCGAGGCGATTGAGCCTATATTAAAATTTATCAATGAATTAACTAATTGGTATTTAAGAAGAAGTCGGCGCAGGTTTTGGAAAAGCGATATTTCTACCGATAAAAATCAGGCATATACCACCATCTATCACACCTTAATGACGCTCACCAAACTTTTAGCCCCCATTGTTCCTTTTTTAAGTGAAACTATTTACCAAGTATTAAAAACTAAGCAAGACCCGGCTAGTGTTCATTTTTGTGACTATCCGCACTTTGCAGTAAAGAGACAAAACATAAAATTAGAATCGGCAATGGCAGTGGCAATAAAGGTTTGTCGATTAGGAAGGACGCTAAGAACAAGGCAAAATATAAAAATACGTCAAGCATTGCAATCATTAACAATAGTATCAACTGAGCCTGAAATAGCAGAGTATTTACCTATTATTAAACCTTTCATTATAGAAGAATTAAATATTAAACAATTATTAATCGCTAAAAATGAAGTGGGGCTGGTAAATTATTCTGCTCGGCCTAATTTACCCGTATTAGGTAAAAAATATGCTAAATTAACCCCCTTAATAAAAGAGGCATTAGCTAAGGTTGCGTCTGCTGATTTAGCTAAATTAGCCCAAAAAGAGGGCGTGCTCAATTTAACAATTAAAGGTGATAAAGGTTTAGTTAATGTGCCATTAGAGCTATCAGATATTTTATTAGATCGCTATGAAAAAGAGGGCTCTTTTAGCTTGAGTGAGCAAAATATGACTATTTTAATGGATTTTCACATCACAAAAGATTTAAAATATGAAGGATTAGGTCGTGAATTTTTAAATCGCATTCAAACTGCCAGAAAAGAATTGGATTTAGCGGTTGAAGATAAAATTAACGTTATTTTTTGGGCAAGCGATGATTTTCATGACGCAATAGTTAAGCATAGTAAATATATTATGGAAGAATCCTTATCGCAAAAATTAGAATTTAGTGAGCATAATCTAGATCGCTCACCCTTACTCGAAATTGATGATTACAAATTAAAATTTTCTATTACAAAAGTTAAATAAATGTTATATACATCTACTATTAAAAAAATATATCTACTAACTTTGATTAAAAATTAAAGCATAATGAGTGAAATTAACATTTTATCATCAATTTTCGCTCAAATAAAAGCGAATAAGGATAAAAATCCTGCTAACTCTTATAGTGCGAGGCTGTATCAATCAAAAAAAGGAAAAAATAAAGTATTAGAAAAATTGGGCGAAGAAGCGGTAGAAACTATTATCGCCGCAAAAGATGGAAACAAAGAGCAGCTAATCAATGAAATGGCGGATTTATGGTTTCATTCGTTAGCCACATTGGCTATTCATGAAGTAGAATTGACTGATTTATTTGACGAATTACAACGCAGGCAAAAAGTTTATAAATAGCCTAAAATAGTTAATCATTTACATATAAATTAATTAAAAATAGGCCTAAATAATGATATCTAAAGAAGTTAAAGCTGATCTTAAAAAGGGTTCTTGGGTCAGACAAATGTTTGACCGAGGAGCTGAGCTTAAAAAACAATCGGGAGAAGATAAGGTTTTAGATTTTTCTTTAGGAAACCCTAGCATTGAGCCCCCCCAAGAATTTTTTAATGGAATTAAAGAATTGCTTGATGAGGCGGGTAAGGGCAAGCATAGATACATGCCTAATGCGGGTTTTAGTAATATTAGAGCGGCGGTGGCTAATCAAATGCAAAAGGTGCATAATTTAGAATTTAGCGATAAGCATGTGGTAATGACAGTGGGGGCTGGAGGAGGGCTTAACATTAGTTTAAAATCAATATTGAATCCGCTAGATGTGGTGGTGGTGCTGGCTCCTTTTTTTATGGAATATGAGTTTTATGTAAAAAATCATGGCTGCATGATTAGGAAAGTGGATACAAACGAAGAATTTATGCCTGATTTAGAGGCGTTAGAAGCCGCGATGAGTGATAAGGTGCGGGCAGTATTAGTTAATTCACCTAATAATCCTAGTGGGGCAGTTTATAGCCAAGAGGTGATGAATGGAATTGGAGACGTACTAAAGAGGGCTGAGAAAAAATATAACCGGACTATATATTTAGTGTCGGACGAGCCATATAGCAAAATTTTATATGACTTAGCCGAGCATGGTTCGGTTTTTAAGGCTCATGTGAATAGTATTATAGTTAGTTCACATTCTAAGGATTTTGGATTGGCGGGAGAGAGGATAGGCTATGTGGTGGTTAATCCTGAGATAAAAAATGGCGAAGAATTAATTGATGCTATAATATTTTGTAATAGAACTTTAGGATTTGTAAATGCACCGGCTTTAATACAAAGAATATTACCTAGGCTGTATGCTAGTAAAGATAGCACTGCTGATTATTCCCCATTAAAAGAATTAGCGTGCAACATTTTGAGAGAAGCTAATTATGAATTTATTAAACCTAAGGGAACATTTTATATATTTCCTAAATCACCGTTAGCCAACGATTTAGAATTTGTTGATTTAGCATTTAAAAATAATGTTTTATTGGTTCCTGGCACGGGATTTGGAAGATCTGGATATTTTAGGATGTCTTTTGCAGTTGAAGAAGATACACTACTTAAGGCAAAAGATGTATTAAAGAACTTAGCCGATCAGGCGGCTGGTGGGTAGTATATTATTTATAAAATATGGGTAAAGATAGAGATAAAGATAAAGATAAAGAACTTACATCTAAAAATGAGATGAAACTTTCGCAAGAATTTTATAAAAAGGCGCAAGAATTATTTAAAGATTATCCCAAGCGGGTTCACGCTTTGTTGCCTTTATTGCATATGATACAAAAAGAGCAAGGGCAAATTAGCGACCAGGCAATGGAAGAGGTTGCCGATTTAGTGGATGTAGCAATCACTCATGTGCAAGGAGTGGTAACTTTTTATACTATGTACTCCCTAAAAAAGCGTGCTCCTAATTATATAGGAGTGTGCACCAATTTATCTTGTTGGTTAAGGGGCTCAAAAGAGTTATCACAATCTTTACTTAAAATGATAGATGAAGAAAAAGACTTTAAAGGTAAATTTCATCTAGAAGAAACTGAGTGTTTAGGAGCTTGCGACCACGCTCCTGTGGCTTTATGCAATGAAAAATATATGGAAGACGCTAATTTAGATGATTTAAAAGATTGGTGTTTAGCTAAATGTAGCAAAGATAAATAGTAATGATTAAAGAAACATTAGTACTGTTAAAAAATATTCGTCAAGCCGGTTACAAAGGGACGATAGAAGAATATCAGCAAACGGGTGGCTATAGCGTTTGGAAAAAGGTATTAAAAGATCTCACCCCAGATGACGTAAAAAAGCAAGTTAAGGATTCTGGCTTAAGAGGTCGCGGTGGGGCAGGTTTTCCGACTGGTTTTAAGTGGGGATTTATGGCTGATGTGAAGGGAAAACCAAATTATTTAGTATGCAATGCTGATGAAGGGGAGCCAGGCACGTTTAAAGATCGAGAGTTAATGATAAAAGATCCGCATCTTTTTTTGGAAGGTATGCTAATTAGTTGCTTTGCGGTTAAATGCAATACTGGATATATATATGTGCGTGGAGAATATTATGAAGCGATAAAAATTCTAAAAAGAGAGATAGCTCAGCTAAATAAGGCCAAATTTTTAGGAGATAATATTTTAGGTAGTGGTTATTCACTCAAATTGGTTGTCCATTCTGGAGCAGGGGCTTATATTTGTGGGGAAGAGACGGCTTTATTGGATTCTTTAGAAGGCAAACGGGGTTTACCCAGAGTTAAGCCTCCATTTCCTGCGGTTTCTGGGTTTAACGCTTGCCCCACATCAGTAAATAATGTAGAAACTTTGGCTAATGTGCCTTTTATTATGGAAAAAGGAGCCGAGGCATTCAAGGCCAATGGAACCATAAATAATGCAGGAACTAGGTTAATTAGCGTTAGCGGTTTGGTTAAACGCCCGGGAGTTTATGAAATTAAGATGGGGGTAAATTTAAAAGATATTATATATGATTTTGGGGGAGGGACTTTGCCTAATCGCACTTTAAAAGCGGTTATTCCAGGGGGTTCATCTTCACCTGTTCTTTTGGCTGATGAGATAGATATAGGATGTGATTTTGATTGTTTACAAAAAGCAAAGTCTATGTTAGGCTCAGCTGGGGTGGTGGTGTTAGATGATACTGTTGATATGCCAAGGCTTTTGCACCGATTGATAGAATTTTACGCTCATGAATCTTGTGGGCAGTGCACACCTTGTCGAGAGGGATTAAATTGGATTAGGATATTGCTAAGAGATTTGTTAGCACGGCGTCTTGAGAAAAGTTGGGTAGATCAAATATATCGAATTGCGGGTAACATTACTGGTACTACTTTATGTGCTTTAGGCGATGCTGGGGCTATACCGGTGATGAGTTTTATAGATAAATTTCGCGAAGAATTTTTGGGTTACTGTAAATAATAACAATCAAATTTATCAAGAGATAGTGAGCATGGGGAATTATTTTTTTATAGATGGCAAAAAGATTCCATTTGAGCCTGGTGAATCTATATTAAAAGCGGCCTTAAGAGCTGGTTTTGATATACCTCACTATTGCTATCATCCTTCATTAAGCACGCCAGCCACTTGCAGAATGTGCTTGATAGATGTTGTGGACTCGGGAAATGGCAAGGGCTTACCTACCTTGCAGACGTCTTGCACAACATTGGCTAAGGCTGATATTAAGATATCGGCTCAGGGGGAAAAGGTGGTACGAGCTAGAGAGGGGGTGTTAGAATTTTTATTGGTAAATCATCCTTTAGATTGCGTGATATGCGATCAGGCAGGAGAGTGCACTTTGCAAGATTTTGCATTTGAATATGGTTCGGGTGTTTCTATCGTAAACCATGAGAAGCGGGTTTATGGATTAAGAAAGATTGGTAGTTTTTTAGAGTTAGAGCGTAATAGATGCATACACTGCACAAGATGTGTTAGGTTTTCGCAAGAAATCACGGGAAATAGCGAGTTAGGCACTTTTGGCAGGGGGCACCAGCTAACGGTTGATACTTTTATTGATAAACCGCTTAGCGATCAATTTCAGGGTAATTTAGCAGATATTTGCCCGGTGGGTGCTATTACTTTAAAGGATTTTCGTTTTAAAAAGCGGGTGTGGAAATTAAAATCTGTTCCTTCTATTTGTGATCGCTGTGCTACTGGTTGTAGTATTAATTTAGATCATAAAGATGGCACAATTTACCGCATTACTCCGCGGGAGAACCAAGAGGTTAACCGTTGGTGGATGTGCGATCATGGCAGGGTGGGTTTTCATGATTATTATGCTGATGATAAATTACAAAAATTTTATACTAAGGGCTCACAAAAAATAGATCGATCGCAAGCTTTAACCAATATGTTAACTACTATTAAAGCTAGTGCTGGCTCGATTTGTTTTATTAATACGGCGTCTTCTACTTTAGAAGAGGCTTATTCATTAAAATTATTCGCTAAATTATTAGGTGATAAGGCTAAAATATATTATCCTAAGCCTGTCGCTCAGAGGAAGGATTCTGATATATGGATAGATAATCTTATATCTGATGATAAATCACCTAACTCAAGGGGATTAAAGTTGTTAGGATTTTCTAGTTTAGAAGAAGAATCTTTTTCTAAAATAATCAAAGATTCTACTGATACTATCATAGTGGTTGGTCAATTAAATAAAAGTTGGCAAACTCTGTTATCAGATATTACAGATAATCAACGGTTGATTCAATTGACTTGCCTTAAAAATGAATTATTAGGTGGTATGGGTTTAGGCTTGCCTCTCATTCCTGTTTTTGAAAAATCTGGTATATATGTAAATCGGCAGGGGCGGGCTCAAAAAGTAAATCGCCTGAACTTTTCTAATGGAACTTCTTTAGAGGAGTGTAGTTTATGGAAAAATTTAGCTGATGAATTAGATCCAATTGATAATGATCAACCTAAAGATAATGCAGAGGCGTTAATTAAATTAGCCGAAAGCGATAAACGGTGGCAAGATTTAACGGATAAAAAATTATTAGCTAAAGGCATATTAATTGACTAAATTAAGATAGAGTATGCCACTAAGCTTGGATTATAGAGTCTGCTATTACGCCATAGGGTAAAGTTTAACTAGCCTAAACCGGCATACTATTTAATTCTATATCAACATTATCTTTGATGTTTATTGATTAGATTAATAATTTGATGAAAGCATTATTGTTAATCGATTTACAAAATGATTTTTGTGCTGGGGGAGCGCTAGCGGTGAATGGGGGGGATGAGGTTATAAAAGTAGCTAATCAATTTATTAATGAATTTAACATAGTCATAGCTACTCAAGATTGGCACCCTGCCAATCATTTAAGTTTCGCCATCAATCATGAACATCGAAAACCTGGCGATGTCATCAATCTAGCGGGTATAGAGCAGGTTTTATGGCCTAAACACTGTGTAGAATTTTCTAAAGGAGCTAAATTTCATAGTGATTTGCAGATAACGGCGATTGATTATATTCAAAAAAAAGGAACTAATAAAATAATTGATAGCTACTCAGCTTTTTTTGAAAATGACCATAAAACTCATACTGGGCTAGATTTTTATTTAAAAAATAAAAATATTACTAGTTTGGTTATCCTAGGATTAGCTACTGATTATTGCGTAAAACATAGCGTGCTTGACGCTCGGCGATTATCCTATAAAGTCAAAGTAGTAAAGGCTGGTTGCCGGGCGGTAAATCTCAAAAAAAATGACGAATCTTTAGCTTATCACGAAATGAGGCGGGCGGGAGCGGTTTTTATTTGATAAAAATTCATGTTTATTTAAAAAAATAAATGCTTATTTGATTAAAATGTATGATTTTTGAACGTAACTAAATGTTTATTTAATAAAATCATATGATTGCTAAATATAGTTAAGCGATTATCTGGGAAAAATACCTGAAATTTTTACATTCATAAATCAACCAATGAACAATGAAAATCTTTAGTGTACCTCAGCTAAAACTTTGGGATAAGCGTACGATAAATCAAAACCAAGTTGATAATTCTGCTAAGGTGAGCTCTGCCGTGTTAATAGAAAGAGCTGCTAGTGGGGTTGTTGATTGGTTATTGAACAAATTTTCATCCACTAAAGATGAGCTAACCTTCCATTTTTTTTGCGGGCCGGGCAATAATGGTGCTGATGGATTATTATCTGCTAATATATTACTGCAAAAGGGGTTAAAGGCGAAAGTATGGATATTTAAGGAGAGTGGTTCTGTTGATTATAACCGAGAATTAGCTAACCATAAGCTAGAAAATATTTATCACCTAAAAAATAAAAATGATAGCCTTAAGACTTTATCAGAGCTGGCAGAGCCTGATAACATTATTATAGATTCCATTTTTGGTAATGGATTAAATAAAAAGCTTAGTGGAATCTTTGCCGAAACCATTTATTATTTGAATGATTTAGCAGGATTTAAAGTGGCTATTGACATGCCTAGCGGTTTGTTTGCTGATGATGAAACTATTGGTAAAGCTATTTTCAAGGCTGATACGGTGTTAACATTTGAGAAACCAAAATTATCTTTTTTTGTGGAAGATTCGCAAAAATTCATCAAAAGTTGGAATATTATTAAGATCGGCTTAAGCAAGCATTTTGAGGAGGATTTATCATCTGATAATCATTATTTAACCAAAAATGAAATAGCCAAATTAAAGATACCGCGTAATAAAATTTCCCATAAAAATACCTATGGCCATGTTTTGTTAGTTGGGGGAACAAAAGATAAATTTGGCTGTATCGCCTTAGCAGCTAAAGCCGCTTTGCGTAGCGGCTGTGGGTTGGTGAGCGTTGATTGTCCTTTAGAAGTAGGGGCTAAAGTTATTAGTATGATCCCAGAAGTTATGGCAGAGCAGGTATTTCATTATACTAATAATAATAAGGATGATGATGATGATAAAACTGATTATTCTCGCTGGACCGATAAAAATTATCACGCCATTGCCATAGGCCCAGGGCTAGAAATTAACTTGTTAGCGAAAGAAAGATTATTCGCTTTGCTAAATGTGCTTAATATGACTGATATACCCATTTTGATTGACGCTGATGGGCTAAATTTGATTGCTCGTTACCCTGAGCTTAAAAGTATGCTAGGCAGAAATTGCATTTTAACCCCTCACCCTAAAGAGTTTAGCCGTTTAGCGGGCCGCTCATTTGATAATGGCTGGGATGAGCTAAAGGCTGCTCAAGATTTTGCGATTACACATAAACTGGTGCTGGTATTAAAAAAATCAGTTAGTATGATTTTCACGCCTGAAGGCAAAATTTATATATCAGAGCGTGGCACCCACGGAATGGCCACTGCTGGTAGTGGAGACGTATTAACTGGTATGATAACCAGCTTTTTAGGGCAAGGCTATACTCAACTAGATGCAGCACTGCTTGCCGTTTATTTACACGGCTTGGCGGGAGAAATTGGCGTAAACATTTTTTGCGCTGAATCTTTGATGGCCTCTGATATAATTGATAATATATCTGCTGCTTTTGGCATGCTTAGTTGACGTTTAAATTATGTTTAGTAGATTTTTTTGTTGAAAAATTTTATCTGATATGCTAATAGCTATGCTGCTTAGTGTATTATACCATTTTATATTGTATATAAATTTTGCTTAAGAATAGGTTGAATATGAATATTGCTATTATTTTACCCGCTTTCAATGAAGAACATACTATCGCCAAAGTTATTACCAGCTTTCATAAAGAGCTCCCAAAAGCTAAAATTGTGGTAGTTAATAATGCTTCTACCGATAACACCTTTAACGAAGCGACCAAAACTTTTGCCAAGCTTGATATTGGGGGCACTATCATCAATGAGGCCAGGCAAGGCAAGGGATTTGCCGTGCGAGCTGCCTTTACACAAATAGATGCTGATTATTATGTGCTTTGCGATGCTGATGACACTTACCCAGCTAACTCGGTTAAAGATTTATTAAACTTAGCCTATGAAGGAGCTGATTTAGTGGTGGGCAACCGCCTTAGCTCTGGATCATATAAAAAGCAAAATAACCGCCGCTACCACACTTTTGGTAATAGATTGATTAATTTTATCGTTAATTGTCTTTTTTCAAATATTGATAAAATTAAAGATGTGATGAGTGGATACCGAGTTTTTAGCCGTAAATTTGTTAAAAATTATCCTATTTTGGTGCCCGGATTTCAATTAGAAACTGATATGACCTTGCACGCCCTTGATAAAAGGTTTGTCGTGCGAGAAATGGAGGTTACTTACCAAAATCGTCCTAAAGAAAGCTTTTCAAAGCTTAATACTATATCTGACGGGCTTAAAGTACTTTTTTGTATTGCCAGGGTATTTCGCTATTACCGACCCTTATTCTTTTTTAGTATACTATCTCTCATATTTTTAATAACTGGTTTTTTATCGGCTATCCCAGTTTTACGAGATTGGATATTATATAGTTATATATATCACGTCCCTTTAGCTATTTTAGCTAGTTCTTTGGAATTGGTGGCTATACTAACTTTATTAGCAGGATTTATTTTGGATTCTTTGAGCCATCAAAATAAATTTATGTATGAGCATACTTTGCTTAACCTCAAAAAAGATTAATATTTTTAATAATTATCCATAAGTTAAAATAGATTCATGTGCGAGCATGCTTTGCTTAATCGCAAAAAAGATTAATATGTTTAATAATCTATCCATACGTTAAAATAGATTCATGTGCGAGCATACTGTGCTTAATTACAAAAAAGATTAATATGTTTAATAATTTATCTATACGTTGAAAATTTAACATTACTCATATGCTAATGCTAAAAAATCATATAAATACTATTAAAACTATTAAAAATCCGTTTGCCACCAAATTTGAAATTTTGGCCCTACTCTTTTTAATATTTCATTTTGCACTGTGGACGTCTCTATCTACTTTATTTGATATCCACAGCGATATGGCTGATCATTTTATGAGCAGTCGATATTGGTCGTTATCCTATTATGAACATCCTCCTATGGTCGCTTGGAGCATGGCTTGGATTAACCTATTTCCCAA
The DNA here is from genome assembly GCA_016735295.1 of SAR324 cluster bacterium. Lineage (GTDB taxonomy): Bacteria > SAR324 > SAR324 > XYD2-FULL-50-16 > JAERRU01 > JAERRU01. The sequence continues at coordinate 38,061 of JAERRU010000015.1, forward strand.
TAGTTATCACATACCCTTATTAAAAATTGGCTCAGTAATTTTTAATTGCTTACTTTTATGGCAAGTATTTAGGATATCAATGTTGATAATGCCTAAACGCTATAGCCTTTACTCAATGCTGATTTTAGCGAGCACTGCATATCTTTCGTTAGGGTCGTTATTTTGGAGTATTGATCATCCTTATCTGCTTTTTTGGTTGTTGGCGACTAGATTTACTTTATTATATATTAACACCAAAAACAGTAATTATCTTTTGCTGATGGGGGCTAGTTTGGGATTTGGAGCTCTATCTAAATACATCACAGTTTTATTTTATCTATCCCTATTCATCTGGGGCATAATAACGCATAAGAGGTACAAATTACTTAAAAATTATTACTTTTACGCAGCAGGAATAATCTCATTTATCATTTTCCTTCCTGTCCTCTATTGGAATTATCAAAATGATTTTATGTCCTTTTGGTTCCACCTACAAAGAGTATTAACAGGAGTAAGTGGAATATCTAACCTGCTCATCTTTACGCTAGGGCATATACTTTTATTTTCACCATTATTTGTATTTTTGGGTTGGATTAAATATGGCAAAGCTTTATTTGGCACTAGCCTCAACTCAGCTGATCAATTTTTAGGATTAAGTGCTGTAGTAGTGCTGGTATTCTTTTCTCTAGCTTCATTAACTGGCTCTATAGTGGAGCCTAAATATCTGAATGTTAGTTATTTATTTTTATATATTTTGTTAGCTAAACTTTTAACTAACAAGTTTTTAATTAAATATCGATATTATTTAAGATCCTCAATAGTTGTTACTTATCTAGCTAATATTGGTTTGGCTGTGTTTGTTTATGGGCAAGCTACTGGCTCTCACTTACCTTTACCAAGTGCGTTGCAAACAAAAATGGAAGGATTGTTATTTTGGAAAGATACTTCAGCTGGTATTAATAATCTTTTGGAAATGAAAGATATCACGCCCCCGCCATTTGTAATATCACGTGACTATCAGTTATCGGGAATATTATCTTTGTATTTGAAGAATAAACCATTTTCTCATACCATCGAAAAAGAAAAACGTAATTTATGGAGTAAGCCCCAAGATATTTCTGAAAAAGGTGCCCTGGTGGTTTGCTTGCAAGATGAGTGTAATAAAACAATCAAAGATGTTCAAAAAAGACTTCCCAGCAATAGTATCAATAAATTGGGAATGGTTAAAGTAACCTTTCCTTCAAAGCACAATCGAGAATTAATTATCTATTACCTAATGCCCCTAAATTTACCATGTGTGGGTTGTGAACTAAGCAAAAATTAGCCATATCTGAGCCGTTAAATTATTATATTTATCTGTTAGGTGATACGACTAATTATTTTTATGCAACTCTGCATTTAAGCTAGCTGGAGCAAGGGTAGTCAAGCATTCTATCTGCCCATTAAGAGAATTACGCCTTATCAGTAAATTATCTTTACCGGATAACTGACTAGCCTTAACACTTTCACTAACTATAACTCCATCTTTAGATAAAACCTTCAGCTTGCTCCCGGCGGTAACATAAAGCCCTGATTCAATAATACAATTATCACCTAAAGGAATTCCTAAACCGGCATTGGCACCTATCAAACAATTTTTACCAACTGAAATTAAAATATCTCCTCCGCCAGATAATCTGCCCATAGTAGACGCACCGCCCCCTAAATCAGAATTTTCATCCACCCACACCCCAGCAGAAATTCTGCCTTCTACCATATTAGGGCCTTGTGTGCCTGCGTTAAAATTGATAAAACCTTCATGCATCACAGTGGTGCCTGAGCCTAGATAGGCCCCTAATCTTATTCTAGCAGAATTGGCTATTCGCACATTAGCGGGAATAACATAATCAGTTAAGCGGGGAAATTTGTCTATTGACCTGATAAATAGGGCGTCATCTGTAAATCTAGCTTTCCATAATTCATCAGCTACATTAGCAGGGTTAATAGGGCCTTTATTGCTCCAGGCCACGTTAGGCAAAACGCTAAAGATATTGGTTAAATTTAATTCATTTGGCTTAAAATGACGATAGGATAATAAATGTAATTTTAGATACGCCACCCCAACATCACTTAACGCCACATCATCGGTTAACAAAATAGCCACTAATTGGCGGTTTTTAGCTGACAAATAGCTAGCTTTCTTAGTCGCCTGAGCTATGAAATCAATCAATTTTTTGTGCTGATCGTTTGTTTTATCCAAGATAGCCAATAAATTAGCAATCACCTTATCATCATTCAAACTCAGCGTCTGATTAGGGATAGTGATAATTTTTTTTAATTGATTTAAAAATTTATCATCAATCCCACTACAAGGCTCAACAAAAAAAAACTCAAGCCAGCCTAGCTTTTTATCCTTAGTCCCCAGCCCAATCGCCAAACTATTCACCATACCAGCCACCCAATTATATTAAAAAATATTACCAATATATAATAAAAATCTCTTCTTAATTAAGATGAATGTTTAGCCATATAAATTAACGTATCAACTAACCTATGCGAATAGCCCCACTCATTGTCATACCAACTGACCAATTTATGGAAATTATCGTTAAGCGAAATTCCCGCCTTAGAATCAAAAATCGAAGAATTAGCGTCTCCCATAATATCCGAAGAAACTATATCCTCATCACAATAACTCAATATACCCTTCAAAGATCCTTGGGCATAACCCTTAACCAATTTATTAATTTCATCATGGCTAGCCCCTTTTTTTGTGCGTACTGTTAAATCTACCACAGAAACGTTGGGAGTTGGCACTCGAAATGACATACCAGTTAATTTACCATTTAACTCAGGTATAACCTTGCCCACCGCCTTTGCCGCTCCTGTTGATGAAGGGATGATATTTTGCAATGCGCCTCGCCCACCTCGCCAATCTTTAAGTGAAGGGCTATCAACCGTTTTTTGTGTTGCCGTAACAGCATGAATGGTAGTCATTAATCCTTCAACTATAGCATAATTATCGTGGATAATCTTCGCTAATGGAGCCAAACAATTTGTAGTACATGATGCGTTTGATATTATATCTTGACCATTATACGACCCCTCATTTACCCCTAACACAAACATAGGAGCGTCAGCTGAAGGAGCAGATATTAACACCTTTTTCGCCCCCGCTGCCATGTGCCCCTTTGCCGCCTCTAATTTTGTGAAAAATCCTGTTGCTTCTATCACATAATCAGCTCCTATCTCTCCCCATTTCAGATTAGCTGGGTTTCGCTCACTAGTTATTCTAATTTTTTGGTCACCAACTTTTAATAATCCAGTAGAAATAGATATTTCTTTATCAAATTTTCCATGTGTAGAATCATATTTCAACATATATTTCATGTATTCAGGATCAATTAAATCGTTGATTCCTACTACATTTATATCAGGATTATCTTGCATAACCCGAAAAGTATTACGACCAATCCTGCCAAATCCATTTATTGCTACATTTATTTTCATTTTTATTTATAACTTTTTAAAATTTATGACTAATAATTAACAAAATACTTAAATATATTCTCTACGCTCTTTATCTAATATAGAAAAAGCTTCATTCACTATATATTTGCTCCAAAAATTAATATCTTTAGGCTTACTCACCAACTCTTGTGAGCTTATTTTGGGTATACCCCACCGCATAACATTAGGGCTATTTGCCTTCTTCCGTTTTTTATCAATCTCCCAACCAACCCTTTCCACCACCACCACCTTAGCTAAATTGATTATTTCATCTGCTTTCTTCCATTCACCAAAACTACCCCACAGATCACTCCCTATATAAAGCACTAGCTTATACTTTATATCATAAACAGACCTTAACCTTGTTAAGTCTTCAATAGTATATGCTACCTTTTTATTATAAAAATTAAACCAATCAATTTTAGTTTCTCTTATCCCCTGAAAAGTAGCCACCACCAACCTAGACAAACAATCTAATCTCTTGTGGTTAACCTTTAAGGGATTATTATTGATAGGTATTATTATTAATTTAGAAACTGATTTTGATGAAACTATTTTTTCGGCTAGCATCCTATGTCCCAAATGGGGCGGATTGAAACTACCTCCCAAAATAGCTATTTCTTTATCCATAATATGCTATTATCCTCCTTTATTTAGTTTTATCAATTAAAAAAATTAAAAAGATATCAATTATAACTTGGGACCTGCGTCAACCGGCTAGCACTCAATTTTTATTTCTTGATTATATAATTCATACCTCCAGCCATAGTCATTAAGTATTGGTTATAATGTTTGCAATATAAAATATGGTTATATTAAACTATATAGAAGTAAATAAATTTAAGATATACGGTTATTTATAAAGTTATTGGCTTGCACTTGGTGTGTAATAAAAGTATAATCATAATTTCATGCCGATTAAAAAAATTTAATAAAAGGTTGTTTCTTTTAAAGATTTTATATTATATATTTGTTATCTATCTTATATACTTTATTTTTTAACCGATATTCTACTTAAGAAGTCTATTAAACAATTTAGTAATAGATACTAGTTTAGTTTAGTGCTTTTAAAAAAATGAATTTACCTATTTTTACTTTCTTAGATAAAGCTGCTCACTATAATATATACCTAGATAGGATTTACGAAAAATTTCTTACTCAACAAACTACCCAAAACTTTTTAAAAAGCTACCAAGACTACCAAAGAACTTCTATGGATTCTAAGGTATATTCGGTTTTAATATTTGTATTAGTGGCTTTTATTATAGGTGTAACGGGTATCGTTTTAATTCGTTATCTCTCCAAAGGTAAAATTAGCAGGCAAGTTGGTGATATCCATGATAACACGGCAACTTTACTGAAAAACCTTGCTACCCAAAAATTACATGCCCTTAAGGCTTCTGCTGCTCAAATTAATGTTTTTTTTGAAATGTTAAAAAATGATAGTGATTATATAGAAGTCATTGAAAATCCCAACGTATTTGAAGAATACTTGAATTACTTCAAAATGGTGGAAGAAAATCCAGGTAAACTTAGACTAGCTGAATCACTACGTGATGTGTTTAATTTTAATTTTAGCAACCTAAACGTTGAGTTTAGCCATACTAGAATGTTACCTGTTCGTCAAAAAATCAGAGTTTTCTTATACCGTGGGTTTAAAACGGCTGATTATTTATCGGCGGTGGTTCGTAACCAACAAGACTTTTTTTCTATCTTACCCCCCAAAGTTAAGGGAGCGTGGGTTAGAATTGATGATTTGAAAGAGCTGGAAATAAGAGTATCTAGAAAAGACGATAGTGAATATCAATTCTATTGCCCTTTAATGTGGCAATCTGACGATCAGGTTCCGCAAATTATACTGCAACATACTGATAATATTACCAAAATTACTACCAGATTCTATAAACGATATCTCATAGAAATTCCTTGTAAAATTGCTAGATTTTCTAAAAATAATCTTAAATCTAGTGAAAAAATTAGCGTTACCACAAAAGATTTTAGCCAAGGGGGTATGTGTTTGGTTATTCCTAAAGCGGTGATTATTTCTCATGATGAGTTATTAGAAATTACTATCCCTAGCACTCAGGTTAAAACTTTATTTGCCCGTATTGTAGCTCACAATTTATTAGATAATTCTGAAAATGCCTACCTTAATATAGAATTTACTGGTATAACTGAAGTAGAACGCCTATTAATAGGTCGTTACATAAAATCTTTGCTTCCTATTGAGCAAATCGGTAGTTAGCTTTAATTAGTGGCTGGTGATTTTATTTTTCTATGAGTCCATTTACCATCAACAAATAGTATTTTTGCTGATCAAAAGTATTATTCACTAAAATTATTACCTATGCCGATTCTAAAAGACATTATAAAATCATTAGAAGATAACAATAAAGTTGGTGCTTCACTAGATTTAGAATATACCGAAAAATCCTTACTTAATCTTGAAATTACCAACATTACTTATGATCCGGATAAAGTAAATTCACATTCGGCTTATTTGTGTTTGGAAAATGAGGAATTTCCTACTAATTTTGGGAAATACAATTCTTATCAACTAGCTAAAAAGGCTTACCAAAAGGGGGTTAGGTGTTTTATCAGCAGAAATGCTTTATCTTTTAGTCTAGATTGTGGTGGCGTTTTCACTATTATTTCCGATAATATCAACCGCTTAGGAGGATTTTTTGCTTCTATTGTATACCATAATCCTTTTAAGGATATACAGGTAATAGGCGTCACCGGCACTAAGGGAAAAACTACCACTAGTTTTTTTATAAATTCTATATTATCTCAAGCAAAAAAGAGAACTGGTATAATTGGTACTGTAGGTATTTTTTATCCTTCTACTCATGAAAGCACGGGATTTTTATCTAATCCCCCCGCGACGGATATATTTGAGATAGGAGTTAAGATGAGAAAAGAGCAAGTGGAGGTGTTGATTATGGAAATCACCAGCCATGGGGCTATTTTTGAAAGGAACTCGGCGTTAGAATTTGATATGATATTGATGACAAACATGAAATCAGATCATCTTGATTTTCACCGCACTTTATTAGAATATCGCAATGCCAAAATGCTTTATTTTGAAAGATTGAGCAGTTACGATAATCCGTGCATTGCCATATTTAATAAAGATGACATTCACACCAAAGAATTTATTCAAACTTGCCACAAAGGCAAGGCAAACGGCTATGAGGTTTTGACTTATGGAATCACCGATAAACAAGCCGATCTTAATGCCCAAGTAATCAAAGAATCTGATCAGGGGAGCCTATTTGAATTATATTTTAAGGGTAAGCATATCGATCAAATTAATTTGCGTTTGCCAGGATTATTTAATGTATATAATGGTTTAGCCGCTATTTTGGCATGTCAATTACTAGGAATAAAGCACAAACATATTAAGCATGTTTTAGAAAATAGCGTTAATGTGCCTGGTAGATTTGAGATAATAGAAACAAAACTAGGCTTTAAGGTGGTAATAGATTACGCTCATACTTATGATTCTTTGCGAAATATAATTGAGAGTTTAAAAAAAATAACTCCTAAAAAGGTGATTGTGGTTTTTGGTTGTGGTGGTGATAGAGACAAAACAAAACGGCCTATGATGGGCGAGGTGGCTAGTAATTTAGCTGATATAGTAATCATCACATCTGATAATCCTCGTGATGAGAACCCTCTATCAATTATAAAAGACATAAATGCTGGGATAGATGATAATCATTTAGCCAAGGTGTTAGTTATTGCTGATCGCAAGGAAGCAATTTTAAAAGCACTCAAGATGGCGAGTAAAGGGGACATGCTGTTAGTTGCGGGAAAGGGGCATGAGAGGTATCAATTAATTAAGGGAAAATTTAATGATTTTGATGATACTAAGATAGTTAATGAATTTTTAGTTGATTTAAGTTGTGAGGGAGATACAATTTATGACCATGAAACTACTTCTTAATGATGGTATACACTGCACCTGCTCTTAAAAATCGGGCTACTCTTTTTATATCAAGGCGGCAAGTTAATGATAATTTTAATATATTTTTGCTAGATAAGCCGGCAAATTTAAAATTTGCTGTGGTAGTAAAAAATAAAGGCGTTGGATTAGGGATAAACCTGTTAGCTGATATGGCTACCCAATATGGAGCTAGTTATTTGGTGTGTGCCTGTTTAGAAGAAGCCTTGTTAATAAAAAATAAATCCCTACCTATTTTAATTTTAGGGGAAAGATCAACCAATGAATTAGCAGAAATCGCTCAACATGAAATGCATATTCAAGTGCAATCATTTAAAATGGCAAATAACTTTGCTCGTGTTTGTGCAAAATATAACAAGTTAGCTAAAGTTCATTTTAAAATTGATAGTGGCTTAGGTAGATACGGGGTTAGGTGGGATAAGGCTGCTTTGGAATTTGATAAGATTAATCCTATTAAAAATTTGCAAATTATGGGTTTAATGACACATTTTGCAATGTCTGATGAAAAAGATAAATCTTACGCCAACCTACAATGGCAAAGATTTAAGGAAGCGTTAGCCCATATAAAAAAGCCTAAAAATTCTCTAATGCACGCTTGTAACACAGGAGGCTATCTGGATTTACCCGCTTATCACTGTGATATGTGCCGAATTGGGGTTTTGTTTAGTGGCAATTATCCATCAGCAAGTTGTCGACGAATAAAGGTAGGTGAAAATGAGTTAAGCTCAGCTTTCACCTTAAAAAGTAAATTATCTTTTATCAAAAAACTAAAAATAGGTGATTATTTGGGTTATGGCATGCACTACCAAGCAAGCAAAGATATGTTAATCGGGGTTATACCTTTAGGATATGGTGATGGGTTTCCTCGATTAAGAAATAAAGGCCATGCTTTAATTAATGGGCAAAGGGTGGCTATATTGGGGGGCGTGGCAATGGATTGTATGATGATAGATTTAACTAACGCCCCTAAAGCCAATTTAGAAGATGAGGTGGTTTTGATGGGCCAACAGGGCAATCTATCTATAAATCCATATGATATGGGAAGGCAAGCTAACACGGTGGTTTATGACATTCTAACCGGGTGGCAGACTAGGTTAAATATAGAGTATTTTTAATTGATATCATCACCGATATAATAATAATAATAATAATAATAATCACAATAACAATAGAATAACAATAATCATAACAGTGAAACAAGCATATAAAATAAAGCGTGCCTTGGTTAGTGTAACAGATAAAACCAATTTAGCTGAATTTGCTAAAGGATTAAGTGAGCTAGGTTGCCAACTCATAGCTACTGACGGCACTAATGCCCATCTTAAAAAATATGACATTAAAACTATTGATTTAGCCGATTTTAGTGATAGCCCAGCCTTATTTTCAGGACGCATAAAAAGTCTTACCTTTAAAGTACAAAGTGCCATACTTTATGACCGCTTTAATCCCCAACATCAACAAGAAGCGAAAGAACATCAAATATCTACTATTGATTGCGTGATTTGCAATTTTTATGATTTTCAAAAGGCTCTTAATCAGCAAAAACAAGCTAATGCAGATGATAATTTAGCTTCCATTATTGAACACATAGATATAGGTGGTCCTAATATGGTTAGGGCTGCGGCGAAGAATTTTAAATCGGTTTTAGTTATTACTGATCCTGATGATTATCAAATAATACTAAAAGAGCTAACCGAAAATGAGGGAGCGATTAGCTATAATACTCGTTTATTGATGATGAAAAAGGCTTTTAGATTGATTTATCAATATGATCAATTAATCTTTGAGGGTTTAACTAGAAAAGAGATTAAATATGGAGAAAATTCCCATCAACAGGCTTATTACGTGCCTTTTGCTGATGATTATTTGGAAAATTTGAGCCAAAATCAAATATCATATAATAATTATCTAGACGTAAATGCAGCCCTTGAATTGCTATATGACATTGATTTATCGCTAGGCAAAGGTGGGCTAGGTAATGCAGATAAAATGATCATCAATCAATGTGCGGTGGTGATAAAGCATAATAACCCTTGTGGGTTAGCTAGTGCTAAAGATTTGGCTCAAGCCTTGAAATTAGCCTTGGATGGGGATAAAATGTCTGCTTTTGGCTCAGTGGTAGGAGTATCAGGAGTGGTTGATATGGAGATAGTAAACTCTTTAAAAGGCATTTTTATTGAGGTAATAGTAGCGTTTGATTATGAGAAAGAAGCTTTAACAATGTTAAAAAAACTAAAACGAAAATTAAAAATAATTAAAGTTACTCCTCCATCAAAAAGCTCAAATAATCCTTGGCAAAGAAGATCTATTGAAAATGCTACCCTCCTACAATCAAAAGATGTAGGCACATATAAAGATTATCAGGCGGTCACTAAGAAAAAATTTACCAACGACTTATTAGGTTTAGCAAAATTTGCCATGCTCGCCGTTAAATCCTTAAAATCAAACGCAGTAGCTATTGCCCGCTATCATCAAGGGGCTTATCAATTAATTTCTACTGGCTCTGGGCAAACTAATCGCTTAGATGCAGTTAGGCTTTTGGCTATTCCTCGGGCTTTGGATAACTTTAAACAACTTGATTGGGATAAATGTGTTTTGGCGAGTGACGCTTTTTTTCCTTTTGCCGATTCAATTGAGAGCTTAGCTCAACATAAATTAAAGCATATAGTTCAACCAGGGGGGAGCATTAGGGATAAAGAGGTGATTAACGCTTGCGATGAGCATGATATAGCGATGATTTTAACTAATCGTCGCCATTTTAAGCACTAGTGGATACTTGATATTAACGTCAACCTTCACAATTTATATTTTATATGTTGGCTTAGTTATTTGGTTTTCACTTGCTTTGGTGGGCAAGATGTTTTATAGCTAAGTAGCTGTGTTTCTGCTCGCGCAAACCAAGCACCCTATTAGATTTATGGCGGGCGTGGCTACTTGATATTAACGTCAACCTTCACAATTTATATTTTATATGTTGGCTTAGTTATTTGGTTTTCACTTGCTTTGGTGGGTAAGATGTTTCATGACTAGGCGGTTGTGTTGATATTCATATAAACCAGTTACTATATTAGTTTTATAGTAAATATTAATTTTATCTATCATAAAATTTATGAATTTGCTTCCCAAAATATAGTATATTTAGTAACTTAAGACTCAATGCGCCACTTTTATCTGTTAAATAATATGAACAAATATCATATAAGTATCGTTAATTTTTATTATCGCACTTTGTTTATAATAGAATATAACCTATATTTAAAGTTTACATTATGATTAAATATGATATTGCGCTCGCGTTATCCCATAAATTTGATTTACCAACTAAACAGGCTGCCTATTTATCTGAGGCTATCTTAAAAAGTGTGAAAGACGCTTTAAAAACTGATGGAACTGTGATGATTACTGGGTTTGGTAAATTTGAAGTTAAGCAAAAAGCGGCTAGGATTGGTCGAAACCCGAAAACTAAACAAAAACATACCATCAAAGAACGTAAATCTATTAGTTTTTATCCTTCACCGATGTTTAAAAAGGATATCAATAAAAAAATAATTACTTAATTTGCTAATTGAGCTTTTAATGGTAGTATTTTAGTGATAAATAAAAACTAATTAAGCCATAATTTTTTTATCTATATGCTTGATTTTTTTTTTCGATATGAATTTGCATAATTAGATCTGATAAACAGGTCTATCGTGACGATTAGTTAAATATACTATGGAGCTTATCCAATACTTTTACTCATTAATACCACCTAGAATTAGCTATAAGGATTATATTGATATAATCATCTTATCGATGATTTTTTACCGAGTAATTGTTTTAGTGCAGGGCACTAGCTCGGTGCAAATTATGCTAGGTGGAATATTTTTAGTTACCATTTATTTTTTAGCCGACTATTTTCATTTAATCGCACTCTACTATACTTTAGATTTATTCTTTAGCTCATTGGTGGTAATACTGGTGGTATTATTTAGTAATGATTTGAGGCGTGGTTTGGCTTCATTTAATTTTATTGGTTTTAAATGGAGAAATATATCTTTAGCTGATCCATATTTTTTTGATCGACTTTACCAAGCTTGCGAATATTTCACTACCCACAAGATAGGTAGTTTGATTGTGTTAGAAAAAAAACACTCTTTAAAGCATTATGCCCATTCAGGCACAATACTTAATGCTAGGATATCTTCTCCTTTACTAGTATCAATTTTCAATAAAGATTCACCCTTGCATGATGGGGCTATTTTGATAAATCGTAAATTATCACTTTACGCAGCAGCTTGTATTTTACCGCTTACCGCGAGAATTAATTTAAATATAAAAATGGGCACTAGGCACCGCTCAGCTATTGGAATTAGTGAAGAAACTGATTGCCTTGCGGTTGTAGTGAGCGAAGAGAATGGCTGTATATCCTTTTTTGAAAATGGAAAACAAGAATTAATTGAGCTTTGTGATTTTAAAGAAAAGCTTAAAAAAAGATTACTCTCACCTTAAATTATGATGAAGAGTTTTTAAATTTAGTTATATGAACAATAGATTTTTGTCTAAACTAATAAATATCGTAAAATTTATATTAAGAAATAACTTAGCTCATAAATTGAGTGCGATTGCCTTAGCTTTAATGGTGTGGGCTATATTTAGCCATCAAGAATCTAGGGGAGGATTTGTGATATTTCCCATACAAATAGTTTACGCTGATATACCTGAACATACTATTGTTACCTCTGAATTGCTAGATAGCGTTAATGTTACGTTTAAATTACGGGGTGATTATAAGGTAGTGACTAAAGATGATTTTAAGCTGGTGGTGCCTATGGCTGATATGTCTATTGGTAAAAATAAATTTAAAATATCGGCTAATCATATCATAGGGCCGGAGTCTGAGGTGCTATATATTGAGCCCGAGCTGCTCCATATTAAACTTGAGCAGCTTATAATGAAGATGATTACTATTGTCCCTAAACTAGATAGGCCTGATAATAGATTAAGGAGCAAGATACAAATTGTACCATCGCAAATTGTTATATCTGGTCCTAAAAATTTAATTACCAAAATAAATAAAATTTCTACTAGCACTATAGAAATTAATTCACTCAAAAAAGGAGTGGAACTCAAAGCTAGTTTGGATTTACCACGTTACGTTTCCGCTAATGGGCAAGAAAGCATTATTGTTCAATTATTAGAATAATTATTATTTTTTAAATTTTTACTCATATTTCAATATTTTGCTCATAAAATATAAAATATGTGCTACTTTGACATTCGTTTTAATTATAACTTAATTATCCTATTTAAAAATTAACTACTATGAAACAAAAAACTGGCCCTAAAAATTATCAATTTCAAACTGAAATAGGCTCTTTATTAGATTTACTAGCGAACTCGCTATATTCAAATAAGGAAATTTTTTTAAGAGAATTAATATCAAATGCAGTAGATGCCTTGGCTAAGGTAAAATTTGATAGTTTGACTGATAATTCTTTGTTGGATAAAGACGAAGAGCTGAAAATCGACATCAAAGTAGATGAAAAAGAAAAAAGCTTTTCTATTACTGATAATGGCGTGGGCATGACAAAGCAAGAATTAGTAGATAATTTGGGGACTATTGCTAAATCTGGTACTATGGCGTTTTTAAAGAATTTGGGCGACCAAAAAGAAAAGAATTTAGATTTAATAGGTAAATTTGGGGTAGGGTTTTACTCAGTTTTTATGGTGGCTACAGAGGTTAGCGTAGAAACTGCGTCTAGCCAGGATAAAAATGAATTTGCTCATCGGTGGGTATCTAATGGGGAAGGCGTTTTTACTATCGAAAAAATTGAACCTCGGGCTCGGGGAACTAAAATATCATTTAAATTTAAAAAAAATACTCACGATCTAGCATCTAAGTGGCGCATAGAAGAGGTGATCAAGCAATATTCTAATTTTACCCCCTTTAAGATTGAAGTAAATGGGGAACAGATTAATCGACAAAATGCTTTGTGGACCAAAAATAAATCCCAAATTAAAGAAGATGAATATAACGAACTCTTCAAATATTTATCTGGTACTGCTGAAAAACCTAGATTTACCTATCATTATAATTCTGACGCTCCTTTGCAGTTTAATGTGATTATGTTTATTCCTCAAAAGGGAAATAATGCTCTTTTTCAAAATCAACGAGATAGCCAGTTACATCTTTATTGCAAGAAAGTATTTATTCAAGATGATTGTAAAGATATACTGCCCGCTTGGTTGCGGTTTGTTCATGGGGTAGTTGATTCTCATGATTTGCCCCTTAATGTTTCTCGGCAAACTTTGCAGAACAATCCTATATTGTCTAAAATTCAAAATTTTTTAATAAAAAAGATATTAGGAGAATGGGAAACACTTAAACGGACAAATAAGGAGGCTTTTCAAGAATTTTGGCAAAATTTTGGTGTTTTTGTTAAAGAAGGAATTTACAGTGATTTTGGCCGACGAGAAATGTTACTTAAATTATATCATTCTTACACATCTAAAAATAAAGATGAGATAGTATCCTTGCAAGAATATGTGGATCGCATGGGCCCAGAGCAAAAGGAGATTTATTATATTCATGGTAAAAGCCGCTCACAAGTGGAGGTTTCGCCTAATTTGGAATATTTTAAGCAAAATAAAATAGAAGTACTATACCTTTATGAAGAAGTTGATGAATTTGTGATTAGCAGCATTGGAACTTTTGCTGATAAGGCTATAGTGAGTGTGGATAAAGCGGAGATACAAGAGCCTAAATCAGATAGTAAAAAGGTTGATGATAAAAAGGAAGATACTAGCACAGATAGCCCATCTGAATTACAATTTACTAAGCTTAAAGAAAATTTTAAACATGTTTTGGGTGATAAAATATCTGATGTGCACTCTTCAAAAAGATTAGTAGATAGCCCTTGCACCCTGGTATCGCATAAAGACGCTCCTACTTTTGGTATGGAAAAGGCTCTTAAAATGATGAATAAAGATTTTAGTGAGGCTAAAAATATTTTAGAGGTGAATTTTAAGCATCCGATTATAAAAAACATGATCAAGATACAAAAACGTTTACCCCAAGATGCTATTATAAAAGAGACCATTGAGCTTTTATTTGATAATTGTTTAATCATCAAGCGAAATTTAGAATTAGACTCGTTAATTTTTTCTAAGATAAACAAGATGCTACATAAAACTACTAGTATTTATTTGAAATCATTAGATTAATTATCCTATTTAATGTTGATTTGGCCAAGTGTTTCCTGTTTAACATTAAGACTTTTTAGATTATTTTTTTTTGTGTGGGGGGTTATTTCGCTTTTTTCTTATCAAGAAGTTAGAGCCCAATCTATTTCAAATTACTCTTCTAACAGAACTGAATTTTCGGTAGGCCAGGAAAAGATTGAATATGAGAATCCTCATTTCACGGTAGGCACGGCTACAATCAAGGCTAACCGCGCTTCATTAAACACTAAAACCAACCTGATAAGCCTTTGGGGTGTGGTTTATAGTGATCACCCCATCTTCCTTTATGCTCACGAGGCTGAGATTGATGTAAACCAAATCAGCATTGAGCTAACTGATATATCTTTGTTTGATAGCGTTAATAAAATTTATGCTCGGGCAAAATTTGCGAAAAGATTAACTGGCGATAAATATTATATTGAGGGTGGGTTTTTCACCCAATGCCCAGCTGGTGAAGATGCTTGGGAAATGAGGGCTGATAAGATGTATTATGAAATTGAGAACTATGCATTTGGCTACCACGCTTGGTTTAGGTTTTATGATATTCCAATTTTATATTCTCCGGTATACGCTTTTCCCACCACTACTAAGCGTAAGAGTGGATTTTTACTACCTGCTGTAAGCATAAAGAATATTTCAAAAGGAAATGGGTATGGCATAATGAGCCGCACGCCTTATTTTATAAATATTGCTCCCGACCAAGATATCACCATTAATGGAGAAATATATACTGGCCGTGGGCTAGCTTTGGGGATAGAATATAATTTTGCGTTTAATCAGCAGCAAAAGGGGCAATTATTTGGTTGGTCAATTGCAGAATCATTTGCTCAGAGAAAATTAGGTGAAGAATATCGAATGACCGATGATAACGACAAGAACCCGACTAGGCATCATTTTTATTTTTCTTATCAAGATACGATCAGTAAATATGGATCTTTACAAATTACTGGAATAATCAATAGTGATAGCCGCCTATTAGATGATTATCCTATTGCCAAAAATGGGGTTAGCGATATTTATAATTACGATGATAGAAAAAGATATATGTCCGCTTCGATGATATTTTCACATAGCGATCATTTATTTTCTGTTTATCATGATTTGAATGAAAGATTTTTATATTCATCAAGATATGATAAAAAGGGCGATGATAATAGCTTAAGCCAATCTAGTTTGGGCTACGAGAAGAGTTGGTTTAATGTTTTTAAGAGTAATTTAAGTTTTATATTTAGGCATGATACCACCAATTTTAATCGACAAATTGGCTGGAACGCTCAAAAGAATAAATCCGTATTTACCTTAAAATATCCTCATAAGATAGCAACGTTAGATATTTATTATGACTTTACCTACGAATTTTTGCATTATAATACTCGCTATATAGGCCCGAGGGTAGGTAATTTTAATTTTAATTCACCAGAAAATTTTGCTTTTCAAAGATTCACTAACAAGATTTTATTATCTAATAAATTTCGCTTTATTTCCCCAAAGAATAACACTAAGCTAAAAATTATTCCTTTTATAGAATTTACTGAAAGAAGTGATATTGAACAGCGAGGATTATTAAAAATTAATTCTCAAGCTAAATTTAGCTATACAAATAGTGACTATAGCTCTTATCAAAGAAAACTTTCTGGTGAATCATTTTTATTAACCCGTAAAAGTGTTGATCTCGGCTTATCCCTAACTCTCAAAAAGAGAAATAAAAATCCATATTTAAATTTTAAGCTATCTAGCACTTGGGACCTTTTAGATGGTATGAATAATTCTAAGAGTATATATAAGGGTCCAATAATAGAAGAAGGTTACCAAGAAATAGGTAGGGTGCAAAAGTTTAATTTGCTCCGATTTTCAGGCTTTTATCATCCTAATAAACATTTATTTATTAATACCAAATTTCGCTATCATATAGATGAAAATAATCTGTTAGAGCGTAAAATTGGGCTATCTTTTCAACCAGAAAGAAAGACTTCTGCTAGAATCACCTATTATCAAAATGATAAAAATTATAAAGATTTAGATGGAGGATTATTTCCTAAGGCTGAAAATTTAACGATCAATAGTTATTTCATATTAACTTCTCGCTGGAATGTTAGGCTAGGCAATACTTGGAATTTTTTACGCAAAGATTTGCTGACTAACGCAAGATACCAGAGGCTGGATAATCTTTTAACTTATAGCAATATCGATTTTAATTATCGCCACTGTTGTTATAATATTAGCTTAGGCTATCGAGAGAATCTACGAACGAGAACCATTGCTAATGGAAATATTGAAGAATATATTGAGCAAAGTATATATTTGAATTTTGGTATTTTAGATAATGAACTTAAGATTAACTCATATTTTTAAATATAGGGCGAAGTGGCCACTTTCGCTAAGCCTATTGCTAATTCTATTATTAAGCAAAATTTGGATTGTGGAGCGTGCCACAGCACAAGTTAGTACTTACCAGAATTATTTAGATTATGAAGCACAGTATCCTGATTTATTAACTCAAGTATTGCCTCATAAAGCGGTAACTGCTCATTCATCGCAAGGGATTGCTTATCAAAAATACTGCTATTTAAGCCTAGGCAGTGATGCATTTGATATTAAATGGGGTGATAATAGAAAAAGCAGCTCAGCTCAATTATCCCAAGGAATGAGCGGTATATTAGGCTGCCGATATTTGAGCTGGGGGGTAAATTTTGTGACTAAGCAAAATTTGATAAGTCTTGATTTTAACCATATAGATTATGGACAATCTGACTTTGTGTCTATAGACGCTTCGGGGGTTGGGGTAGATTATTTGATTTATCAAATTGATCATAGGCTAACATTTCATACCGGAATTATTCTATACGAATCAAACTTAGCTTTTTCTAGCAAAAACAGTGGAGGTGGGGCTAAAATGATAGAAAATAAATCTTATAAAAGATATTTAGGTGGTATAGTTGGTCAGATAAGTTATTTTTTTAGTAATCAATTGGCAATTTCGCTTTATTATGAGAGTATTTTACCAAAAAGCACTCCTTGGCAAAATTCATTAGGATTATACTTTAGTTTTCATAGTTTAATTAATCGTTAAATTTTTTGAAAATTATAAATACTATCGGCATATAAATTCCACTCGGCGTAGTTTGGTGATATGATTAATTATAGATTAATCATAATATTAGCTAGAAGAATATATACTATTAATGAATCAATATCTATTATAACAATCTGATAACTAGAAAAGGAGGATTATTATTATGCATCAAGGTAAAAAAGTAGCTTTCGTAACAGGAGGCACTGGGGGCATAGGAACTGCCATATGCCAAGAATTATATACTCATGGTTATTTTGTAGTAGCTGGATATTATAGCAGTGGCAACCATGGGCAAGCTAAAGAATGGGCGATAAAGCAAAAGGAGGATGGATATAAACTAGAAATCGCTTATGGGGAAATTACTAAATTTGATTCTTGCCAAAAGTGTATTAATGAAATTGTAGAAAAATTCGGTAAAATAAGTATTCTAGTAAATAATGCCGGCATTACCAGAGACGCAACTTTTAGCAAGATGTCTTTAGAGCAGTGGACCGACGTGGTATCGGTTAACTTAAATAGCGTGTTTATGATGACTAAATTAGTTATAGAAGGCATGCTAGAAGAAAAATGGGGTAGAATTATTAATATTTCTTCAATTAACGCCCAAAAAGGACAATTTGGCCAAAGTAATTATTCGGCAGCTAAAGCTGGAATGCATGGATTTACTAAAGCTTTGGCGTTAGAAGTAGCACGCAAGGGTATTACTGTAAACACTATTTCCCCTGGATATATTGAAACTAAAATGATTGCTGATATTGATAGTGCTATTAAAAAGGAAATTTTGAAAAGCATTCCTATGGGCAGGTTTGGTCAACCATCAGAAATAGGTAAACTGGTGAGTTTTTTATCTAGCGATAGTGCCTCTTTTATCACAGGGGCTAATATCTCCATTAATGGCGGCCAACATATGATGTAATTATCGGATAATCATCATCGGGTGCTGGTTAGCTGGCTAGATGGGTAGCTGACTAATAATAGTTTAGCCAGCTAAAAATATTGTTGGTTTTATAACACAAACTTTAACATCAACGCATCAACTAAGACCGCTAAAATATAAAGAGGGCCAAATATCTTATCATACCTTGTAGAAGCTACCGTATAATAAAGTGGCCAAGCCTGCTTTAATACTTTATCTTTTATCTCATCTTTCCCAGTAGGGCGTCGGCTAGCATAAATTTTTATGGTAGTAATCAATTTAGGAATAGCAAGTAGCGTGATTGCTATAGTAAAATGGAAAAAACCCACCATATAAAGAGCAAAAATTATCACAAAAGGTGTGATTAAACTAACTATCTCTATTCTTCTCGCCCAATCCATCCCTAATAAAACAGGTAAAGTTTTGATGTTTCCCTTTTTATATTCATTATATTTATCCATATGGGCACCAAGCAAAACACCAGACACACCCAAAGAATAGGGAATACTAGCTAGCAAAACATAATTACTCCACTCCCCAGTAATCACATAATAACCGCCCCCAATCATCAAAGGCCCCCAACTAATAGTGGTTACTATATTACCTAGTCCCATCACTTTGAAGGGCCATGTATAAAAGGTTACGGCTATCGCTCCACTCAAAAATAAAATCCAAATACCGATATCTTGATTTTTGATATACAACAAAGCAAAACCCACCGCTAAAGCCCCTATCGCAGAGACACTAGCGTATCTTATGATAAATGCTGATTTTGACATATAACCAGAAGCTAATGGATGAGCAGCATATCCATGCCTATATCCGGCCTTATCATCGTCTACACCCATAACATGATCAGTTATATCATTAAAAAAGTTAACTGTGGCATGAGATAAAACCAGCCCCAAACTAACCAATAACCAAATGCCTATATCTAGCTTTTGAGCGTGCAAAGCAAAAAAACATAGTAAAATAGAAGCAAAAATAGTCGGTGGAAAAAATGATCCGCGCACCGCGATCAACCACCGAGAAATTATATCAAGCTCTTTCCACTCATCTTGAGAAACGTGCTGAGCCACCGTTAAAGATTTAACCCACATAGAAACATTCATTGCACAACTAATAAAAATTAATATTTACTTCGTACCAAAAAAAATAACCATAACTAAATAATTAACACATTGCAATAGAATATCTAAAGCTCATTATTAATGAAGATAGCATCTATTATATAACCAGTTTTTTGTTTCGCTAAACCCTTTTTGAATTATAAAAATAATCTCTATCTCCAGATTGAGCGTGCATTTATATTTTATTAAATATTTTTGTGTTCATTTGCACATAACAAGAAAATTGATGCACATTTTCCCAAAATTCAATAATTTTATTTTCCGGTAAATTATAGATAATCGATTCTTGAATTTTAATTTTTTTCACATTTTGCCAACGATCATTATCAATTACCAACATCTTTTTATTTATTTTATGCATCCCAATCTCTAAACTCACTTGAGCTCTCATATAAAGTAAAGAAATCAAATTAACTCCCATCGCTTTGATTACTGATTCTAAAAAAATCAACGAATTATTGGTGGCAGGTTCTGCCAAAATAGATTTAGCCCCGCCGATAGGCTTAATATTCAAAGCGAAAATTGCTAAATCTGATATTTTTTGCCAAAAAACTTTTGGGATATAAAGGTGATGTTCATGCTTTAACCAATCATTATTTTCAGCTAAAACTATATTATCTTGCAAATAACGATATCGGTGCAAAATAGCGTGAAATATAGCCCTATCAATAATATCTATTTGGTCACGAAACACAATTAACCGGCTCTTAGCAGATTCTTTTTTCACTATATTACTTAATTACTTATAATTATAACTATCACTATTGCCTATCACTTAATCTTTAAAATTAGGTGGTATGATATCATATTTTTTTATTATTATATGCAAATAACTACGCACAACACCAATCTTTTTAGCCGTTTCTGAAATATTCCAATCGTATTTTTTCAAATTAGCAATAAAATAATCTCTTTCAAATAAAGCTTTCGCTTCTTTGAAATTGACGTGCTGTTTGGTTGTATTAACCAATTTAGTTGCCCCATTTTTTTGCAGTTCTTCCCCTAAATGAGAAGGCAAAATTTCATTTTCTTCAACCAAAATAAGCAATCGCTCCACAGTATTTTTTAATTCCCTCACATTACCAGGCCAATCATATGCCTGCAAAAGCTTAATCGCTGATTGGCTTATTTTTTTCGCCGGTAAAGACTGCTTCACAAATTCTTTGATAAAATAATCCACCAACAAAGCAATATCATCTTTTCTATTACGCAAAGGAGGCAGCTTAATAGGAATTATCGCCAATCGGTAATAAAGATCTTCGCGGAACAATCCTTGGGTAATCAAATCTTGTAAATCCTTGTTAGTCGCCGATATAACCCTAACATCAACTCTTATATGCTCTTTTCCTCCCACCGGTTGAATTTTCTGATCATCTAACGCCCTTAATACTTTAGATTGTGCATTTAGGCTCATATCCCCGATTTCATCAAGAAATAAAGTCCCTTGATTAGCCTGTTCAAATTTGCCAATAGTCTTTTCAAATGCTCCCGTAAAAGAACCTTTCTCGTGCCCAAAAAGCTCACTTTCAATTAATGTATCAGGAATAGCGGCGCAATTAACTGCGATAAATGGCTTCTCAGCTCGGGCGCTATTTAGGTGTATTTGCCTTGCTATTAGCTCTTTGCCCGTGCCATTTTCACCTAAAATTATCACTCGGCTATTGGTTTTGGCAATAGTATTTATATTTTTAATAATATCTTTAGTCGCTTTACTTTTACCTATTATTAAATATTTATCTTTAATCAGGTAATTTTTTAAATTCTTATTTTCCTTCTTTAATTGATACGACTGGCAGGTATGATTAAGTAAATGATAAATTTTATCTACGGAAAATGGTTTTTCCAAAAAATCATAAGCCCCTATTTTCAGAGCCTGAACTGCCAATTCAATATTACCGTGACCTGATATCATTATTACTGGTATATGAGGATAGTCTTTTTTTATAATTTGCAAAACTTCTATCCCACTCATCGAATCCATCCAAATATCCAATAAAATAGTTTGGATGCACTTATCTTGTTTCAGCAGTGCCAACCCCGCTTTACCAGAATCAGCTAAAAGTGCTGTTAACCCTTTATCGGCCAGTAAATCTTGAAGAGTTTTTCGTATTTTTGAATCGTCATCTATAATAAGTATCTTATTTGTCATAAATCCTACCTTATTGATATTACAGACTTTTAAAGCTAAATTTAATAAAATCTAACCTATTATTTTATTTTTATATAAAAATTACTTGCAAATCACACACAAAGAGCAGTAAACTAGTTCCATATATCTAATAATTATTTATAAAAGCAATTAAATAATCAAACATCAACCAGATAAATCATGAAATTTGTTGATCACGATAGCTTTAAGTTGGCTGATTATTGCATCAGTGCTGATGAATATCTACTCAAAATGAAAGAACATCCTAAGCCAATAGTACTAGATATAAGAGAAAAAGAAGTCTATCTCAGCGGAACTATAGAAAATGCATATAATTTACCCTATAGTGAGTTCGCAGAAAGACTAATTCAATTACCTCCATTTGGTACTATCATAATATATTCTGATGAAAAAAATCAACAAATAGACAAAACCGTTAAATTATTATGGGAAAATGGGTTTAGCGATATCTTCTATGTCGATAAAGGATATCAATCAATTGTGGCTAGCTTATTTGAAGTATCAGATGATGTTTTGGATAAATGCATAGGCTTTTTAAAAGAGAATAACGCTAAAGCGATAAAATTAAATGTAGCAGCCTACGAACTAGGCTATGACTTGGTAAATGAAAATCCAGATCCTGAAGAATATAAAGAGGTAGTGATAAATAACTTAATCATTTATTTTTCTCACCGCAAGCTAAGGCTAGTAGAAGGTACAATTATAAATTGGCAAGACGGCAAGCCTAGCTTAGATCATCCTAGATTACACCAAGAAAGACCCAAAGAATCCTTAAAGGAAAGAGTGCAAAAATTATTAGACCAACAAGTAAACCCATCAGTCGCTTCTCATGGCGGGGATGTAAAATTAATTGATGTGAAGGACGATGTAGCCTATATCGAAATGATGGGTGGGTGCAAAGGCTGTGGGCAATCGGCAGCCACTCTAAAAAATGGTATTGAAGCGGCAATTTTTCATGGTGTTCCTGAAATTTCACAAGTTTTAGATACCACCGACCACGCCTCAGGCACTAATCCCTATTATCAAAGCGACGCCAATGCTTAGGACTATGATGGATGCTGTTGTCGCCAGATTTTATTATATGAATTAAGAGCGGCTATCACCTAATCCATCATAAAAGCAGTGGCTTATTGGTGATATGATTATCTGAACCATCATAAAATAGTTGCCATTAATGATGTAATTATCTCCATATTTTATCGTACAAATTTAGACTCGCCATCACCTAATCCATCATAAAAAGCGGTGGCTTATTGGTGATTTGATTATCTGAACCATCATAAAACGCTTGCCATTAACGATGTAATCATCGCCATATTTTATTATATGAATTAAGACCGGCTATCACCTAATTCATCATAAAAAATGGTGGCTTATTGGTGATTTAATTATCTGAACCATCATAAAACGCTTGCCATTAACTATGTAAATTTAGACTCGCCATCACCTAATCCATCATAAAAAATGGTGGCTTATTGGTGATATGATTATCTGAACCATCATAAAACGCTTGCCATTAACGATGTAATCATCGCCAGATTTTATTATATGAATTAAGCCCGGCTATCACTTAATTCATCATAAAAGCAGTGGCTATTGGTGATGTAATATTGCCTTTTTAGGAGATAGATGACCTAAGGAGCCCTAGTTATAACATTCAGCGCGTGCACCCTATCTCGAAAAATATCACCGAGTGCTTGATACACCATTTTATGTTGCTCCACCAAACTTTGTGAAATAAATTCCTTGCTAATCACACAAACTGATAAATGGCTGCCATCGCCTTTTTGATCCACCAAATCTATCTTAGCATCTGGGAATCTCTTTTTTAGCAATTCTTCAATTTTTTGAGTACTAACATCTATTATTCTCATAATATATCTCTCACAATTAACGATTAATCTTATAAAGACTTAGTAAATCCATAAAATAGATCACAAAACAAACAATGCCAATGCCGAGAAGGAGGGTCGAACTCCTATGAGCAAAGCCCACACGGCCCTGAACCGTGCGCGTCTACCAATTTCGCCACCTCGGCTGGCACAAATCAAAATTTTATTCCATCAGCCAAAAATTACCACTGCCAATCTTTTAACATCTGACAAAGCAACCTAACATCAACTCCTGTCGCTACTTTGCTTTGATTCCATCAACCAAAATTACCACTGCCAATCTTTTAACATCTGACAAAGTAACCTACCATCAACTCCTGTCGCTACTTTGCTTTGATTCCATCAACCAAAATTACCACTGCCAATCTTTTAACATCTGACAAAGCAACCTGACTCCAACTCCTGTCGCTCCTTTACTCGGATAAAAATCAACGTTTTTGCTGTCCCAAGCCGTGCCCGCTATATCTAGATGCACCCAAGGTGTTTTATCTACAAAGTTTTCTAAAAATTTAGCCGCCGTTGAAGCTCCTCCCCACCGGCTACCAACATTTTTTAAATCGGCATAATCGCTCTTAATCTCTTCTTGAAAAGCGTCATCAATCGGTAAAGGCCAAACATGTTCCCCCACTTCTTTTGCTGCCACTTGCACCAATTTAGTTAATTTTTTGCTATTACTAAATAACCCAGTGTGACCCTTGCCCAGTGCCACCACGCAAGCTCCAGTTAAAGTTGCTAAGTCAATTATTGCCGTTGGTTTATATTTATCAACTCCATATGCCAAAGAATCGGCTAGCACTAATCTTCCTTCAGCGTCAGTATTTATTACTTCAATCGTTTTTTTATTATAGGCAGTGAAAATATCGCCTGGCTTATAAGCTTTATCGCTAATCATATTTTCCGCCGTCGCCACCATCGCTACCACTCTAACTTTTGGTTTTAAAGTTGCTATTAAATTCATCACTCCCACCACGGTAGCTCCTCCACACATATCAAATTTCATTTCCTCCATCGAACCAGCCGGTTTTAAGCTATAACCACCCGTATCAAAGGTTAAACCCTTGCCTACTAGCAAAAGAGTTTCCTTAAATTTAGTGGGCTTATATTCCATAATATTTAAAAAAGCCGGCTCAGCTGAGCCCTTTGCCACTGCTTGAAAACA
Organism: SAR324 cluster bacterium; assembly: GCA_016735295.1. Lineage (GTDB taxonomy): Bacteria > SAR324 > SAR324 > XYD2-FULL-50-16 > JAERRU01 > JAERRU01. Next base: position 63,060 of record JAERRU010000015.1, read on the forward strand.
CCCCATTCCCAATTTTTTAAAATCTTTTTCATCTAAAACACTAAATTTTAGGCCTCCTGCCAAGCTAAGTTGGGCACATCTTTTCTTAAAGTGACTAGGGGTAAAGTCATTTCCCGCTATATTGCCACAATCTCGTGCTATGTTAACACTATCCACCAAAACCCTTTTCATCGGCATCTCAGCTGATGACGCCCCACCTTTGCTAACTAAAACTATTTCTTTAAGCTTAGGTGCCCTATTTTTATCACTATAATAATGTGAAAAATGATAGCTAGCCAAACCTAATCCTTCAAAAAAATGCTCGCTTTTATTACCCAACTCCCCCACTGGTAATATTATATGAGATTTAGTTAAATCTTGTTTTAACATTCGTTTAGCTATTTTAGCCCCAAGTCGTAAAACATCTAAATTATCAATTTCTTTTTTATAGCCCGCCAATAATCCCTGATAGCTATCTCCTGAAGAGCCAACATAGAAAAAATCGTGAATTCCCAGTGAGTTATTCTTCCCATCACCTTGTTTATCTTGCTTATCTTGCTTTTCCTGCCTCTTGGTTATTTTTTTAAAGAAATTTTCTAAATATTTAGCTAAACCAGGCTCTTTTTTAGCTATATCAGCAGTAAGATACACCCCATCTGATTTATTATAAAAAACAACTAAATTACTATCATCTAAATCAGATAATCTTGGTAATGACTTCACTTCAGAAATTTTCATGTGCTATATACTAGATTTATAAATTAAAAAAATTACTTTTCTTCTTTGTTAACAAACTTAGCGGGAAACACCAATACAGGTATTTTTGTGTGCCGCACAACCGATTCAGCAACACTCCCTAAAAGTAAATGAGAAAAACCCGTTCTCCCATGAGAGCCCACCGCTATCATATCCGCCCCCCACTCATCGGCTGTATCTATAATCTTGTTCCAATTATCCCCTTCAGGCATAAATTTAGTTATTTTTATCTTATCATAATTTATTTTTTTGATGATAGAATCTAACCACGCCTCTGCCTCAACTTGAGATTTTTGCACGGCGTCCATCGCTATATATCCAAGCTCTGGAGTGCTAATCGCTTTTAATGTTTCTATCACAAACACCAAGCCTATCTGGTTAATGCCAGCTACCCTCGCAAAATCTACTCCCATTAAAGCAGTTTGAAGAGATAATTCACTATTATCAACCGCGATCAATATTTTTTTTAATTTCATGTTTCTTTTAATTTGCTATTGTTACTCCAAAAACTATAAAAGCCCAAACATCAATCAATAAATATAACAGATTTATATACTAAAACCAATCACCAATAAAATACCTCGCTAATAGCTTCAACTCTTTGGGGGAGAAGTATATAAATTTGCTTTACCTGCCTCTTTTTTGAGCTTAGTTAAGTTTGTGGAATCTAATTGATAATTCAAAAATCCATTTACCGCCAAAGTGTCCCGATAAAGACCTATTCTAGGTACACCATAATATAAATGAGTATGTCCATAAAGAAACAAGCTGGGTTGATGCCTATTTAAAAATTTAACAAATGTTTTAAATCCTTGATGCACCCGGCTACCTTTAATATCTCCCATACCCAAAGCCGGTGAGTGAGTAACGAAAATATCTATCTTAGACTTAAAACCCAATTTAAAACTTAATAACAAGCTCTCTTTAAATATTTGCGACTCAGTATATTGATATGGTGATTCTCCATTATAAAACGGACTTCCCCCTATTCCCACCATAGTTAAATTTTTATGCTTAATGATTCGATTATGCAAACAAACCCATCCTGCTGGTGGATTTGTTGCTATTTCTGTGTCATGGTTGCCGGGGACATAAAAACATGGTACATTAAGCGCATCTATCAGAAAATTCAAATAATAACACGGCAAATCCCCGCATGAAATTACCATTTCCACATCTCTATACAAATCCCGATCAAAGTTTTCATATAATGATTCAGACACCCTATCGGAAATAACTAATATTTTCATAATATAATTCAATTTTTTTCAAAACTTGCTCTATTATAACCTGAAAGATTAGCTAGCTGTCAATAAAAAATTAACTATTTTAAAAATTTCCATCAGTCACAACATATAAATATCTTAAATAAATACTAATCTATTATATAGATATTTATTTTTTCATTTGATAATATTAAAAAATACTATTTCCAAATAAACGCTATAGGTGATAACTCAGAATTTTAGGATTTAAGGGTTACTAATTTCTTTTTTCACAAAAATAACTACTAACTAAATTATTTAAAATGTTTCCTAACGTCTTTGGCGGAAAATTATCACCCAAGAAAAGACTCCCCTCTCTTAATGATATTCTAGAGCTTACTCAATATAAAGATCGGATATATTTAGGCCGAAAACAAATAGAAATTGATAAAATAATCGGTAGTGAGGGGAGATATAGCGATTTTGATGATAATTTCCTCCCTACCAATGATAGCATGAGGCACCGCCTGCTAGAAATTAGGAAACTATTAGATGAAGGGCACCCTTTGCCACCTATTTCTGTTTTTAAAATTGATGATTATTACTTCGTTAGAGATGGCAACCACCGAGTTGCCGTGGGCAAATCTCGTGGGCAAATTTCTATTGATGCTGAAGTTACTGAATATATCATTAATGTACCGATCACTAAAAAATTGACTCCCAATGATCGCCTAATCATTAAAAAACATGCTAATTTTTTGAAAATAACTGGCCTTGAAAGATTTGGCCGTAGTGCGATCATCAATTTAAATAATCCTCAATATTATGACACTTTAATAGAAATTATTGAGCAATTTATCTTAAGCGAAAATAAAAAATCTAACTCTTCTCTATCTTTTCAAGAGGGGGCGACTCTTTGGTATCACAAAGTATTTCTTCCCTTCGCTGAAGACGCTTACCGCACAGATTTACTACATAGATTTAACAATCGAACTACTGGTGATCTTTATGTTTCCTTGCAAACCAATTGGAAAAAAATTAAAAAAGGTATTGAAGAATCTAATCATAGGCTAGCCTATATGTCCCTTGGAGAAAATTATTTAACCAATTTGCCTTCAGTATCATGGCGTGAAATTAATATATTGTGGAATATATACTCCAAAAATTTAGCTAATGAAGATAACTCCCTATTAACCCACCACATCACTATTGTAGTGTTAAATGTATTAATTTATGTTTCCGATCCTAAAAAACCTAAGGTGGTGATTGTGAAAAGAAAATATCATCCTAGCGAAATGCAGTGGAGCTTTCCGATCACTATGCTTAGAAATGATGAAGAAATAAAAGAATCTTCAATTCGTTGTCAAAGCAATGTGCTGGGCATTAAAAATCCTTACCCCATGATGCAATTTTGCATACAAGACCAGAAAAATAGATATCCATTTAGCCGCTATATCGCTATTGGAATGCTAGGTTTTATTTTTGATCAAAAAAGAAAATTAAAATTTATGGCCGGAAATTTAGCTGATTCAGTTAATGTTTGTGATTTGTTAGATATGCCTGATTTAGTGTTTGATCACTATGATATTTATACTAAAGCACTTGGTTTTATTGCTAAAAATACTTTTCGAGCCAACATCTTTGAAAAATGTATGGATAATACTATCCCCCTTAATTTGCTAGTAGATACTCTAAAGACGATTAATAAAAAATATTACCAACATTTTGCTAATCGGTAAAACAGCCAATATCGGTTAATAACGCCAGCTAATAAAAATAATGTTAATCAATAAAGATAACCCTAATGATATCTATTCCACCGAAATAGAAATTCGCTATTGTGAAATAGATCAAATGGGCATAGTGCACCACAGCAACTATTGGAATTGGTTTGAAATAACTCGTATAAAATGGTTAGCTCAGCATGGTATTAGCTATCAAGAATTAGAAAATAAGGGCTATTTTTTGCCTTTAATTGAAGCTAATATTCATTATTTTAAGCCTCTTCGTTTTGGGGATCGAATTTTGGTTGATAGTGAGCCTAAAAGGCCAAGGTTGAGTTTAATAAATTTTGACTATAAAATCCACAATCAACATAACGATTTAGTTACCTCAGCTAGCACCAGCCACGCTTTGGTTGGAGCCCACCACCGGCCGATACGCTTTCCAAAATTTTTATCTGATATTCTCCCTAAACTAGCCCCTAATTGATATTATAATATTTTTCTTAATTTATGTGTATCCGTTTATAATAATTGACTTTACAAATTAATTAATTAATTCTAGGTTGGGTGATTTGTAATTGTGAGTATGAAATAATGATTCTAGATGCTAAAAAAATTGGTGTAGAGTGGGAATCTTTTAGTTTTAGTTTACAAGATATAAACTTAAAACGCTTGATGCACGATAAGATAGTGCAAGATATAAATTTAACTTGCTTAGTTAAAATTAAACGCGAGCATGATAGATTTGATTTTATAGGAGAAGTAGCTGGTCACTATAATAGGGCCTGCCAAAGTTGCCTTGCCTTGATAAAAAAAGAGCATAATCATAATTTCACGATTAAGCTATTACCTGAGAATGATCAGGAATTTAAGGGTACTAACAAAAAATTAGACTTGCAAGATTGTGATGTTGATATGTACCAAAAAAATCAACTACCAGCAGATAAATATATTGAAGATTATTTAATACTAGAATTGCCTGATTCTTTTAGGTGTAGCGACAATTGTTTAGGTTTGTGCCAAACTTGTGGTGCAGATTTAAATAAAGGTAATTGCCAGTGTTTAAAATAATACTGATATTATTTAAAATGGCTTCTTAGTTGATAGTAGTTAAGATAATTAATATTATAATTTATAGTATAATTTATAGCATAATTAATAGTAGAATATATAAATTAATTGATTTAAT
>JAERRU010000003.1 GCA_016735295.1 SAR324 cluster bacterium
AATCAATAAAGAATCATCAATTTCTGATAGGTACTTGTTAAAAATATCTAATCCCATAAATAAATATTAAAGAGGAACATTTAGAATCAATAAAGAATCATCAATTTCTGATAGGTACTTGTTAAAAATATATAATCCCATAAATAAATATTAAAATAGTTCATATTTTTTATTTATCTAAGATAACGCCCCTATTTTGCACACACACATATAATCTAATATGAAATATAAACTTTATCACTCTCCCACCTCGCCTTATACAAGAAAGGTGCTTGTTTTACTACACGAATTGGATTTATTAAATTCAGTAAATATAGTAGCTGGTTTATCCCCTGATAGCATAGCTAGCCACCCCAACCCATTAATTAAAATTCCTACTTTAGTTACCCCAGACAAGCTAGTTTTATATGATTCAACTGTGATTTGTGAATATTTGGATTTAAAATATAGCCCCTACAAATATTTTCCTAATAAATTTGATTTAAGAATCAAAACTTTATTATTACACTCATTAGCTGTTGGTGTGATGGACGCTGCTCTAACTTGCGTTTATGAAGAGCGCCGTGATGCTAAAATAAGAAGTAATGAAGTTTTTATCCATCAAAAGATAAAGATTGTGAAGGCGTTAAGCTATCTTAATAATGAAACAAAATTTTTAGCAGATAATTGGAATATAGCCAGCATAAGTGTTGCTGTGGCGTGGGATTATGCCATGTTTCGTCTTAAAAAAAAGATTGATTTCACGCAAGACTACGCAAACCTAATAAACTGGCGAGAAGGGCTTAAGGGGCAAAAAATATCCCTAGATGATACCCTCCCTTTTGAATGAATGATAAATAATAAATAATAGATAATAGATAATAGATAATAAATAATAGTTCATAGATGATAAAAAAATAAATTAGTATGCCTTTCATTAATCCTTACATGGAAAAGCTTGATCAATTTCAACCGATGATTATTGATAAAGATTGGCTAAAAAAATCTGCTACATCGGAAATGATATTTGATAATTCTAATCCGCTAATATTAGATATTGGTTGCGGAGCGGGTAATTTTTTGAGCCAGATAGCTGAATTAAATAAAAAATTTAATTTTATAGGCATTGATTTGAATTACAAAAGATTATTTAAAGGAGCTCGCAAAGTTATGAGGAAAAAATTAGATAATGTGAAACTTCTCCGCAGCAAGGCAGAATATATTGAAGAATATTTCGCTGAAAATTCACTTAGTGGAGTATTCATAAACTTTCCCGATCCTTGGCCAAAAAATAAGCATCGCAAAAATCGATTGCTAAGTAAGGAATTTAGCCTCAAGTTATATCGTCTATTGCATAAATCTGGCTTTATTTATTTTAAAACTGATTATTTACCTTATTATAAGGAGGTAAAAGAAATTTTTTCTGCTAAATTTTCTTCTATAACTAAAGACAACTCTAGCCTAAAAGAAATAGAATTAACTATTAAAGATACTGTGCAACAGTCGATAACTAGCGAATTTGAGGATATATTTTTAGACAAGCAAGAATCTATTTATAGTATTATTTGGCGAAAAACACCATGAGTGCTTACCGTGAGTGGTTATAACACAAAACCACGTGCATTTTGTTTGTTTTGTGATTACCAATTTTAGCGGGTGGCTCTGCTCGGGATCGAACCGAGACGGGCAATGCCCACACGATTTTGAGTCGTGCGCGTCTACCAATTCCGCCACAGAGCCTTTTTATTATTATCTAATATGGCAGATGTTAATGTTAACTACTATCTAAATAAACTTAAATTGACAACCTAAATTTATATTTATTTGATATAAAACTTCTATTTTATATCAAAGAAAGGTGGCTTAGTGGGAATTAGTTCATTAACCATAAATTAAATATATTAATATATAATACAATAATAAAATGAATAATTTCTTAAATGAAGAATTTAATTTATCAAATTATGATAAAGCAAATCTAACCAAATGGAGTGCCCATCAAGAAGGGGCTAAAATGTTACCCTTTTGGGTTGCTGATATGGATTTTATGATCGCACCAGCAATAAAGGAAGCTCTTTTAGCTGGAGTAAAGGGGGGCAGATTGGGATATGGCAATGTACCTGAAGAGCTAAATAAGGTGGTATGTGAAAGGCTAGATAGGATTTATGGCTGGCAAGTGCAGCCTAGCGAGATTATTTGGAAGATGGGTATAGTCCCTTTTTTATGTATTATTAGTCGCACTTTTGCTGGCCTTGGTGGAGAGGTGGTAGTGCCTACTCCAGTATATTATCATCTTTTTAATGCACCTGATTGGGGGGGGCAACGCACCATAAGAATTCCTTTTACCGGTCAAGGAAATACTTTAGATTTTGATTGGGTGAAAATCGAATCAACGATGAAAAAGGGAGTAAAGATTTTTTCTTTATGTAATCCCCACAATCCAGGAGGAATAGTTTTTAAAGAATCGCAGCTTAATAAACTCGGTGATTTATGTGAAAAATACGATGTGCTTATCTGTTCAGATGAAATTCACTGTGATCTAATTTTAGATGAAAACACAAAACATACCCCCATTGCGTCATTAAATAAAAAATTAGCGGCGCGCACTCTTACTTTAATGTCTCCCTCAAAATCTTTTAATCTAGCAGGGTTAGGGGCCAGCTTTTGTGTGGTGCAAAATAAGGCTATTCATCAAAAATTAACTATTGCCGCCAGAGGAATTTTGCATGATCCGCCCACTTTAGGTTACCGAGCAGCTTTAGCGGCTTATAAAAGTAGTGACTGGTGGCTTAAAGAGTTGATTATTTATTTAATTAGCAATCGAGATTTAGTGATTGATTTTTTTAAAGATAGTTCATTTTTTGAGGTACAAGTTCCTCATGAAGCTACTTATTTGGCTTGGATAGAATCTAAGAAAATTTCTACTGATAAATTGATGGATTTATTTTTAAAGGCTGGGCTTTGTTTATCAAATGGAAAAATATTTGATGGAGATAAATATTTTCGATTAAATTTTGGTTGTCACAAAAAAACATTGTTAGAAGGGCTACAACTCATTAAAAAGAGTATTGCCAAATTTTGATTAACTTAAAATCTGGCTAAATTGGATTATATAAACCCCAATAATAGGCTAATTTAATAGTCTAATCTAAGGATTTAAGATTGCTAATGCTTGGTTGTGTAATGATTCATTAGTGGTGGCCACTACCTGTTTAAAATTGTTGCTGGTTATCCTTTTACCCTGCCAATCAGTGATCATGCCACCTGATAATTCTATTACTGGAATTAGGGCGGCTAAATCATGAAATTTCAAATCAGCTTCTACCACAATATCTAAAAATCCACTTGCTAAACAGCCATAGTTATAGGCGTCGCCCCCCCAGCGAGTAGATTTTACTTTGGTGGATAATCTATTAAATAATAGCATTTGTTGACCAGTAAACATTGCTGGAGTGGTAGCTGCTAGCTTTGCATCACTTAATTTTTTTACCCTATGATTAATTTTTATATGAGTATCATTAAAATAAATTTCTTCCCCAAAAGCTTGCCACCGCTCATTTGTAATGGGAGAATCTATCATCCCTAATATGGCACTATCACCACGCCAAAAACCTAGTAAGGTGCAAAAAATCGGGTATCCACTTAAAAATGATCGAGTGCCATCTATCGGATCTAAACACCAAAAAAATTCCTTATTCATATCGCTTACCCCCGTTTCTTCACCAATAAAACCAGCTAAGGGAAATTTGTTATTTAGATATTGCTTAAGCGTTGATTCTATTTCTATATCAACATCAGTTACTGGGCTTAAATCTGATTTTAAAGATACTGAAAAATCCTGGCGATAATTCTTTTTTGCGATAGCTCGCCCCAGATTTAAGGCATCATTAGCTATTTTTGCTAATTCATCGACATCAAGATTAAACAAAATATTTCTCCTAAAAGGTTATTTCAAACAAGGTTAAATTTTATATAGCTACTGAGTGATGATCTAATCATAACACCCCCTCGTTAAAAATGAAGCGTTAAACAATAAATATTTACTCACTCACCGCTTAAATCAGCCAAGGGATAGGGGTTAGGTAGTTTACTCAATTTTTGATAATTAATTAAAATTACTTACTCTACTATCTAACAAAAGCTAGGCACAGCAGTTGCATTTTGATTATTCAAATTGATTAAACTTAAAGTTACTTTTAAGAATTATCACTCATATTTTTACGTACTTTATAGAGCAAATTTACTCAAACTTTGAAAATTAGCCACTAACCAATAAAAAATTTTATGTCAGGAATATATTCATTATTGTCTGCGGCAAAAACCCAGGAACGAAATTTAGAAGTTACCTCAAACAATCTAGCCAATGTTAACACTAACGGATTTAAAGCTGATAAGGCAGTGTTTCGAGAATTTTTAAAAGATGCCAAAGCAACTAGCCCAAATTCATATGAGGGAGGGCTAAAGCATGATGAATTTTTATCCCCTTACCTAAAAGGAGCAACCAGATACGCTATTACTGAAGAGGTGATATCTGATATGCAGCCTGGAACTTATCAGTTAACAGAAAATTCTTATGATTTAGCAATCAAGGGCAAGGGATTTTTTTCCGTATCTACCCCTACTGGAACAAGGTACACTAAAGATGGAGCCTTCCAACGCTCTGCTGACGGATTTTTAATTGATGCTGTGGGTAATTTTGTGCTCGGCACTAACGGCAAAATAAATGTGTCAGGAGAAAAGCTCAATATTACCTCTGATGGCTTGGTGCAAGTTGATGATAATTTTGTTGATCAGCTGCGAATAGTTGGTTTTGATGACCCTAGCCGGTTAACTAAAGCTGGTAAATCCTATTATGTGGCTAATAAAGCACAGCCAGTTTTGCCACTAACCAAGGAATTTAGCATTCATCAAGGCATGTTGGAGAAGTCTAATACTTCTTTAGTAAAAGAAATGCTAAATCTAATTACGGCAGAAAGATCTTTTCAGGCGGTGCAAAGAGGCATTAAAACAATTGATTCAATTGATGAACAGTCTTTAAGATTGGCTAGATAATTTAAATTTACTAGATATTTTTTTTATTACTTTATTATTTTATTAGTTTTATTATTTTTCGTTAATTTATAATTTATAACCATTAACCACTAAATCGCTATGATGAAAGCCCTGAATATAGGTGCCACTGGTATGATCGCCCAAGAAAGGGAGTTGCACACTATATCTAATAATTTATCTAACGTTAATACCTTTGCTTTTAAAAAGGATCGTAATCATTTTCAAGATTTGCTTTATCATCAAACTATCACCCCGGGCACAGAAACTTCAGTAGCTACTGCTGTTCCAGTGGGATTACAACAAGGATATGGCGTTAAACATGTGGCTACTCAAAAACAATTCACGCAAGGAACCTTGAGCCATACAGAAAATGAGCTTGATTTGAGCATTGATGGTGACGGATTTTTTATGGTGCGAATGCCTAATAACCAAATCGCTTACACCAGAGATGGGGCTTGGTCAAAGGATATTAATGGTAGAATAGTAACTGCTGATGGATATCCTTTAGAGCCTCAAGTAGTCATTCCTCAAAATGCTACTAAAATTTCTATTGGAGAGCGAGGAGTGGTGCAAATTTTCTTTGATGGAGTGGTAGAGCCAGACCAGATAGGCAATATTCAGTTAGCACAATTCATTAATCCACAAGGATTAAATCCTGTAGGTAAGAATTTGTTCACTCAATCAGCGTCCTCTGGCAATCCTGCTATTGCTGATCCTGGTGAGCAGGGAAATGGCTTGATTGGGCAAGGTTTTATTGAGCTTTCTAATGTTAGTTTAGTAGAAGAGATGGTCGGAATGATTAGTGCCCAGCGTGCTTATGAGGCCAATTCTAAATCTATTAGAACCTCTGACAGCATGCTTGATACCGCCGTTAATTTGATCAGGTCTTAATAGTTATTAAGTGGGATTTAAAACAAATCCTACTTACTAAATTAATTTTATTATTATTATGATGATGATGAGTCGCCAGAGTCGCCAGAATTTTTGCTTTTCGAGGTATTTAATTTTAGGAAGCGCGCTGGCGTTAATTATTAGCACTACTTTTTATAGTAGAGTGGTTACGGCTCAAGTTGTTAATAATTCTCAACTTGATGACTATATATCTACTTTTGAGAAAATTAATTCAAAAAGTGGTTTAGGTGAAAGTGGGTCATTGGTCAATAATCTTAAAAAAGCTTTAATTACTAAAAAAGCAAATCCCCCTAAAAAATTACCTATTTTAACAGCCAGTCTGCGATTACCTCAACCTAAAAAGGCTCCCATCAACAAAAAACCTATTGTTTATGCTACTATTAGCGACCAAGTTGAAATAGAAAATAAGCGATTGTTAGCCAAACATATATTATCAATTAAAATTGGTGATTATAAAGTTAAGCAAAAAATTGAAAATTACCGGCTAGGCTTGTCCCCTAAGGCTGGTAAAGAAATGATTTTATCTAAAAAAGAAATATTGAGCCGTTTAAAAATGGGCTTTCCTTTATATGACTTTAAACTTTATGGAGCAGATAAAATTTCTATTAAGCGAGTTAGTGCTTTACTGACCAAAGAATCGCAAATAAAAATTATTAATAACTTTGCCCAAACTCAATTAGATGAAAAATCAACTTCATTCAAAATTTTAACCACTTTAAAAGATATTTATTTGCCAGTAACTAACCCATCTTACAAACTCACCTCTCTTGATAATGATACTGGAGGGATTTTTAGAAACTGGAGTTTAAATCTTTTTGATAGTAACGACACCTTAATCAAAAAAATTGCTATTAGAGGTAAAATAGTAGCTAACGATTTTTATTCTAGGCAAGCTAGCTCTAAAAATATCATAAAAGAAATATCTAGCACAAAATCATCCACTAGGAAAAATAAATCCCCTAAAATGATCGCTGATGAGGTTAATCACCTCTTTCATCAAGTAGCTATGAAGGAAAAAGAACGCCTAACTCCAGCTCCCTCATTAAAAAAAATAAATACTAATCAAAACTCCCCCCTAGTAAAAAAAGGAGCAATGCTTACCTTGGTATATGATTCTAAGTTTTTTCAATTAAAAACATTAGTGACCGCATTAGAAGGGGGCAATATTGGCGATATCATTAGAGTAAAAAATAAAACCACCAATAAACCATTAATGGGTAAGGTGCTTTCTGCTAGCACAATTAGTGTAGCAGTAAATTAATAATTGTTTAATTAGTCTTTAGAATGGATAAAAGAATTTTATTTCAGATAAATAAGTTGACTTTTTTATGTTTATCGGTTATACTCCTCATAAGTTGTACTCCGCCGAGGGTGGCTTGGAATAAACGCAAACCCACTATTTCTCCAGTGGAAACAAAAAAGCCTCCCTCTAAAAAAGAGCTCGCAGCAAAGATAAATCCTAGTTATGATATATGGGAAAATCGATATTATCGACCTAGGGCAAGTTTACCAAAGAACCCTTATCAAAATGAAGGATCTTTATGGAGCAGCAATGAATCTTGGGGTAGCTTATTTAGAGATAATAGAGCCAGATTTAAAGGTGACCTAGTATTAATCAAAAATATAGCCAGCTTGTTGGTAACTAAACTAAGCACGGGTGAAATTACCGGCTTAGCAAAAGAAATTGACGCTGTACAGTCCCATATTGAACAAATGAGTGGTGAGGTATCTAAAGTATTACCAAACGGAGTTTTAGCCCTATACGCACAAAAGATAAATTTCAAAGACAATGCCTCAATCAGATATGTAACCACCCTAAAAGGATATGCTAGATTATCTGATATTACCGCCAGCAATGAAATTGATGCGGCAAGGTTGGTAAGAACAGAATTTAAGACTATTAAAGGATATAAAATTAACTCACTTAACAACTTAGAAGAAACTAGCGTTAAAAATAAAGGAGGTCTAGAAAATCTTGAAAGTCTCAAAAATGTTGATCAGGCACCACCAAATGATTATTCTGCCCCCAGCAATAACATTGCTAATTCACCAGGGCAAGCACCAGCTCAGCAACCTGTTCAACAACCGGCACCACAGCGAGCACCACAGCCAGCTCAACCAGCAACTCAGCCACCTGCTGCTCAAAACCCAGCTAGCAACCAGCCAACTGTGGCAAATCCGCCGACTAGAGCTAATAATGAAAATAACTCCCCTTAAATTACGTAAAGTTAGGTTTTTGATCGTTGGTTTTCTATTTATTATCGGTTTAATTTTTATCATCTCTGGGGCCTCTCAACTTAGTGCCCAGCCAACTATTAATAAAAGATCTGCTTTGACTAGGGCTTCAGTATTTGCTGGTTACGCCCCTCAAGTAGAAATTGGCAATTCATCTGAATTTTATAAAGCAGGAAAAAGCTACGGCGTTATTGGAGGAATACACTCTGGCAAATTACTAGGCATAGGGGCGAGCTATTTTAATATAGCTTTTGCCGATAAATTAGATAGCTCAATTGTATTTAAAAGCCAAATTAGGTTTATCGACTTTTTTTTACATATCCCAGTTCCTGATATATTGGAGGTTATTGTGGGCGTAGGCACTGGTCAATTTTCTTTTGATTGTTTTAGTGCTAAGTGCCAAAGCCTATATAAAAATATCAAAATAAAAAATAAAAGCTCTACAGCCAGCCATCAATTCATCATAATGGGATTAGTTATTGGGGCAATTTATAATGTACAATTTGGGTATCATTCCATTAATACGGCCACTATTGAGCTATCTGACAATAGTTTTGCTCAAAATAGAGAAATTAAAACTCAAGCTAATGCCTTTAGTGCGGGATTAGAGATTTTATTTTAATTTTGGAACCCCGCCTAATTATAATATCATTCACCCAAATATCTACTAAGACTTGACCTAAGTCTTAAATATCTATATTATCTAGCAAAATTAGATTTTCTATTAACCTTATTAATTATTCATCAATGGATAAAATTAGAGAAAATAGTGCTGGATTAGCTATTCAAAAAGAATACTCAAAAGTGCCTACCCCTATTTTGGCTAACCCTGTTAAAACAGAAACCTTTGATCCTCCTTATATAAATAGTACCCGTAAAATAGCTCCCCAAACAAATCAAACAGAATTGCAGGGCATAGAGCAAAATAATAATCCAGACGGTGCTAATCCTAACAATAAGAATAAAAATAGTTTCAACACTTTAGCTTAACTACTTTTATTATATATCCCCGCAAAATTGGTGGGCTAGCCATAATAATAACTATGACTAGGTGAATTATGGTTTTTTCATCTCTTCTAGTATATCGGTAGAAACTATTATATCAGCCACTTCTGCCGTTAAATCCTGTAATTTTTCTAATTCTGCTTCTAGTGTTTGTAATTTACCAAATTCAAGCAATCCTTCTAGCAAATCTCGTTGACGTTTTATATCTTTTGCCGTTGATGCCGATAAAATTTGACGTATTTTAGGCATAGATCTATCCACGGCGACAATCATAGTTTTTGTTTTTTGGGTTAATTCTATTAAACTTCTGCTGGCCATATCTTCAAAGGCAAAATTAATTGAATCTTCAATCATGTTAGTAACCTCTGTCCTAGTTAATCCGTGTTCTGGTATTAGCTCTATGTTAGCCGCAACATCAGATCTTAACTCTTTGGCTGAAACGCTCAAAATACCATTTTGGTCAACTAGAAATTCTACCTCAATACGAGGCAACCCAGCGGGCATTTGGGGAATACCTTTTAATTTGAATTTACCTACTAACCGGCAATCCTTGATAAATTCCCTTTCTCCTTGATAAATATTTATATCAACTGAGTTTTGATTATCTACCGAGGTAGAAAAATTTTCTGTGACCCTAGAGGGCAAAGAGGCATTTTTTAAAATTAATTTAGAAAACACTCCCCCGATAGTTTCAATGCCTAGCGATAAAGGCACTACATCAAGTAAAAGATAATCATAACTTTTTCCCGCTAGCATATGGCCTTGAATTGCTGCTCCATAAGCCACTACCTTATCAGGATCTATCCTGCTATTAGGCGTTTTGCCAAAATAATCACTAAGGACTTTTCTAACCAATGGCACCCTTGTGCTGCCACCAACTAGCACGGCTTCATCAATATCTGTTGCTGTTAATTTAGCTGATTTAAGGGTTTCGGTAATTATATCAATAGTTTTGGTGACGATCGGTGCGATTAATTTATCAAACTCAGATTTTAAAATTGATAGTGGCTCCTTTTTTCCTAAACTAAATTCACTAGTAAATTCAAAATCAGCTTCTGCATTAGTGCTTAGCAATAATTTGGTCTTCTCAGCGGATACCTTTAATAGTTGCTTGTCTTTTGCCGTCAATTTATGCTTATCAATATTAGATTTATCTAATACATAATCGATTAATAGTTGGTCAAAATCATCTCCCCCCAAAGCGTTGTCCCCTTGCGTTGATATCACCCGAAACACCTTTTTCTTTAATTTTAGCACGGTAACATCAAAAGTTCCTCCCCCTAAATCATAGACCAATACTTGGCCTATCTTCTTTTGATCCAGACCATATGCAATAGCGGCCGCAGTAGGCTCATTAATTATTCTAACTGGCTCTAACATCGCTATTAATGCGGCGTCTTTGGTGGCTTGTCTTTGTGAATCACCAAAATAGGCGGGAACAGTGATAACTATTTTTTTGATTGTCTTATGCAAAAAAACTTCCGCCATATCCTTTAAATATTTTAATATATAAGCTGATAACGCCTCTGGTGAAGCCGATTTATCATCATCACCTAGTAAAATATTATTTCTTAATCCTCGCTTAATCTGATAAGGAAATTGGGCACTATTAATGGTTAATTTATCAAATTCTTGCCCCATAAATCTTTTAAATGAATAGATACTTAACGATGGATATTCATTTCTTAATTTCTCTGCCTCCTCGCCCACCTTAATTTGCCCTTTAGCCAAGCAGACTATTGATCTTGTTACAGCACTTTTTTTACCATCGGCAGAGGCTATTATTTTAACCCCATCATCAGTCACATAGCTAGCCAAACTATAAGTAGTCCCTAAATCTATACCTATTATCATTTGATATGATTATTTTTTATTATAATATTTTACTATCTCAATATATCTTTTTTAGCAGAAAGAACCTCACCTTTTTTAGTCATTAAATATCAATTAGCATATATAATAATAATAGTATGCTCAATAATTTTAATGCTTCAGCTAAAGACTACTTTTAATGAAGATTAAAATTTGGTAAATGATGAGCAGGATTAACAGGTTTATCTTGCAAGCGCACTTCAAAATGCAACAAATGAGCAGTGGCATTGCCCGTTCTTCCTACTAGGGCTACTGGTTGAGACTGTTTCACCTGTTGCCCCTTTCGTACTAGTGCTTTATTTAAATGAGCGTAAAGGCTGCTCACCCCGCCGCCATGATCAATAATAAGAGTTTTTCCGTAGCCTCTGATCCATTTTACTTGAGTAATTTTGCCCGCTTCAACAGCCACTATTGGGCTATTTACCTTAGCTACTATATCTATCCCATCGTGCATTCTATCTCCACGCATCCCAAAAGGTGAGGTAACCCTGCCTTTTAACGGCCAAACTAAATTCATCGCTTGCGGTGCTGGTCTGGAATTAGGATTAATAGTGGTAGCAGTGGTAGTAGTGGTCGCAGTGGTAGCGGCAGCAACAGCAGTATTATGATCATTAGAATATCTAGCGGGCGATGACTTAGCGATAAAAATCATCTTGCCATTAGCTATATCTTGCTCATCAAAAATATTATTATGCCTTTTTATCTCTGATACAGAAGCCTCATAAAATCTAGCCACACTAGCTAAAGAATCTCCACTTCGCCAAATATAAATATGTCCCTGCTCAATAGCAGGGCTATATGATTTATGATTGCTACATGAGGAAATAAATCCTATCATTAGACCTACTAATCCTAGAAAAATAGATTTTGTGATATATTTCCTGTTTAAAAATTTATTTATATTTATTTTATATTCTTTCATTATTGGTAATTTACATTTTTTGACTAGCTCTACCCATTAGAGTTATATTTTATACTATACTTTTAAATCGGCATAACCTTGGACTAGATTAATATTATTATGAAAGACAATTTACTATTTATCTTTGGTAATTCAGATTATGAAAGAGAAGAAGCCTTAACTAAACTAACCCGCCGGTTCAAAAAAACTCATCAATTAATAATTTTTAACCCTCAAGATTATATCCCTGCAGAAGATACTATTAACAGCCTATCCAAAATTATAGCCGAATTAACCACCACCACATTTTTTAAAACTAAATATTGCTTACTATTTAATAATATAGATAAAATAGAATCAAAAATTTCCACCACTCCCCCACCATCAATTAAGCCTTTACTGAAAAATTTAGTTTTATACTACGCCAAAAATGACTTTTTCTTATCTCCCGCTCTATATAATAAAAGTAAAGTTATTAAAGCCTCACATTTAATATTGAAATACACTTCCCGCAACCAAATTATTAAAATAACTTTACCTGCTAAATTTAAAAATAAAACTTTTATCGATCGCCCTGAATTAAAGATAACCGATTGGCTAGCAGAAAAATTGGGAATAGATTTTAATAATTTTCACTTTCGTCACCCAGAAACGTCTTCTATATGGTCTTTAATCGAAAATTTATCTGCTCTGGATAGTGACGATTTAATAATAATTTTCTCTACTAAACTAAAAAATCAACAAAATTTAACCAATAACTGGAAAAATATAGCCGCTAAAGCCACCATAAAAAATTATAGCTTGGATTATCCTAATAGTGTTTCTTCTAGTTGGATAAAAAAAATTGCTCAACAAAAATATCAACTATCTCTGTCCATAGATATAGCCGATCTTTTATTAGAATTAGTAGGCCCTAACAAGCAATTAATTATTAGCGAACTTTATAAATTAAACTTGCTTGATGGCTCTGATGTTTTGCTAAATTCAGATACTGTTAATAAATTAGTTATCCCTCAAACGGATTTTGTGATTTTTAAACTTAAAGAATTAATTGCCCACCAGAAAATATCAGAACTGGCTAATTTCATAAAAATAGTTCGGCAAAATTCTGCTTTTAACCTAATAATGATAAATGGATTTCTAGCAAATAGTTTCACTAAACTCTATTTACTAAAATTATTAGATAAATCTAATATTAACCTAAATGAAATATCAAGTTTAACTAAATCTCCTTTATGGTTAGTTAAAAAAGATTTAGCTATTGCTCATAATTTCACTATCAGAGAACTAGAATCAATCCTCATGCTCCTCGCTAATAATGATATAAAAACAAAATTTTTACCCAAAATTAGCTGGGATGTGTTTATCACTAACTGCAATTTTATGGCTTTACGTAAATATATCAAAAATGATGCTATCTATCATTGGTTGCCAAATTAACTCTTCATTTATATTATAGATCGGCATCCATTCTGGCTCATCCCTCCCCCTAGATACCCATATCAAACATTTAATTTGTTGCACTTTTACGTTTCATTGTGCTAACGTGAACATCATAGATAATATTATAATAAGTTTTTCATTCGCAAAGTTATGGCAATTGCTAGAATGGTTTAATTTTTTTATAATTCAATATTTAATAACTAATTTTTAAAAAGTGAATTTTATAGATGCTTATAATCCGATCAAGCGAGCATTGGAGGCTACCAAGGTTTCTAAGGATTTACAAAAAGAATTTCTTGATTTTTTATCTGATTATCCTGAGTATAAATCACAAGCAACCTACTTATTAACTACCAAAAAAGAATCTATTGAAAAAATAGTTTTCGACCTGTTTGATGTGCCCATCAAAGAGCAACCAGGCTGGACAAAAGCGGGTGAACTGCAAAAAGAAAAAACTTCCTCTCTCCTACATGGAAATGCTGATTGTATAAATAAAACACCCGATGTTATGCCTCGTCTTTTGTTTAAGGAATGGAGGCAAGAACATGGTTTTGATTCTCCTTTATTAGAAATAGGAGATATTCACACTATCATCAGATTTACTAAGCATATAGCTCCTGATTTAGAAATTAAGTATCGCTGGGAATTTTTTAAATCTCGTTATGGCAAGCGGAGTTGGGGAAAAGAAAAGAAAATAAAATATATTCTCAAAGCTTTACTTGATAATAATAGCAATCCTGGATGGGTGGTACGCTCTTTTTTAGAGGAAAACTATTTTTTAACCGATATTAATAATGCTCCTCGCCCGGTTAATGAATTACCTAATCCTTTGGTGCTTGACGCTCATGACTCTCACGCTCTTTTATATCTAGTTTTAGGTAATCCTTATCTTTTTTATGACACGGCAAAATTACCAATAACTAATTCAGAAATTAAGGTTACTCCTCTTTTGTACCGCTATGAAAGTGATGATGGCTATTTTATACACACATTTTTTGAATATGAGCGTCCTTTACTGGGAATAACTATTATTGATGCCCAAGAATTCATTAAAACTGGGGTAATTTTACCAGGAGAGCCCACCTCAATTATTTTTAATAACCAATACCACAAATTAACCAAAAATAAATTACCCCTTAGGATGATACAAGGATCGCTAAGTGGCGTGCTAGTTCCTAAAAAAGAGTGGGATGGTTTTATTGAAAATTGGCATGAAAACTATCAAGATTATCCTATCTTAAACTATAAAAAAAATAGCAAAAACTTACCTTCGCTAGCCCATTTTAAGAAGAGAAATATTAAAGATTGGCAAAATTGGTTAATACCTCCTCACAGCTTTAACGATAGCCCCGTTAATCGTGATCTATACCCAATCATCAAATTACATCCTACATCCTATCAATATAAGAGTAACAAAATATCATTTAACATCGAAAATCTTAATCAACCACATTTAGAAAATTTAGCTAAATTGCCCGAGCACCGCAAATTACTAAGTATGATTGAACTAGGTTTGCATCTTAGGACTATGGGCAACCAGCCTGGTATGATCACTTTTGAGCGGCATGAAGCTTCACAATTTTTAAGATTATTAGAATATTATCCTTTTGCTTTTAATGACCAAGGGCGACCTCTTTTTTCTAAAAATAGCCTTGATTATCATTTAACAGTTAAAAAACATCCCACCAATCCTAAGCAATATTTTTTGCAAGGATCTATTTCTTTGCCCCAAGAAAAAACTACTATTTCCGGTTTAAAGAAAAGGTCTCGTATTAACATTAAAAATATTCGAGCTATCGGGCTTGTTCCTTCTTATTTGATCTATAACGAGCAATTAATGAGAATCAGCGATATGCTTTCTGCTAGATTGGTGAATGATTCTTTAATTGGCATTGTGGTGGGAAAAGAGGGGATTAATGATTTTTATACTATCACTTTGCCTTTTCTCAAACAACGAGACATAAAAATGCGTGATAAGCAAGGTTTGTTGCGAATTTCGGCCTTATACAATTATAAATTGCAAGGTCACATTAATATTTGGGAAGTAAAAGGAATGTTAATGGGTCATTTAAAGTCTACTATGAACACAGGTATTGGGCAATTTACTTATCCACTAGGCATTAGCAATGAAAAATTTTCGCATAAATTAGACGGTTATCACCACCAAATATTGCGTAATAAAGCCCAAGAAACCAGCCTACTTGATCATCTATATTCCCACGGCTGGATTGACGAAGGCGGTGGGGAATATTCTATGAATGAGATGACTGCCATTAGATTTATACTAGATATCTTGCCTGTTCAAACTGGGGATGAAATAGTTAAATACTACGGAAGCAAAAAGCTTAGCCGCTGGAAGGTGAAAAATGTTATTCCGCAATTTACGACTAATATAAGCAGTGGGATTAATTGGTTTGATTTGAAAATTGATATCAATTATGAGGGCAAGAAACTTGATGTAATGAAAATTATTGAGATATGGAAAAATGGCTCTCATACTTTAAATTTTAATAATGATAATGGAATTGCTTTAATTGATAAAGATTGGCTAGCAAAGCATGCCCCCATATTAAATAGATTGGCTGAATCTAATAAGCGATTGATAGATAATAATCAAGAAAAGCAGCTAGACGATGCATCTAATGGAGGTTTGGCCATAGAAAATTTTCAAATTGGTCTTTTAAATGAGCTAGTAGAATCATCAAAGAAAGTTGTGGCTGATAATCACTGGAAAAATTTAGTGCGTAGATTGAAAAATTTCACCAGAATTGAAACGCATAATATCCCTCCAGAAGTTAAGGCTAATTTGCGGGATTATCAAAAAATTGGGGTTAATTGGCTTATTATGCTAAAGAAATTTGGCTTTTGCGGCATATTAGCTGACGATATGGGCTTGGGCAAAACTCTGCAAACTTTAGCTTTTCTGGCTTTAGAGCGTAAACAATCTAAAAGATTAGCTCCTGCTTTGGTGGTGGCGCCTACTTCGGTAGTATTTAATTGGAAGGTTGAGGTTGAAAAATTTGTTCCTCATCTTAAATGTTTGATATTAAAAGGGGCGAACCGGCATAAACACATCAAAAATCTAGCAAAATATGACCTAATAATTACATCTTACAATATATTACAAAGGGATATTTCTTTATTAAAAGAGCATAAATTATCTACCTTAGTGCTTGATGAGGCTCAAATGATTAGAAATTTTCGCTCTAAAAATGCTCAAACAGTATCTATGCTCAATGCCGATTTTAAGATTAGTTTAACTGGCACTCCAATTGAAAATTCAGTTATGGAGCTGTGGTCACAATTTAATTTCCTTATGCCTGGTTTAACCGGCACGCAAAAAGAATTTTACCGTAATTATGTTAGGGTGGGGAGAAATCATACTAGTAAATATAATCTTGATATTCTTTCTAATCAAACTAGGCCATTTATTTTAAGGCGAATGAAACAAAAGGTGGCCACTGAATTACCTGATAAAACTGAGCAAACTATATTATGTGAAATGAATCCTGAGCAACAAAAGCTTTACGACACTGTGTTGGCGGCTATTAAATCTGATTTATCACCTAAAATTAATGGAGTTTGTTTTACCAATCACCGAATTGCTATTTTTGATGGTATGTTAAAATTAAGGCAAATATGTTGTGATCCTAGGCTTAGTCAATTTGGGCAAATTAATCCTCCGCCAAGCACTAAAATGCAAGTTTTCATGGATACCTTGACAGAGATAGTGGAAGAAGGTCACCGAGTGCTGGTATTTAGCCAATTTGTGAAGATGTTAGAGCTTATGCATCCTGCGTTAAAAGAAAAAAATATAAATTTTTTGCAATTAGACGGCAGTGTATCTAATCGCCAGCAATTAGTTGATGATTTTCAAGAAAATGATGGCTTTCCAGTTTTTTTGATCAGTTTAAAAGCAGGGGGCACTGGGATAAATTTAACGGCCGCTGATTATGTTATCCATTATGACCCTTGGTGGAATCCTGCAGTAGAAACGCAAGCCACAGACCGAGCCCACCGAATTGGTCAAAAAAAGCAAGTTCATGTTTATAAACTCATTACCACCAACAGTATTGAGGAGAAAATTCAGGTATTACAAAAGAGAAAAAAAACTTTATCTAATCGCGTCATAAAATCATCAGATAATATTGAAAATATTTTTAATCCCAAGGATTTATCAGAAATATTTGACCTATAAGCTTATCTGTGCTTACCTATATTCACTTGTCATATATTAGCACTTACTTTTTTTAGTGACTTTATGCTAAAATAAAACCAACTAGGTAAATGAGTAACCTAATCTTTTAATAAGCAATCAACTCAAATTATATTTATTATTGATGGCAAATCACAATAAAAGGCCTATTTCAGCTCAAGGGTTAGTAGCGGTTAAAGAGCAAATCGACCATATTACAAAAGTAGAAAGGGGCAAAATAATTGCCGAAATCCAAGAAGCTCGGGCACATGGTGATTTAAAAGAAAATGCTGAGTATCACGCGGCTAAAGAAAGCCAAGCTTTGCTTGAAGCAAGGCTTGGTGTTTTAAACGGAGTGCTAGCTCACGCTGAGGTTATTGAATATGATAAAAATAGAGCTGATGTGGTGCAATTTAGTGCTATTGTTAGTTACGTTAACTTAGATACTGAGCAAAGCTCCACTTGGCAAATTTTGGGTGCTGATGAGGCTGATTCTAATAAAAAAGTAATTTCCATCACTTCTCCAGTAGCGAGAGCCTTACTGGGAAAGATGGTAGGAGATACTGGGGTTATTATAGCACCTAAAGGAAAAATTGAGGTGGAGATTGTGAAGATTGAATATAAATAGCCTATATTTTTTATTTGGATTTAATCTATTAAATCTTGATTATTAATTATAGCAAAATTATGTTAGGCAAGACTATAAATAGATTAATATATGGCTTATCTATTATTTTAGGGGCGTCATTATTTACTATTTGGATAGCTGCTGCTACTTTGGCTGCTGATAACAAATTTTGCCAGCAAATAAAAAATTCTATTACTAACGGAAGCCTATTGGTAGTAGACTTTGATTCATCAAAGATACTCTGTTCATTAAAAGCTAATCAAAATTTTATTCCGGCTTCTTTGCTCAAAATACCAGCTTCACTAGCCATCCTTAAAGGCTTGGGGGATTATTACCAATTTAGGACTAACTTTTGGTTAGATCATAAAAATAATTTGATTATTGAAGGATTAGGTGATCCTTTTTTAACCTCAGAAGAGATTATTCTAATCTCGCAAGAGCTTACTGGGCTTAATCAGATAAGCTTTAATCGATTATTATTATCGCACAGTAAATTCGGTAAAATTACTATCCCTGATATAGTTAATTCTACCGAGCCTTATGATGCGATCAATGCTGCTTTAGTGGTTAATTTTAATAGTATCTATGTCACGCTAAGTAAAGATGGAAAAGAGGTTATTTCTGCTGAAAAACAAACACCTTTAACTGAAATAGCTAAAAACCACGCCCTTGTTCATTTACTTCCTGGCAGCACTAAGCGATTAAATTTAGGAAATAATTTATCAATCACCCTTGATTACGTGGGGCAATTATTTATGAAAATTTTTAGCGAAAATAAAATAAATTTTCAGCACCTTGAGCATAGGGCATTAACAGGGGATTTAGTGAAAGAAAAACAATTGCTATATGTGCACCACAACCCCCTCGCTTTAAAAGAGGCGATAAAGCTAACCTTAAAATATTCTAATAATATGCAAATCAACCAGATGATGTTGCTGTTAGGGGCAAAAAAGTTTGGTTTTCCAGCTAGTTTGGATAAGGGGATGAAGGCATTAAAAATTTCTCTCAAAGAAATAAATCCTGATTTGGCTAGCATGCTTTTTATGCTTGAGGCGTCGGGCATATCAAGAAATAACCAAGCTTCGGCTAAGGGGATGATGATAAGTTTAGATCATTTTTCTCCTTATTATCACCTCCTAAATAAAAAAAATGACTTCTATCTAAAAAGTGGCACCTTAACTGGGGTTTATAATTATGCGGGTTATTTAATTAATAAAAATAATAATGATAAATCAATAAAATTTGTTTTAATGTTAAATCAACCCATCAATAATAGAGATAAATTACTGGCCCTTATTAAACAATTGAGCAAGTCTTAAGTGATGTGAAAATTATGAAAAAAAATATGCCTCATCTATTCTTAAGATCTGCTATCAATACCATCAGCTGTGCTATCAGCTGTGCCTTGGTTTTGGCTATGTTTAGTGCTGGCACTGCCTACGCAAATAATGATTGGCTTGATATGTCTATCTCCATAATAGATAAAGCCCCTCACGTTAAAAAATTATCCACTAACGAAGCTATCAGTTTAGATGATTATCCTTACTATAGGCACAATTTAACCCTTGCCGATAGTAGATATATGAATGATTGGCATATGGATATTGGTATAGAAAATTGGTCATTTTGGGGATTATCGGGTGGTTATTATATTAATCAATCATTATATATGGGGATGGGAGTTTATTCGCTAAATTTTATCAGAATATTTAGCAATAAAGACAAAAATATAAGATTATCAACTAAGATAACCTCCCTTGATCCTAATTATGATTATCAGATAGAGTTAAAACCGAAGAATGATTTTTTATATTATCATCTTTTTTTGAGATTTTTTCCGTTAGAAAATAGTGGTTTTTTCACTCAAATAGGCCTTAATTATAACCAGTGGGATTTAACTACCCCTATCACACTTCAACCAGAAGGAGCTAACCAAGCTCAGAGCACTCCGCCAAACCAAGTAGGCACGGCAGTAATAGCCACCAATAAACCAGATTTAACCGCTAGGATTGGCTGGTCTTGGATTAGTAGTTATGGTTTTTCTAGTACTATTGGATTAGGTAAAATTTTGCAAAGCAATTCTACCATAACAATAAATAGCTCTCAAAATAGTGTGGGCGGTGATTTGTTGTCGATTGATGAAAGAAATAATATCTCCAGTAAAATATCAAGCGACCTGCTCGCTTTTAATATGGATTTGATAATATTTTTATCTTTTGGTATAGGTTTATAGTAACTAGAGTATTTAACGACTGATAATCCATTACAACTTAAGTAATATTTTATGAAAAAATCAGATTTAATAACCAGTATAAAAGCTCACGAAATTATTGATTCTCGGGGAAATCCCACCATTGAAGTAGAAGTTATTTTAGAATCAGGCGCTACTGGGCGAGCTGCTGTGCCTTCTGGTGCGTCAACTGGGGTGCATGAAGCTTGGGAATTAAGGGATAATGATAAAAATCGCTATCTGGGCAAGGGCACGTTAAAGGCGGCGGCTAATGTTAATAATCAAATATATAAAGCTTTAAAGGGGCAATCTGCTTCTAATCAACAAAAAATTGATCAATTAATGATTGATTTAGATGGCTCTGATAGCAAAAAAAACTTAGGGGCAAACGCAACTTTAGGTGTTTCTCTAGCGGTTGTTAAGGCGGCAGCGGCTTATCATAAACTACCTTTATATCGCTATGTAGGAGGCACTAACGCTAGCGAAATCCCTGTTCCTATGATGAATATTTTAAACGGTGGCAGCCATGCTGATAATAATATAGATATCCAAGAATTTATGGTAATACCGTTTAATTTTACTAGTTTCAGAGAAGCTCTTAGGGCGGGAGCTGAGATTTTTCATAGTTTAAAAAGTATTTTAAAAAAGGAAGGCCACACCACAGCAATAGGAGATGAAGGTGGGTTTGCTCCTAATTTGGCGTCTAACGAAGAGGCTTTGATGTTTATCAGTAAGGCAGTAGAGGCGGCTAACTATAAATTAGGAAAGGATATTTTAATTGCCTTAGACCCAGCTTCAAGTGAATTTTATAAAGATGGTATTTATCATTTAGCAGCTGAAACTCCGTCAAAAAGATCGGCTAAGGACATGGTTGATTATTACGCAAAGTTAGTCGATAAATATCCTATTATCAGCATTGAAGATGGATTAGCTGAAGATGATTGGCAAGGTTGGAAATTATTAACTGATAAATTAGGTGCTACCACTCAATTAGTGGGCGATGATTTATTTGTTACTAACGAGGTGCGCTTAAAAAAAGGCATCCAAAGCCAAATTGCCAATTCTATCTTAATTAAGCTCAATCAAATTGGCACTTTAACCGAAACTTTAAATACTATTGAAATAGCAAAAAAAGCTGGTTATAGCTGCGTGATGTCTCACCGCTCAGGAGAAACTGAAGATACTACAATAGCTGATATTGCGGTGGCAACTAATTGTGGTCAAATTAAAACTGGATCTTTATGTAGAGCTGATCGAACTGCTAAATACAATCAACTATTAAGAATTGAGAGTCAATTGGCGGAATCTGCTAAATTTTCTGGTAAGCAGGTTTTTCATAATTTAAAAGACTAATCTTTTTTTTAAAAATAGCAGGGTAATCTGGTTGATGGATAATTTTTTTAGCAACTGGCGATTTATTTTTTCTGAAGTTAGCGTTAGTTTTTTAATAAAGATAATAATTCTTTATTTCACGTTTATTTTTTTATTTGGCGATAGAGGATTATTGCATTTAGCCATTTCTTATCAAAAATTTCAAAAGTTAGCCGAAGAAGTGGCTACCTTGAATAAAGAAAAGGATGAATTATCTTCTATCACTAGATTAAGCAAGGAAAAAACTAAGATTGAAGTAATCGCTAAGGAAAAGCTAGGCTTAATTTATCCCCATGAAAGGGTTATTTTCATCACCAAAAATGCTAAATAATTAATAGCTAGCGAGATGAAATTAAAAAAACTCACTGCTCTAATTGAACATCAATTACCTTTAGATTGGCAAGAAAGTTATGATAATTCTGGCTTGCTGTTAGGCAATAATGACCAAGAAATAAAAAAGGTATTATGTGCTTTAGACTGCACTTTGGCAGTGGTGCAAGAGGCGATTAATGGAAAATTTGATTTAATTATCTGCCACCATCCTTTAATATTTAAGCCTATTCCCAATTTAGTTACTTCTAATTATAGCACCCCTTTGCTGAAATTAATCAAAGCAGATATTGCTTTATATGCGGCTCACACTAATTTAGATAATGCCCTAGGAGGCATAAATTCTATGGTCTCGGAAAAGCTAGGTCTTAGTAATGCAAAAATTTTGATACCCACTAAAAATAATCTTAGTAAACTAGTTACTTTTGTGCCTGAATCTCATTTGGAAAAGGTTAAAAGTAGTTTAGCTAACGCAGGGGCTGGGCAGATAGGCGAATATAGCGAATGTAGCTTTTTTCATAAAGGAACGGGATCTTTTTTATCAGGTGCTAAAGCTAATCCATTTTTAGGTGAGGCGGGTAAAAAAACAAAGATTGATGAATTTAAGCTAGAGATGATTTTTGCAAATGAAAAAATTAAATCTATCATGATCGCTTTAAAAAATAGTCATCCTTATCAAGAGCCGGCTTATGATATTTTTAATTTGGCAAATCATAATCACCAAGTGGGTAGCGGGATTATCGGTGAGTTACCTTGCCCGATTAGTAAAAATGAGTTTTTAGCGATGGTTAAAGATAAATTATCTCTGGAAGTAATTAAATATAGCTCGACATTTGCTAATACTAACAACATCAAAAAGGTTGGCTTGGTGTTAGGAGCGGGCTCATTTGCTATTAAAGCTGCTCAGCAAGAGCAGGCACAAGCCTTTATCACTTCTGAGGTGAAGCATCATGAGTTTTTGGGGGCTCCGGATAACCTGCTACTTTGTGATATAGGCCACTATGAGAGTGAGAGCATTGCTACTCAATTTTTTAAAAAATTTTTAGCTACCTTGCCCACTAATTTAAAAATTGATATTACTAAACAAGAAAAAAACCCTA
Organism: SAR324 cluster bacterium; assembly: GCA_016735295.1. GTDB lineage: Bacteria > SAR324 > SAR324 > XYD2-FULL-50-16 > JAERRU01 > JAERRU01. The sequence continues at coordinate 23,254 of JAERRU010000003.1, forward strand.
CTAATTATTTTTATTAGCTGCCATGAAAGGAAAAAAATATGCAAATTATATAGATACCTATCCCGATTTTCCTATTCCTAATGTATTTTTTCGAGATATTTTCCCTTTGATTGCTGAAGTTAGCGTATTCAAAGAAATGATTGAAAAGCTAGCCGATAAATCAAAATCATTATCTCCCGATAAAATTTTATCTGTCGAGGCTCGTGGGTTCATAATAGGAACGGCTTTATCTTTGGAAATGGGAATTAGCATGTTGCCTGCTCGTAAAAAGGGCAAGCTACCAGGAGAAAAGGTGAGCTATGAATATAAATTAGAATATGGCACTAGCACTTTACAGATAATGAGAAATGCCATTAAACCAGGTGAAAGAGTGTTATTGGCCGACGATGTGTTAGCCACTGGTGGAACAACTCACGCAGCGATTAGGTTAATCAAGGCTGCGGGTGGGGTGCCAGTTGGGCTGGCTTCATTAATTGAGCTTACCTTTTTAAAGGGGAGAAAATTAATTGAAGATAAAACTTTCCAAGTAATTAGTTTAGTTGAATATGATGAATAACCAACCATATTTTTCGGTGTGGCTCTAAATAAAATATTAATAGCTGTTTCCTTAGCTTGCTATTTAACGGCTATTTTAATTTTTATTAGTAAGCTAGCATTTTTAGATTTTTTTTTGGGGGGTTACCCAGCATTATTTTTATTTTGGATACACATTTCGATTGGATTTTTATGGGTAGGATTAATGATAATTTTTATTAGTGAACATATAATTGTTAAAAAAAGATTTTTAAAAACGCTTAATCGGCAATCTTTTAGCGGAATATTACAAGTAATTACTGTTTTAATTATCTCCTTGAGTGGTATTTTACTTTTTTTATACTACACAAATGAAACTTTTCTTTTACTAAATATCCACCGTTATAGCAGTATATGGTTAATTTTAGGCACTGTGGTGCATGTTCCCAAATTAAGGAATATTAAATTTTTTAATCATTAATTTTAATATCTAAATAAATATTATCCATTTAAAAAATAGCGACTATTGGTAAAAATATATATATCCAACGCTCATTATGGCTCAACTGATGGCAGTGTAAAAACTCGATTAATAGAAAAAGGTTGGTTAGTTTTTCCCAATCCTTATCACAGGTTGCTAAGTGAGCAAGAATTAGCCAATTGGGCAAAAGATGCTACCGCTATCATCACGGCGACTGAGCCACTTACCCAGCTAGTGCAGCAATCAAATACACTAAAGCTAATCGTTAAAATCGGGGTGGGGGTAGATAATATCCCTTTTGAGCTTTGCCGAGAAAAAAAAATTGCCATCGCCTATACCCCAGACGCAGTGACTAATGCTGCCGCTGAATTGGCTATTACTGAAATATTATGCTTATTAAGAAATATCCCTCAAGCTAATCATAATATGCATAGCGGGGGCTGGCAAAGGCTGCTTGGTAGGGAAATAAATGAGGTAGTGATAGGTATTATCGGTTGGGGAAGGATTGGCCAGCGAGTAACTAAGTTGTTACATGCTTTTCAACCTAAAAAAATTATTATTAATGATATTATTAATCACCAAGCAAAAATTAAGCATTGGCAAGATAGCGGGCTTAATATTATTCAAACCAAATTAGATGAATTATTAACTAAGAGTGATATAATCACCTTGCATGCTGATTTAAATCCTAGTTCACTTTATTTAATCAATAAAAAAACTTTATCTTTGATGAAAAAAAGTGCCCTGCTTGTTAATATGGCTAGAGGGAAATTGGTTAACGAAAAACATTTAGTAGACGCCTTGTCACACAAAAAAATAGCGGGCATTGCCCTTGATGTTTTTGAGAAAGAACCCTATTTAGGGAAATTTAAAAAATTTCCTCAAGCATTATTAACTAGCCATATGGGTTCTTTTACCAAGCGAGCACGTTATTTAATGGATCAGGAGGCTACTATTGAGGTAATAAATTTTTTCACTAACCAGCCTTTGGTTAATCCAATAGATAAATAATCTTCCTATCGTGTCATTATTAGCACTTTTTACCTAGTTTGATTGTTTTTTTAGATGAAAAATACAGATAAAAATTTTTTAAAAGAGCGAACTTTGATTGATGATTATCTAAAAAATAATCTCCCTACTACAACTAAATATGGGCAAAGTCTTTTAGATAGCATGAAATATTCTTTATTGAGTAATGGCAAAAGAATTAGACCTATATTGTTTTTACGAGTTGTGCGAGCGGCAAATATTGATCAAGAAAAGTTTTTAAGTTTTGCTGGTGCTATTGAAGCTATGCATTGCTACACTTTAATACATGATGATTTACCTTTGATTGATGATGATGATCTTAGGCGGGGAAAACCAACTAACCATAAATTATTTGGTGACGCCACTGCTTTATTGGCGGGGGACGCACTACTTAGTTTATGTTTTGAATTTGCGGCTCAGCCTTTGCCTATTGAGCCTAAATTGCAACTAATGATGATCAAAAAATTAGCATGCTTAGGGGGCAGTAAAGGTTTGGTTGTGGGGCAGCAAGTGGACATAGAGGCAGAAAAAATGACTAATCAGGCTACTAATAGTGATATTTTAGAATTTATCCATCATCATAAAACAGGTGCTTTAATATTAGCGAGCATAGAAACAGCGGCTATCGCCACTAAAGTTTCCGCCAAAACCAGTCAAATTTTAAATAATTTAGCTTATTATCTGGGGCTTCATTTTCAAATCACTGATGATATATTAGAATTTATTAGTAGCGAAGATATTATTGGGAAAGATACTTTTTCTGATAGAAAAAATAGTAAGTTAACTTATCCTAAACTATATGGTATAGATTTAGCTAAAAAAAAGTCGCAAAATTGTTTTAATAAGATTATAAAATTATTTAATAGCTTACCCGCACAATATCATGATTTACTTGATATCATCAATTATATGTCTAACCGGCAAAGATAGCTAAACTATGCAAATTAGGAGCTGGTCGCGAACTTTTTTTATATTAATCCTTTTTAGCACATCGGCGGTGGCTTCTTTGTTTATGATTTTTGAAGCGGCTGAATTTTATGCCCGCTTTTATCCTGGCGATAATGGTTACCGCTTTGGGTTGATTGCCGCCTTATTAAATGAGGCATTTTTGGTGATAATGGCCGCGGTGTGGCTGCCTTCGGTTAATTTTGGAGGATTTAAGCTATGGCATCCAGGGAATGTCTTTATTAAATCTTTGATGGTGATTTTATTTTTTAATACGGTAGGAGGGGCAACATTTAATGTGATTGAAGCTAAGCTAGGCGAGCTGCAACAACAAAAAAATCATATTGCTATTTTAAAAATTAGAGAAGAACAACTTATTAATACCAAAAAAAAACTCAATACTTTTATCAAACAAAATCAAAGAATCAACACCGCAATAGCGGCTAAAGAGCTCACCAGCGTGCAAGCAGAGTTGGTTAAACTAAGAGAGTCGTCACAATCTAGTTTAACTCTATGGGTCGACATTATAATGCTGACTTTTTTGAGATTTTCCATCCAACTATCTAATATAACCTCAGTTTGGATTGGTAGCTGGCTATATAGGCAACCTAACAAATCCACCCCTAACGTGCTTGATGGTTTAATGGGCGATGTTAAAGGGCTGGGCATTGAATTAAAACAAAATAAACAAAGCGTCCTTGCCCAATCCCTTATTAGTGAGAAAAAGCCTTCTCTCCCCAAAAATATTACCGTTCCCAAAGCTGCACCCTTGGTTAGTATTGAGGAAAATCCTCCTGTTATTTCAGATAATGGGCTAAATAGGCGTGCTAGAATTTCTTCTGGGAATTCTAATAATAATAATAATAATAAACAAAAATTGGCTGATTTAATAAATGTTAAAGAGCCAAATATTTCACCAAAAATAACAACCCCCAAAATAACAGTATTGCCCGCTGATAATGAGCTAGCGGCGGACTTGGCATATCAGGCAAATGAATTGAAATTTAGTATAAATGATTTTTTATCAGAATTATCTCCCGATCAAAGTATCGAAAGCCTTTGTAGGAAACTAGGCATTGATCACTTTGAATTTAATCAATTACAACAAAAAAATGGCCCTTGGTTACCCGAAAATATAAAAAAACTCACCGAAATTAAATTAAAAATAGAAAAAGCGTTCCATTGTGATAGAAATATATAAATTAAATTTTACCTAAGAAAATATGTCAAATAATTTAAAAACCGCTATCTATGACGATCATATAAAATTAGGGGCTAAAATGGTTAATTTCCATAATTGGCAAATGCCCCTTTATTATAATAGCATAATCAAAGAGCATCTTAATGTTCGTCAACATCTTGGGTTGTTTGATGTGAGCCATATGGGTAAATTTTTAGTGACTGGCAAAGAAGGAGAGGATTTTTTATATTGGCTAACCAGTAATAATATTAAGAAATTAGCCCCTAATAAGGCTCAATATACCTTACTTTTAAACGAACAAGGCACAATTTTAGATGATTTAACTATTTTACGTATAGAACCTAACCGATTTATATTAATCGTAAATGCCGCCAACTTAGCAACAGACTTAGCCCATATACAAAAACAAGCAGATAAATATCAGGTTAAATTAGAAAATATATCAGATAATTTTTCCCTCATCGCCTTACAAGGCAAGCAATCGCTGGATTTATTGCAAAAATTTGTTGACGATGATCTATCCAAAATGCCCTATTATAGTGTAATAACAGCAAAATCAAAGTTTAATACTTTAACTATTAGCCGGCTAGGATATACTGGAGAAGATGGTTTTGAGATAATGGTAGAAAACCAGCAAGCCAGCCTAATTTGGCGAGAGCTATTAACCGAAGGAGAAAAATATGCTATTGCCCCAGTGGGATTAGCGGCTCGTGATACTTTACGCTTAGAGATGGGCTATCTACTTTATGGGCAAGATATTGATATTACTAATAATCCTTTTTCGGCTAACCTTAGGTGGGTCACCAAAATGGATAAAGAGGATTTTTTGGGCAAAGAATCACTATCAAAAAATGATAGCTTTGCTAAAAAATTGGTAGGCCTAATTTGTTTAGATAAAGGCATTCCTAGGACTAACTATAATGTATATGATAGTATAGGAAAAGATATTATCGGCAAGGTAACTAGTGGCAATATATCACCTATTTTGAATAAGGGCATTGCTTTAGCTTATATTAATGTAGATCTAGCTAAGTTAGGTGATGAAGTTAAACTTGATTTAAGAGGTAAGTTGGTAAACGCTAAAATTGTTCGCCCTCCTTTTTTACAAATTGATAAACCACTTTTAAGAAAATTATCATAAAAAATAAATTAACTATTACATAAAAATAATTATGAAAAAAAATTCAAGCTCTCCAATAAAATTTGCTAAATCCCATGAGTGGGTTCTAATAACTAAAAATCAAGCTTTAATCGGGATAAGTGACCACGCTCAAAACCTGTTAGGTGACGTAGTTTTTGTTGATTTACCCCCCATTGGTAAAGAGCTAAATAAAGGGGATATTATAGGAAATATTGAATCGGTGAAAACTGTGTCTGATATATTTTCTCCCATTAGCGGCAAGGTAAGCGAAGTTAATGGAAATTTAACCAATGAGCCAGAGCTAGTAAATAGCGACCCTTATGAAAAGGGCTGGTTAGTTAAAATTGAAATTGATGATGCTAATTCAGCTGAGTTGAGTGGACTTATGGGGCAAGATGATTATAAAAAATACGCTAATGAGTCGAGTTAAAATATTTTACTATCATCATAATTAAAATTAATAATATTAACCATATTAACCATCTACCCATATAAACATTGAAAGATTCAACATTTGTTAACCGCCATTTAGGGCTATCTGACGCTGATATATCCAGTATGTTAGATTATATTGGAGTAAAAAGCTTAGACCAATTACTTGATGAGGCTATCCCTAAAGATATCAGATTAAATTCATTTAACTTGGACGAATCTTTGAGTGAGCAAGATTATCTGTCTTGGATAAAACAGATAGCGTCGCAAAATAAACTGTTTCGTTCATTTATTGGTCAAGGGTTTTATAATAGCTTCTTGCCTTCAGTCATTGGCAGAAATATATTAGAAAATCCTGGTTTTTATACTCAGTACACGCCCTATCAACCTGAAATAAGCCAAGGCAGGTTAGAGGCTTTGATTGCGTTTCAAACTATGGTTAAGGATTTAAGTGCGATGGAAGTGGCCAACGCATCTTTATTGGATGAGGCTTCGGCGGCGGCTGAGGCCATGCAAATGGCTTTTAGGATTGTTTTAAAGACTGATCATAGCCCTACTAAATGCAAATTTTTTGTTGATGATAAGTGTTTTAGATCTACTATTGACGTCCTTAAAACTAGGGCTAACCATATTGGCATTGAATTAGTAATCGGTGACGTAAATAATTTTATTCCTGATAAAGATTTTTTTGCTGGTCTATTGCAAACACCAAATAATCGGGGCACTTTTAAAGTTAGCCCTAAATTTTGCCAAGGACTCCATGAGCATGGGGCTTTGGCGATTGTTGGTTGTGACCTGCTGAGTTTAACGCTATTCACCCCGCCTGGCGAGTGGGGAGCAGATATTGTTTATGGAAACACGCAAAGATTCGGCCTACCTTTAAATTATGGAGGCCCGCATGCGGCGTTTTTTGCTACTAAGATGGATTTTATCCGAGAAGTACCCGGCAGGGTAGTAGGAGTGGTGATGGATGAATTTAATCGCCCAACTTACCGATTATCATTGCAAACCAGAGAGCAGCATATAAAAAAAGACCGAGCTACATCTAATATATGCACTGCCCAAACTTTGTTAGCGATCATAGCCTCCGCTTACGCTTGTTATCATGGGCCTGTAGGTCTTAAAAAGATTGCTACTAAAATAAAATCTAACACCGATTGGCTTAAACATAGCTTGAAAAAATTAGGATTTACTGTTTTATCCGGTAATTTTTTTGATACTATCAGCGTTCAATTAACCAGCTTAGCCCAAGGCGATGATATAATCGCTGAAGCGATCAAAAGGCGAGTTAATTTTTTTAGGATTAGTCCTACCGAGATTAATATAAGTTTAGACGAAACGGTGACTGCTAAAGACCTAAATTTAATATATGAAATATTTAGCGGCCAAGGTAGTACTAAATCAATTAAATTAGATAATCCTTTAATTGATGATAATTATAAAAGAAAAACCAAATTTTTAACTCACCATGTTTTTAATAGCTATCATAGCGAAACAGAAATGCTCCGCTACTTAAAATATCTAGAAAATAAGGATTTATCTTTAGCCAATGCCATGATTCCATTGGGATCTTGCACGATGAAATTAAATTCAACTAGCTCCATGCTGCCGATCAGCTGGCCAGAAATAAAAGATGTTCATCCATATGCCCCGTTAGATCAGGCGTTAGGTTATAAAGCTATTTTTGAATCTTTAGGCAGTGCTTTACTAAAAATTACTGGCTTTGCAGAAATTAGCTTTCAACCAAATTCAGGTGCACAAGGAGAATTCGCGGGCCTTGGATCAATAAAAGGCTATTTAAAATCTATCAAACAAGAGAAAAGAAATGTTGTTTTAATCCCCACTTCTTCACACGGCACTAACCCTGCTAGTGCTGCTATGTGCGGCTTTAAAGTTATTTTTGTGAACTGTGATGCCAATGGAAACGTTGATATAGAAGATATTAAACAAAAAGTGATTGTTTATAAAGATGTCTTGGCTTGTTTGATGATTACCTACCCCTCCACCCATGGAATATTTGAAAAGAAAATCCCCGCGATCATTGATATAATACACTCTGCTGGTGGGCAAATTTATATGGATGGAGCTAACATGAATGCCCAAGTAGGTTTGACTAGCCCACAGCACATAAAGGCTGATGTTTGCCATCTTAATTTGCATAAGACCTTTGGCATCCCCCACGGCGGGGGTGGTCCTGGAGCTGGGCCTATTTTGGTGGCTAAGCATTTAGCCCCATTTTTGCCGCAACATCATTTTAATAGCCCTAATGGAATATCACAAAACTGTGTCGCCGCAACCCCTTGGGGCAGTGCGGCTATTTTGGTTGTTCCCCTAGGTTATATTAAATTATTAGGTGGCTTTGGCTGCCAATTATCATCAAAAATATCTATCCTTAATGCTAATTATATGCTCAAAAGATTAGCTAAATATATCTCCCCTCTTTACACCAACGAAAATGGTTGGGTCGCTCATGAATTTATTTTAGATACCAGAATTTTTAAAAAACAAGCCAATATAAATGTGATGGACATAGCTAAAAGGCTTTTAGATTATGGATTTCACCCCCCCACCATATCTTTTCCTGTGGCCGGCACTTTGATGATTGAACCCACTGAAAGTGAGTCAAAAAATGAGATAGATCGCTTTTGTGACGCCTTAATATCTATTACTAAAGAAATCGCCGATATAGCAAAAAATAAAGAATTGCTCCATGATAATCTGTTGAAAAATGCTCCTCATACTATAGAAAATCTTACGCAAGACGATTGGGCTCATCCTTATTCAAGAAATCAGGCAGTTTTTCCTGTTGAAGAGTTAAGGAAAAGAAAATTCTGGCCTAGCACCAATCGCATCAACGAAGCTTGGGGAGATAGGAATTTAAAGTGTGATCTTCCTTAGTTTTCAGCCAATTTGCTAAGATTATTTGCTGAAATGATTTGCTAAGGTAATTTACTAACCTAATCTGCTATCCTAGTTAACAAACTCCAATCAAAATTTTTGCTCCATGATGGGTCAGATTCAGCGGGCATATCATGGCCTTCTGTGAGCTCTCTTTGGAATTTACCATCTAACGTGATAAATTTTAGCCTAGATTTGCCACGACCAAAAAAAGTATATAACACCTGCCTATCATCAGCTGACCACACCCCCTGCTCGGCATTATAAGAATCTTTAGTTAACTGCTTTATCCCAGTTGCGTCTTCATTCATTAGAAAAATCTGAAAATGATCATCATAAAAAGATGTATATAAAAAAATATTCCCTCGGTTGCTCCACTGTGGCTCAGAATTGTTACCGCCAAAGAAAGTCATCCTAACTTGGCGATCCCCTACCAAATAATTGTTCTTCAAAAATACCTGCACACCTTGTGATCTATTACTGGTAAACAATAATTTATTCCCATGCAAACTTCCATTTGTCGCAATATAAAGGCTAGTCACCAATCTCTTCCATCTGCCGCGCTCCATATCATATAAATATATCGCCGGCCGGCCGTTTATCGATTGAGTTAAAATGATATTCTTATCATCACTGGTAAAAAAACCACCCGTCAAAGTTCCTTCGAATATCGATTTAATAGTAGATATCTCCAAAGTCTTAAAATCAAAAATATGAACCTTCGTGCCCCGATTACTAATTGATGTATACAAAAATTTACTACCATCATTAGACCACGACGGCATAATATTAATCCTGTTATCATCAATTAATCGGTAACGGCGTTTACCCAAAAAATCGGTTAAAACTATGCTAGAATATCTTTTGTTATCGCTTTTTTGTGAATAGAGTATGGCACTGCCAAACAAGCTGCTTTCTCCATCAATCGCTAATATCGCCTGTTCAATAAAGTCTATTATATTATTTTCAATCACCAGCCACTGAGTGCTAAGCTTGATAAATCCCTCATATAAAGTTTCTCCGCTATGGGCACTGCTAAAATTAGCACTTAGCCCAAAAAATGATGAATCGCCAATACTCAACACCAAATCAACATTCCCATCAGGCTCTTCTTGCGTATTAAACACCCCGCTAATTAACATATATTTCTGTAAAATATCTATTATTTTGGGTGCCATTATGTGCTTAGAAGCTAGCATCAATCGCACCTTTATTCTTGCATAATGGCTGTTAGCCTCTATATCTAGCGTTTTAGAAAAAAAATAATTATCCTTACTCTCCAAAGTTTGTCCGAATATATTACCACTCAAAAATGTGATTTGAAAAATTGTTGCTATCAAAATAAATAGACTTTTATTAAAATAATGATTCTTCATTTTTAAATTTGAAAGGAACAACTAATATCTTATTAGTAGGAAAATCAGCCGGTAATTTAGCAAATGGACCTGCCAACTTTACCGCATTAAGAGCTAGGGTATTTAATAAAGAATCTGAAGAAGATACGCTTAAATTTATTTTTAATAAAGTACCATCACTTTTTATATGTGCCACTACCGTAGGATAAACACCTTTTATTTTAGATTTACTAGGTGGTTTCCAGTGACGCCTAACTTTTATGATTAACTGATTTTGATAGGCTAAAATAGTACTATAAAAACTAAGTGATTTTGCCGTGCTAAGGCTAACCAGATTGTCATTATCTAAAATAGTAGGTGAAACTTTCGTAGAATTATTCGCTAAATCATCCTCTGAGGAAATACTCTTCTTTATTAACTTTTCTTTATCTAACTTAAAGGAAGTATCAAGTTTAGCCAACTTTTTATTTTTATTAATCACAGAATAATCATCTTGCTGATCAAGTTTTATGGCCGGTAAATCTTTATTTAATGAATCATCTGATTTTTTAGCTTTAAGTTTAAATCCACCACCAGCAATAACTTTTTTCTTGGCTCCAGTTGATTTATTTATTGATTTATTTACTGATTTAATCGTCAGATTTTTCTTTTTAGTCGGCTTGATAGCCTGCTTTTTGCTGACCTTATTAGTAGTAGATTTAGCAATCGTACTTTTTACCGGACCAACTAGAGCAACTAGCTGCAGCTCCACTACTGGCTTAATATTATTAGAATATAAAAACAGCATAAATGCCATTATACCCAAAATAATCAGATGTGAAACTACGGAAAACGCTATATATAGCCTGCTTCCTAGATGAAAGTTCATCTCTTTTTTTCGGTAACGCTCAAGCCCACTTTTTCAAAATTTTCATTTTTTAAAGTGCTAATGAGATCTATCACCTTTCCATAAGTATTAGCTTGATCAGATTGAATAACTACCATTTCTAGTTTGTCAGCATCTCGTAAAACATTAAGTCGATTAATTATTTCTTCTAGCTCAAAACTCTCACCATTTAGAAAATATTGACCCTTTATGTTTAATGCTATATATGCCGGTTTTTTGATGATGGTATCTTGCTTTAAACTGGTTTGGGGCAAGTCAAGAGGGACGGTTTGAATAACTAGTGGTAATGTAACTAAAAGTATGACCACCAAAACCAATAGAACATCAACAAAGGGGGTGACATTTATATCAGCCAGATAATCATCTTTAAATTTGTCAGCTATAGACATAAATTTAACTAGCCGGTGGTGGAACTAACAGCTTGTTAAGAATATGCAATTTGAACGCTTCAATTTTTAAATGAATACTCCTAATCTTAGCCCTAAAATAATTAAATGATACCACCGCAGGAATAGCCACAAATAAACCAAAAGCTGTGGCAATTAAAGCAGCTGAAAGCCCTGGGGCGACCTGGTTAAATTGATCCTGCTCCCCAGAAATGCCCATCTCATAAAGAGTGCTAACCACCCCGGTAACAGTCCCAAAAAGGCCCACAAACGGTGCCGTTGATCCTATACTAGCTAAAGTGCTCATCTTTTTTTCTAATACTTTAGCTGAATCAGCCAACACTCCCTCGCTAACCCTATTTAAAAAAATATCCAGTTCTCCCATGCTCCATCTGTATGAATTGCCTAACTTTCTAAGCCCACTAAGCTCTTTCACACAACTCAAAAATATCTTTGCAGCAGGTAATTCCCCCGCTGCTTCAGAAATTTTTACTACCTCTGCCAGATTGGCTCCATTGATAGATTTTTCAGTATAATTAGTAGTTTTTTTCTCTATTTGCCGAAGATAAATAGCCTTTTGAAAAATAATTGCCCATGAGTAAATAGACATGAGCAATAAAACTGCTAACGCAAAATATGAAAAAGGGTCTATCCTAGTTAAAATTGAAAATAGTAATTCCAATTTAATAATAAGATAAATCTGTTATCAATTATTTTACGCCTACTGCATAACCTTCATCGCAATAGCAGCTCTACGATTAATCGCTTGAGCTCGCACAGTATCATTAGGATCTAAAGGTCTTTCTTCACCAAAAGATACATCTAAAATATTAGCTCCAGAAAAGCCCATACTCATTAATACTTGTTTAACCGCTAAAGCCCTTCTAGTGCCTAATGCTAAGTTATATTCCTTAGTTCCAGCTTCATCAGTATGACCAGCTATATAAACATTCATATTAGCAAAATCACCCCTATAATCGCTAAGCTCATCAATAAGTTGCTCTATAAATTGAGGTAATACCACCGATTTATCAAACGCAAATTGAACATTACTAATTCTAATATTTAGCTCTACAGGGATATCAGATACCATCGGTTTTTCCGCAACTCCCTTAACTAATACTTCAACTTGTTTAACATTACTTGCGTCAGCCCCAACTAACACAAAATCATTTATTTCTAAAGATATTCCAGAATTTAAAACTTCAGTGTTACTAGCAAATGCCAATATCAGCTTGTCTCCATCTTGATAATAGGTGTTGGCTTCAACAGCTCCTAATAGGTTAAATCCACTAAATAAATCATCAATTGATTTACTAGTTAACGCATTCATATTTGTAAAATCAGTAACCTCACTATTTGGAGAAATATATACCGCCAAAGAATCATATGCCGCCGATCCTTTTAATGCTGCTAATATTCCATCTGGAATGTCAACAGTAACAGGACCATTTATTCCATTTGTTGATGGATCTTGATCCTCAAAATGAAAAGATGAATGGAGTTCTTCTACCTGCTCTGGAGTTAAAAGTTGGCTTGTTCCTCCACAAGATACGATAAATCCTATAGACAAAAAAACCATTGATAATTTAAATTTATTTACTGAAAAAATACTTGCCATACATCCTCTTAATTTAACTTTTATAAACTTTTTTTAAAAAATAACTCTAACAGAAACGATGCTACACTTGAAAACATAGCATGTAAAGCTTTATCTTTATCAAGCTTTATAGTGAAATAATAGCCTCTTATAATGTATTTAGTTTAATAACGCCATTTTAAAAGGCTCTTCTAGCATTATAACCATCTGTTTTAAAAATCTTGCCGCCTCAGCTCCATCAATAAGTCTGTGATCGTAACTCAAAGATAAAGGCATAACTAACCTAGGCTCAAAGGTTTTTCCATTATAAATAGGCTTGATTTCACTCCTCCCCACTCCTAAAATTGCTACCTCCGGCCAATTAACTAAAGGAGTAAATCCTTCTCCCGATATCCCTCCTAAATTAGAAATAGTGAAAGATCCCCCACTAAGATCAGCCAAACCCATTTTTCGATCGCGAGCCTTTTTAGATATCTCACCTAGTTTTAACGAAATATCTAATATGCTCTTATGGTCAACATCTTTTATCACCGGCACCAGTAACCCATTGGGTGTGTCCACTGCTACTCCTATATTTATATATTTCTTCAAAATAGCCTGATAATTAGTCTCATCAAAACTGGCATTAAAATAAGGAAAATCATTTAATAAAATAGCCAAAACCTTTATTAAAATAGCCGTCATAGTTAATTTAGCACCTTTTTGAATGAAAAATTCTCGGTTATCTTTACGGAATTTTTCCAAATCAGTAACATCAGCTTTATCCATTTGCGTTACCATAGGCACTATTTGCCACACCTTGCTCATATGAATAGCGGTAGCTTTTTTAATAGCTCCTAGCTCTTTAACCTCAAGTTCACCAAACTTAGTAAAATCAGGTAATTCTGCTGATACAGATGTTCCCCTCTCCGTGCTAATTGACCCTCCTTCATTTAAGAGCCTTGCGTGATTTTTCACATCTTTTAATGAAATACGCCCTCTTGCCCCAGTGCCGGTTACCTGATCTAAAATTACCCCAATCTCGCGAGCAAAGCGTCTTACCTTGGGGGAGGAATTTAATGAAATACCAGCAAAAATGTCTGCCTTTGCCGATGAAGATTTTACTTCGTGATGCTTATTTTGTGGTGCAATAGTTGCGTCAACTCCATCTGTTTCATCTGTTATTGCCCCACCTTGCTCTGATTTTACTGATGATGCTTGGCTTTGAGTGGGCTCATCTGATTTAATTTTCTCCTCTTCTTTCACATCTTTTATAATATCAGATGAGGCACTAAGTTTTATTTTAAATAGATTATCACCAGTTTTTATATCAACCCCCTCTTTTAAATATACCTCCACAACCGTTCCTGCATCAGGAGCAGGCACTTCAAAATTTGCCTTATCCGTTTCTAATTCCGCCACGGGGTCACCTTGTTTGAGCACATCCCCTTTTTTAACTAAAACTTTCACCAATTTTGCTTGAGAAATATCCTCTCCCAAATTAGGTGTTTTACTAATTATCACCTCACCTTCAGCCTTATTATCATTATCATTATCATTATTTGACTTAGGCTCAGCTTGATAATTAGGTGAATCGTGCTTCAAAGATGTTTCCTTGGCTGGTGCACTAGCTTTCTTAGTTTTTTCCTGTGATAAAGATTTATTTACTGAGTCCGCTGATGAAGATTCTAATTCCATATAAGAATCCCCCGGTTTAACGGTTGCTCCTTCTTTTATAAGCACTTTTTTAATCACTCCACCGCGATCAGATTGCACGTCAAGCACTGCTTTATCTGTTTCCATCTCTAAAAGCACATCGCCCTTTTTGATGGTATCTCCTGGTTTAACCAATATCTTAGCGATTATGCCAGATACAATATTTTCGCCTAATTTTTCTATAACTAAAAGTTCTGCCATCTATCTATTATAAACTTTATTTATGAACCATAAACTATGATTAATTTTGAAGTATGATTGCTTTTTAAGTGTGATTGTATTTTGATTTAATTAAATTTACCACTAAAAAACTTATCTCTTTGCTCTCCTAACCCTCTTAAAAATTCTAAGGTGTTATTTTCTCTCTTTCCTGCCCATTGACAGCTTAACACCTCCAAAAATCCTTTTTGACAAATCACCTTAAAACCATCATTAGTGGCTACTATTTTCCCCACTTCATCCACCTTCCCTTCTTCGTATGCACCCGCTACTAATTTTACTTGCTTAAAAAATATACGCTTATTTTCATAAAAAGTATAAATTCCCGGTTGCGGGGAAAATGCCTGCCACTGCCTATATATCTCTTTTGCACTTCTTTGCCAGTTTATTTGACTATCTTTTTTAGTCACTCGCCGGCTATAGCTCGCGTGTTGATGATTTTGTTTAACTGGCTTTAGTTGATTTATTTTAGCTAGTGATTCTATTAATAATGTTGCTCCTAGCGGGCAAAGGCCTTGCTGTAAATCAAAAAAATTAATCCCCTCATCTATTTTATAGCTCGCCTGCCCCACTACCGCTCCTTGATCCATATATTCGTTCATTTTAATCAGGCTAACCCCTGTTTTTTTGTCCCCATTTAATAGGCTAAATTGTATCGGCGCCGCTCCTCTTAAATGCGGTAATAGCGAATAATGCAAATTATAACAACCCAAGCGAGGTATTTCTAGCACCTCATTTGATAATATCTGCCCATAGGCTATCACGATAAAAATATCGGCTTGATACTCCCTTAGTTTATCAATACTAGATAATTCATTGAGCCGATCAGGAGTAAATACTGGTATTTCTTGTTCTAAAGCTAATTCTTTTACTACAGAAGCAGTAAGTTTCATGCTGCGTCCTTGGCGTCTATCTGGTTGGCTCACCACCAGCACTGGCTTATAATTAGCATCAATCATTGCTGATAAAGTTTGTGCTGCCACCACCGGTGTGCCCATAAAAACTATCCGCAATTTCTGATTATTATTATTATTATTATTATTATCTTTATTCACCGCCATCTAACGCTTCACTGGCTTATCACTAAGCACTAATTTTATGGGTTACTTTTTTATGATTAATTTCTGCTAACAATTGAAGTGATTCACTATTTGCTTTTAATTGACAAATAGTCGCCCATGGGCTTTTAGTTTCTCCTTTTTGCAGATGATAATCAGCAATTAATCCCTTTTCTTTCATAAATCTAATCGCCGATAAGGTTTTATATACCGCTCGGTATTGAGCCGATTTTGAAAAATAAAGCCTGCTTCCACTTATTATATTACTAATATTTTGCGTTAACACGCCCCCTTTAAAATTATATTCATATAACCAATTTGTGGTTAGATAAATCATCAAATTAATCACCTCTTTTAGTGAAACTGGTATTTTTAAAGTGAAAAAATCCTTAGGAATTAGTAAATATGGTATCGCCAAAGGAAGATAACCTAATTTATTATTTCCTGAAAAAACTTTATCTAAAAAAATATCCATTGTTTGAGGAACTATTTCTTTATCATCAGCAAAAGTTTTTCCCATCACCACCAACAATTTATATCTCTTGAGCTCGCCATTTTCTTCTCTTTGTCTAATGACATCAAAATTAGCTAACTCATTAAAAATCATTTGTGTTTTTTTCCAGTTAGCCTCTTCTCGGGCAAGCCATCTTTTAGATTTCTTAGGATCTTTTAGTGTTTTTGATTTTTTTACTGAATTTACTTGGCTAGCCTTTCGTAAATTTTCATTTAATAACTCTAAATGATTTCTCACATTAAAACTCTTTACCACGCCCCCTCTGGCGGGTAAAAACTGTCTTAATATGCCATAAAACGCTACTACTCCTTTAATAGAATGCTTCTTTTGCAAATAATTTTGAAATTCATAAAAGCTTTCCCAAGGTTTTTCGGGAATTAATTTTAGTTGTGTTTTTTCTTGTTGCTGATCTCTCCAATCTAGCCCTGTTAAAGAAAATTCCTCATTTTCTTGCTCAATTGATGATTGATTTATTTCTTCCGATTTTTCTTGTACCAGATTTTTCTTGGTGTAATTAACCAAACTAGGAGCAAAAAATTGTTGGCTAGCTAGCCTTGATTTAGGTTCTTTTTCAAATACTAACGCTTCCCACAAACTATGTTGCAAATAGGAGGTTGTGCAAAGAACCTCATCAGTTTGCCAATTAATTATCCTTTTATGCTCCCCAAATTCATAGCTAATCCAGTTATGTTGGGGAAAAGATTTAGCTACTAATATTAATTTTAAATTAGGCGGGGGTCTATCACCTATTTGGGCTAAAAAGCTAAGCCTGACTATTTGTAAGATAGAATATAGGAGAGACTCTTCATTGAATAATTTATCTAAAAAATCTGGCCGTGCTAGTTTTATTTTATTATCCACTAACAAGCCCACAACCAATTGCCACTTAGTTTTTATATCGCTAATTGAATATAAAATAGTGAGCAGTTGCACTAAGGCAGGCAAGCGAGCCTGATTATTTTGCAAAAAAAGTATAATATCTCGCTGCAAATAAAGGTTTCTTGCCTTTTGTCTGATTTGGGGGGTGAGCGAAAAATTTGACCTGCTATTAGTAAATAAAAATTCAATGCTATCCTTAATTTTAGCTAATGCTGCCTTAGGGTCATTATCGCTATTTTCCAGTAGCCCAGTAGCCTTTTTAAATGAGTCTAATAATGGAATATTAAATGAGAAACGAGTAGGTACCCCATTTTTATATTCTATTCCCGAAAAATGTAGCATCTATTATTTTTATTGCTGCAATATTATTATTTGAAAGTTGCTGAAATATTTATTTTTGATTTATTTTACTCAAAAAATATTATCAAGCATATTATAAATCACCTGCCATAGCACTTGCTACTATTATGCCAAGGAAAGCTAAGTAGCTTAAGTTCTAGTAATTATTGCTTACTGAATAGCTAAAACACAATGATCGTAAAAATTTTCCGTCTTAACTCCCACTTGGTTTAACGCAAATCGCCATCTATTTTGATAGCCTTCAGCAAGTAAACCTTTAGCAAAATCTTGATAAGAAAGCTCTACTCGCCACCAAGAACTTTGCCCAATTTCATCATCTAATTGCTCTTCAGACCAACAAGCGTAACCAAGCCCCATTTCGTGTATTTTAAGTGGTGCTAAATCATTAAATTCAATAGATTCATTTTTTATAAAACTAAAATCTAATTTATGTATTGTTTTATTGGTTTGTTGACAAAAAGAACTATCCTCTCGCAAATACCACATAGAAGATGTTGCCACTGGACCGCCCCATAAAAGGTGAGTTTCTCCTTTTATATCAGTAATTTCAGCGTTAGCCATGTCGTGCATAGATAAAGATTGAATTAACTCATCATCCTTTTCAAATCTAGCTGGTTTATTTAAAACTATCCCCAAAACGACATCTTGGATAACGCTATTATCAATTAATAAAATAACTGTTTGATTAAATATATCCCCCTTTAAAGAAGGCATAGAGACTAATAAACTCACCTTTTCTTGTTTATTATTTGGAGTTTTCATAAAATTAATTTTTATTTTAAATAATCTTACTAAAAATATTTTTTACTAAAAATTTATTTTCCCTCGTTTATGGCAAACACTATACATATAAAATTTTATAATTATATTTGAATAGTAACTAAAAATTTAGATTTAATAATAGGTTTATTTTTAAGATATAATCTAAATTTATAAAAAAATACTTGCTTTTAATGTAGTTAATAATTATATGTTGCTGTTTTGGTTTTACAAATTTACCTTTGCTTTAAGATAAATTATAGTAAATACTAAATAATAATTTTTGCTAATTATTTTTTTAGTTAAAAAATTTAATTAAGCAAAGATATCGCATTACTTCTTTTATTTTATATTTTAATTTATTAAATAACTAATTTATCACTACATAATATAATAAATGCCTACTCTGAATCAGTTAATAAAAAAAGGTCGCAAAAATAAAAGTTACCGCAACACAGTACTAGCTCTAGGTGCTTCTCCCCAAAAAAGGGGTGTTTGCACTAGAGTTTATACCACCACCCCCAAAAAACCTAACTCTGCTTTAAGGAAAGTGGCCAGAGTCAGGCTATCTAATGGGTTTGAGGTTACGTCTTACATCCCTGGTGCTGGTCATAATTTACAAGAGCATTCGGTTGTGTTGATTAGAGGAGGGCGGGTGAAAGATCTTCCTGGAGTTCGTTATCATATAGTAAGAGGAGCTCTTGATACCCAAGGAACAGCTAATCGAAAAAAGAGCCGTTCTAAATACGGCACTAAGCAACCAAAGGCTACTAAATCATAGTTTTATCATCATAAATAAATAATTTATATTCACTTGCATAGTTTAGATTTATGTCCAGAAGAAGAAGAGCAGCAGTTAGAGAAATAGCCTCAGATCCAAAATTCAAGGATCCTGTAATAGGTAAATTCATTAATTATGTGATGCGTCAAGGCAAAAAAGGAATAGCGGAAAAGATAGTCTATGGATCTTTAGATAGATTAGCCGAAAAAATAACCGAAGAAAGCATCCAAGATGCTTTTCATAAATTATTATCAAACGTAAAACCTCATCTAGAAGTTAAATCACGCCGTATTGGGGGCTCAACATATCAAATACCAATTGAAGTTAGAGATTCACGCAAAGTGTGCTTAGCTCTGCGTTGGATTGTTACTGCCTCTAAGGCAAGATCTGGCCATTCAATGGTAGATAAGCTTTCGGCTGAATTGGTGGACGCTTATAATAATAAAGGAGAGGCGGTTAAAAAGAAAGAAAATACCCACAAAATGGCGGAAGCTAACCGAGCTTTTGCTCATTATATCTGGTAATAAATAGCTACTTTAGTTAGTAGGTGTTTTTGGGTTTTCTATGGATATCAGCCACATTAGGAATATAGGAATAGTTGCCCATATAGACGCTGGAAAAACTACTACTACTGAAAGAATTCTCTTTTATTCAGGAAAAATCCACAAAATAGGCGAGGTTGACGCCGGATCCACTACTATGGATTGGATGCCTCAAGAACAAGAGCGGGGCATAACCATAACTTCGGCGGCTACTACTTGCTATTGGCGTGATTCAGAAAATAATTATCAAATAAATTTAATAGATACTCCAGGGCATGTTGATTTCACTTTAGAAGTTGAGAGGAGCCTGCGGGTAATGGATGGAGTGGTGGTGGTTTTGTGTGCTGCATCTGGCGTGCAGCCTCAAACTGAAACTGTTTGGCGTCAAGCTGATAAATTTGCGGTACCAAGGATAGTTTTTGTTAATAAAATGGACCGTAAGGGGGCTGATTATTTTAAATCTTTGCTGGAATTAGATGATAACTTTTCTTGCCGCACAGTTCCTATAAATATACCCTATTGGGAGAATGGAGAATTTAAAGGAATAATTGATCTTATTCAAAAAAGAATTATTTTAGCCGATGATAATGACTCAGGAAAAGATCTTAAATCATTATTAGTATCAGATAAATCTATCGCTGAGGTGGATAAGCACCGTAATTTTTTACTGGAATCGGCTTCTGAGTTTGACGATGATTTATTAGAACATCTGTTGGAAGGAAAAGATGACCCACCTTGTGAATTAATTTACCGAGCGATTAGGAAGGGATGTTTGCAAAGAAAAATAATTCCTGCATTTAGTGGGGCAGCTTTTAAAAATAAGGGCGTACAAAATTTAATTAGCGGGGTAGTGAAATTTTTACCTAGTCCTTTATCTGGTAATTTAGGTGAAGTTAAAAATACAAAAGGTGAAGCTAGTAAAGTTAAATCATCTGCCCAAGCTAATCCTTTAGCATTGTTATTTAAGGTTCAACTAGATAATTATGCGGGGGTATTGTCTTACTTGAGAGTATATTCAGGGGAAATAAAGGCGGGCAAGGCTTATTGGAATAGCCGGCTTAACCGCCATGAAAGGGTGATGAAGCTATATAGAATTCATTCATCTAAGAGAGAAACGATAGAAAAGATTAGTGCGGGTGATATTGCGGCGGCTATTGGTTTTAATAAATCTTTGACTGGCGACACTTTCTCGACCAAGGAAGAAGGATTTTTATTAGAATCCATTTATATTCCACAGCCAGTTATTTCTATTGCCGTTGAGCTTAAATCTAGCGTTGATCAGCCGTTACTCGATAACTTTTTAGAAAAATTAGCCAGAGAAG
The DNA here is from genome assembly GCA_016735295.1 of SAR324 cluster bacterium. Taxonomy (GTDB): domain Bacteria; phylum SAR324; class SAR324; order XYD2-FULL-50-16; family JAERRU01; genus JAERRU01. The sequence goes on from JAERRU010000003.1 coordinate 44,250, forward strand.
ACCCATCATTCAGGTTTGGCAAAGATATTGATACAGGGCAAACTATTTTATCTGGCATGGGTGAGCTTCATTTAGAAGTAATCATCAAAAGGATAGCACAAGAGGGCAAGCTTAGTTTAAATACAGGAAAGCAGCAGGTAGCTTACCGAGAAACAATAAAAAAATTAGTGGAATGTGAAGAAATTTTCACTAAACCCTTACTCGGCAAGCCTTGTTTTGCTAAAATAAAAATTGAAGTTTCTCCATTACCAGAAGAAGGAAAAAATTTGATTGTTATTTTACCCGATTTTGTTAATCATACAGAATTAAAGGAAATAATTGAGAGTGGGTGCAAAGAAGCGTTAAGCTCAGGTATTTTGGGTGGACATTCTTTGCTAAATGTTAAAGTGGTGGTAAAAGAGGTGGAGGTTGATGAAGATAATTATCAAAGTAATGCATTTAAAGTTGCTACTGGATTAGCGATTAGAAAATGTTTACTTGGGGCTAATTGTTGCTTAATGGAGCCACAAATGAAAATTGCGGTAAGTGTCCCTAAAGAGTCAGTAGGTGGGGTGGTGCGCAATCTTAATCAACGTCAAGCTAAGATATTGGCAATAGAAGAAAATGATGATTCTATTAGTCAAAAAATTTTAGGTTCCGCCCCTTTATCAAAGATGTTAGGCTATACCACACAACTTAGATCTAGCACGCAAGGTAAGGGAGTTTTTTCTATGGAATTTGATTGTTTTTCCCCCTTGCAATAGTTATTTATTAGTTGTAGGATGGGGGGTTATGTGGGTAAAATAAGTGGAATATAATCACTTACCATCATTTGCTAGGTAGTATTTTAGCTGTAATTATTAATTATATGATATATTATTTAATTTTAGTAATTATAACTAATAAAAAATTATTAATTATTTTGAATTTTATTTTTAATATTTAACGAACACTAGATATTTGGAGCGTTATGGCTAAAGAAGTTTTTAAAAGAAATAAGCCCCATGTTAATATAGGGACTATCGGACATGTCGATCACGGTAAAACCACATTAACTGCCGCAATTACAAAAGTAATGGCGCTGCAAGGTTTTGCTGAACAAAAAGATTATGGAGATATAGACAACGCTCCTGAAGAAAAAGCTCGCGGTATAACCATATCCACTGCTCATGTGGAATATGAATCTGAAAAACGACATTATGCCCATGTGGATTGTCCTGGTCATGCTGATTATGTAAAAAATATGATCACAGGAGCAGCTCAAATGGATGGAGCAATTTTGGTGGTGTCTGCAGCTGATGGCCCTATGCCTCAAACAAGGGAGCATATTTTATTGGCTAGCCAAGTTGGCGTACCTCATATAGTAGTATTTTTAAATAAATGCGATATGGTTGATGATCCTGAGTTATTAGATTTAGTGGAAGTTGAAGTAAGAGATTTACTTAATAAATATGACTTTCCTGGGGATGACACACCTATCGTAAGAGGCTCAGCAATAAAAGCTACTGAATCAGCATCAACTGGTTCTGATGCTGAAGAATTTAAATGCATTTTGGAGCTTTTAAATAAAGTTGATGAATTCATTCCTGAACCAGCAAGAGATATGGATAAACCTTTCTTGATGCCTGTTGAGGATGTATTTTCTATTTCTGGTCGGGGCACGGTGGTGACTGGCAGAATTGAAAGAGGAATAGTTAAAGTAAATGAAGATGCTGAGATAATAGGTTATAGAGAAACACAAAAAACTACCGTAACTGGAGTGGAAATGTTTCGAAAATTACTAGATCAAGGCCAAGCCGGTGATAATGTTGGCTTACTTCTTAGGGGTGTCAAGAAAGAGGACGTAGAAAGAGGTATGGTAGTTTGTAAACCAGCTTCGGTCACTCCTCATGATGAATTTGAGTGTCAAGTTTATGTATTAACCAAAGATGAGGGAGGTCGTCATACGGCTTTTTTGAATAACTATCGTCCCCAATTTTACTTCAGAACAACTGACGTAACGGGAATAGTTACCTTACCTGAAGGAGTAGAATTAGTTTTACCTGGTGATGACACCACTATGACGGTTTCTTTAATCACCAAAATTGCATTGGAGCAAGGCTTAAAATTTGCGATTAGAGAGGGTGGACGAACGATTGGAGCGGGAACTGTAACTAAGATTATAAAATAATTTCAGTTATGGTTGATAAGATAAGGGTTAATTTCAAAGCATACGACGAAAAACAGCTTGCTGAAGTCATTCAAAAAATATTGATTGTCGCTAGGCGAAGTGGGGCCATCGTGATTGGTCCAATTCCTTTGCCCAGCAAGAAGCGTCGTTTTTGTGTTAATCGTTCGCCGCATGTAGATAAAAAGTCTCGTGATCAATTTGAGCTTTGCACACATAAGCGGTTATTATATATTACTAATACGACACAATTAACTATGGAAAATTTAATGAAGATGGACGTATCTTCAGGGGTTAAAGTAGACATAAAGGTTGGATAATGGGAATTTTATCAGTACAAAATTTAAAAGGAGATAAAGTTGGTGAATTTAATGTTGCCGACGATATTTTAAACAAAAAGGTACAACCTTATCTGGTTAAAGATGTGGTGGTAGCCTATTTAGCGGATTTACGCCAAGGCACCCACAGCACTAAAGGAACTTCTGATGTGGCGGGCTCAACTAGGAAATTATACCGCCAAAAAGGAACAGGTAACGCGAGGGTTGGCTCGGCTAAAGCTATTAATCGCCGGCACGGTGGGGTTCAGTTTGGCCCTAAACCTAGGAAGCATGGGGTAAAGGTTAATAAAAAGGTATCGCGAAGTGTGTTAGTTTTCGCTTTTGCTGAGGCGATTAGAACGAGTAAATTAGCAGTAATAGATAAATTAGCTTTAGAGTCGTTAAAATCTAAGCACGCAAAAGAATTATTATCTACGTGGAACTCTAAAAATGTACTATTCGTAGAAGATTCTAAGTTTGATGATAATTTTATGTATGCTACGAGAAATTTTAATTGTTTTAAGTTAGTTTCACAAGATAAGCTTAACGTATATGATTTATTTAAATATCATCGCATTTTAATAAGTGAAGAGGCGATAAAGATATTTACTAGCAGGATTTCTTAATGGACAAATATATAGTCTTACAAAAGCCCTATTTATCGGAAAAGAGCATTGACCTTAAGGAGAAGCATCAACAAATTATTTTCCAGGTGCACCCGAAGGCCAATAAGATAGAGATAAAAAAGGCGGTAGAGAAAATTTTTAAGGTAAAGGTTGAAGACGTTAAAACAATGCTTTATCAAGGAAAAAAGAAACGTCGTGATCAACAAGTTGGCCGACGTGCAAAGTGGAAAAAAGCAATACTTACCTTGAAAAAAGGGGATAAAATTGAATATTTTGAGGGAACCTAGTGGCTATTAAGAAATTTAGACCTACCACGCCATCACTAAGAACTTTAGTGCTGGTTAGTGATGATAATTTAACTAAAAATCGACCGCTTAAATCGCTAACTTCGGGGCTCACTAAGAGTGGTGGGCGTAATAATTATGGCAGAATAACCACCCGTCACATTGGCGGAGGGCATAAGAGGCTGTACCGAGAGATTGATTTTAAGCGTAATAAATATGACATTTCTGGGGTAGTTAAGTCTATTGAGTATGACCCTAATCGCAGTGCTAATATAGCATTAATTGCTTATGTTGATGGGGAAAAAAGATATATTTTAGCTCCTCGTAATTTGGCGGTGGGCGATAAGGTTATTTCGGGAAGTAAAGTGGAGATTAGGCAAGGTAATGCCTGTGCTTTACGGAATATTCCCCCTGGCACAGTGGTGCATAATATAGAGCTTAAAATAAAAAAAGGGGGCCAGTTAGCGAGAAGTGCGGGATGTTCAGCTGTTTTAATGGCTAAAGGAGATGTTCACGCAACTATTAAATTAAAATCTGGCGAAGTAAGATTGATACATTTGGATTGTTTTGCCACCATTGGAGAGGTGGGCAACCAAGATCATCGGTTAAGATCGTTAGGTAAAGCGGGCAGAAAGAGATGGCAAGGAGTTAGACCCACCGTGCGAGGAGTGGTGATGAATCCTGTTGATCATCCACATGGAGGTGGTGAAGGTAAGGGGAAAGGTAATCATCCACAATCTCCTACTGGTGTTTTGGCTATTGGATATAAGACGAGAAGGAACAAGCGAACTAGCAAGTTCATTTTAACTAGAATTAATTAAGTTTTATTTTATAAGTGACTAGATCATTAAAAAAAGGTCCTTTTGTGGACGATCATCTTTTAAAAAAATGCCAAATAGCAAAAAAAGGTGGTGCGCGTAAAATAATTAAGACTTGGTCGAGAAGATCAGTTATTATTCCTGATTTTGTAGGGCTTAATGTGGCTGTACACAATGGGAAGAAGTTTATTCCGATTTTCATAACTGAAAATATGGTAGGTCATAAGCTAGGAGAATTTTCTCCTACTAGATATTTCCGCAATCATGCGGGTAGTGGAAAGAAGTAGTTTATTAATGGTGACGATGAGTTTTTATGGAAGCTAAACAAGAAGTAAAGCAAACGGAGTCTTTTTTATCAAAGGCTTCAATAAGAAATGTTGGTATACCGCTTTCTAAAATGAAGCGTGCTGGTGATTTACTGAGAGGTAAAAGGGTTGATTATGCTTTGGGGATACTTAAGAACACTAGGCGGATGGCTAATATATCTTTGATTGATCTTATTAAATCAGCAATAGCTAATGCTGTGGAAAAGGATGAAAATGTTAAAGCTGACCAGTTAAGAATTAAGACTTTAATTACGAATCAGGGCAAGGTATTAAAGAGAATGAGGCCTAGGGCGATGGGTCGAGGAAATGTGATTTTAAAGAGATCTTGTCACATATATATAGAATTATTTTAGTTATTATCATTATTATTAACAATAAATAGAATTTAAGAGGTAATTTGGGTCAAAAGGCAAACCCGATTGTATTAAGATTAGGGCTAAATAAGCAGTGGCAGTCTAATTGGTATTCAGAGGCTAACTATGCGAAGTATTTGCAGCAAGATTTTGCGTTAAGAGAATTTATCTTAAAAAGATCTGGTAATGCTGGGGTATCTAGAATAGATATTGAAAGGCCGGGTGATAATGTTAAAATTAATATTCACTCTTCTCGACCAGGGTTATTGGTTGGTAGGCGAGGTAGCGAATTAGATAAACTTAAGAAAGCGTTAACGGAAAAATTCAAGATAAAAGTTCAAATTAACGTAAAGGAAGTTAGGAAAGCTGAGACAGACGCCATGTTAATAGCCACTAACATAGCTTCTCAAATAGAGCGCAGGATGGCGTTTAGGCGAGTGATTAAAAAAACCATGCAAAATGCGATGAGATTTAGCATTGGCGGTTGCAAAATAATGGTGGGAGGTCGCTTAAATGGGGCTGAGATTGCTCGTTCAGAATGGATAAGAGAAGGAAGGGTTCCTTTGCACACTTTCAAGGCGGATATAGACTACGCCACCTATGAAGCTAATACTGTTTATGGCTTAATTGGTATTAAGGTGTGGGTATATAAGATTCCGATAAATTTTAATAGGCATAAGAAGCACTTAGTGCACACGCCTTAATTTTAATTTATTCGCCCATTAGGGTTTTTGAAATTCACTAAAATTACTCAAATTGAGTTATTGGTGATGATTTTATAGTATAATATCATAAGTTTAAGAGATATTTTTTTATTTATAACAAAGAAGAGATTTTTTATTAGGAAGTATAGTTATGTTAATGCCCGCTAAGACGAAGTATCGAAAAAGAATGAAGGGTCGCCACCGAGGTCAGGCTACTCAAGGAAATAGTTTATCTTTTGGTAATATCGCTTTGCAAGCTACAGATCGGGGGTTTTTAAGCTCACGTCAAATAGAAGCTGCTAGAAGAGCGATTAGCCGGTCATTAAAAAGAGCTGGTAAATTATGGATTAGAGTGTTTCCGGATAAGCCTATCACTCAAAGACCGGCCGAAACTAGGATGGGTCATGGCAAGGGATCTGTTGAATATTATGTATGCGTAATTAAACCAGGTAGAATTATTTTTGAATTAGGAGGAGTTAGTGACCACGCTGCGGCTGAGGCTTTTAAGCTGGCTAGCTTCAAGCTTCCTTTTTCTACTACTGTGATAAGTAGGGATTTTTAGTTTTATAAAAAAAAATGGCAAAAGCTAAAGTAATTGATGATTTGAGGGGGGTTTCCATGATTGATTTGGAAAAAAGGATAACTACATTTCAAGAAGAGTATTTACGAGCACGTTGTTCTCATAAAACGGGACAATTAGCTAATAAGTCTTTTTTAAAAAAGATTAGGCGTGACGTGGCTAGGGCAAAGACTATCTTTAAAGAGCGAGGGGAAAAGGAGGCGATTGTTGAACCCTCCACTAAATCATTGCCTGAGGCGGTTGAAGCTAACAAAGATAATAAAATTTAATAACATATAATATATTTAACAAGTTACATGGCGAAAATTAACAAACGAACAATTGAAGGTGTGGTAGTGAGAGACACCAAAGAGAAAACTGGCATATTGTTAGTAGAAAGAATTGTGGAACATGCTAAATACCGCAGAACCATTAAGAGAACGAAGAAGTTTCATTTTCATGATGTTGACAATGCTTGCAAATCTGGCGATAAGGCTACTATCATTGAGTCTCGTCGTTATAGCAAAACAAAGAGTTGGCGTTTGTTATCCATTAAAGGTTCAAAGTTGGCGGTGGAGTCAACTCAAGAAGTTTCTTAACATAGATTATTATGATTCAAACACAATCTAAACTTGAAGTGGCCGATAACACCGGAGCAAAAGAAATTATGTGCATCAAGGTGCTAGGAGGCTCGAGGAGGAGATATGCTAGAGTGGGGGACGTCATAGTGGCGGCAGTTAAGAAGGCGTTACCTGATTCTAAGATTAGATCGGGGCAGATAGTAAGAGCGTTAGTTGTTAGGACTGCGTACGACATTTTGCGCAAAGACGGCTCTATTATACGTTTTGATAGAAATTCGGCAGTATTATTGGGGAGCAAGAATGAGCCTTTAGGGACAAGAGTATTTGGCCCTATCCCTCGGGAACTTAGGGTTCAATCTTTTATGAAGATAGTTTCTTTAGCTCCGGAAGTTTTTTAATATTAAAATTATGAAAAGATCAAAAGATAAGCCATTGCACAAAACTAGGCTAAAAAGAGGTGATAAGGTGCAAGTTATTTCTGGTAAAAGCCGGGGTAAGGTAGGAAAAATTTTAGTTGTTAATCGTAAGCGAGGAACATTTTTTATAGAGGGAGTTAACATACAAAAAAAACATGTAAAACCTTCACAGCAAAATCAACGAGGGGGGATAATAGAAAAAGAGGGTCCTGTTGATTTTTCTAATGCCCTTCTTTTTTCAAATAAAGATGGTAAGGGAAGAAGAATCGGGATAGAGCTAGCTAAAGATGGGTCAAAAAAAAGAGTTTTCAAGTAAGTATATAATATTTAATTAGAGTTATTAGATGAGTCAAGTATCTGCTAAGGGTAAGGATTTTTTAGATAAGTATCGGCAGGATTTTTTAAAAAAATTCAAATTTGATAATATTAATCAGGCCCCAAAACTAGATAAGGTAGTGATAAATGTGGGAGCTGGAGAGGCGGTGGCAAACCCTAAGTGTTTGGAATTTATTGTGAAGGATTTGAGTTTAATTTCAGGTCAAAAGCCAGTATTAGCGAAAGCAAAGAAATCTATTGCTGGATTTAAAACGCGAACTGGGGTGGTAATTGGAGTGTTTGTTACTTTACGGGCAAAAAATATGAGCGATTTTCTGGATCGGCTTATAAATGTTGCGATACCAAGAATAAGGGATTTTCGGGGAGTATCGAATAAATCTTTTGATGGCCATGGTAATTATACATTAGGTCTTAGGGAGCAATTGGTGTTTACCGAGATTGATTTTGATAAAACAGATAAGGTGCGTGGATTAAGCATTACATTTGTTACTACGGCAAAAAAAGATGAGCACGCCAAATTTTTACTTGAATATTTGGGAATGCCATTTAGGGGTGCATAGTTTTATGATGATAATAATTTTACGGAGTTCAAGTTTTATTTAAAGATTAAAGAAATAAATATATGGCAAAGAAGTCTCTGATAGCAAAATCGAAACGGGAACCAAAGTTCAAGGTACGTAAATATAATCGTTGTCAATCTTGCGGAAGACCGCGAGCATTTATGAGATTATTTGGATTATGCCGAATATGTTTTAGAAATAAGGCTGGGTTTGGAGAATTACCTGGAGTACGTAAAGCGAGCTGGTAAATTTTATAATATAATATATAGATATAAATTAAGATAAGATGACAACTGATCCAATTAGCGATATGCTAACTAGAATTAGGAATGCTAACAAACGAACCCATAAAAAGGTTATTTTTGCACATTCCAAGTTAAAGGAGGCCGTATTGAAGGTTTTTTTAGATGAAGGTTTTATAGCTGATTATAAGGTAGCGGGAAGCGGCATAAAAAAAGAATTCACGCTTAAATTAAAATATGGCCGTAGAGGGGTTCCTGTAATTAGAAAAATAAAGAGAATAAGCAGACCTGGAAGTAGAATTAGAATGGGATATAGAGAGATGAGACCGGTAATGGAAAGTCAAGGGGTGTTAGTGGTATCAACTCCGCGAGGGGTGGTATCAGATAATGATTGCCGAGTTTTGAAGATTGGTGGGGAAGTTATTTGTGAAATATACTAAGGGGATAATATGTCAAGAACTGGAAAAAAATCAATTAAGTTAGATTCAGCTGTTAAGGTTAAATTAGATGGTGAATCTTTTATATGTCAAGGACCTAAGGGTAATTTATCAGTAAATATCCCTAAGGGTATTTTAGTTAAAATTGAAGATGGATTCGTTTTTGTGACTCTAGCTGAGCCTCCTAAGGGGATTGCTAAGAGCTTGCTTAGATCTAATTTCAGGCAAAACAATGCCTCTTGGGGAACAGTTAGGCAATTAATAGCTAATTCTGTTATTGGGGTAGTTAGTGGCTTTGAGAAGTCTTTAGTGTTAGAAGGGGTGGGGTTTAGGGCATCGGTTAGTGGTCAAAATATGACATTATCGGTGGGTTATTCTTATCTTGTGAAATACACTTTACCAGAAGCCGTCAAGGTTAAGTTAGATGGTAATACTAAAATTATATTAAGTAGTTGCGATAAGCAATTATTAGGTCAAATTGCCGAAGAAATAAGGGCAATCAGAAAGCCTGAGCCTTATAAGGGTAAGGGAATAAGATATGAAGGTGAAATAATTAAGCGAAAAGCAGGAAAAACTGGTAAGAAGTAAACATGATAAAACAACATAATCGAAAAGAAGCTCGAAGAAAGATCAAAGCTAGGATCAGTAAAAAATTAAGGGGGAGCACAGATAGGCCTAGAGTTAGTGTTTATCGCTCTTTAAACCATATTAGTGCTCAAGTAATTGATGACGATAAAAGAACAACTATTGCTAGCGTTTCTACTACTGAAAGCAGTATAGGAACTCTTTTAAAAAATAAAACTGCTAATATAGCGGCTTCTAAATTAGTGGGGCAAACTTTAACTAAGCGGCTATTAGAGAAAGGAGTTAATCAAGTGGTTTTTGATCGTAATGGTTTTTTATACCACGGTGCAGTGAGGGCTTTAGCGGAAGCTCTTAGAGAAGGCGGTATAAAATTATAGTATATAAATAATAGTAATAATAATAATAATTTTATAGATTCATGGCACAGGCTCATCAATCAGAGTATATAGAAAGAACGGTTCAAGTAAGGCGGGTCACTAAGGTGGTAAAGGGTGGTCGCAGATTTGGCTTTAGTGCACTAGTAGTAATTGGTGATGGTAAAGGCAAGGCAGGATACGCTTTAGGCAAGGCTAACGAGGTAAGTGAAGCGATTAAAAAAGCGAAACGAGCTGCTCAAAAAAGTTTAAAATCTTACCCTACTTATCATGCCACTATCCCACATAGGGTGATAGGGGAATTTTGTTCGGGAATGGTTTTATTAAGACCTATGCCGCCTGGTAGTGGGATAATAGCATGTTTACCAGCAAGGGCAGTTATTGAGGCGTTAGGAGTTTCTGATATAAATATCAAAGCTTTGCGATCTAACAATCCTGTTAATATAGTAAAGGCTACTTTAAATGGATTTTCTCAACTAAGAACTTTTGAAGAAACTGCTGAGCTTCGCTCTAAGGATGTGGAGCAAGTGAATACTAGTGAATACTAGTAAATATTAGAATAGAAATAAATAGCGTAAATTAGCAAATAAATTATTAAATGTTACATCAATTAAAAAACGCTGAAGGCTCAAGAAAGGCCAGAAAAAGGATCGGGCGTGGTATGGGCTCAACTTTTGGTAAAACTTCAGGTCGGGGCCATAAAGGCCAGCGAGCACGTGCAGGTAATGGGAAGCGAGGTCACATAGGCTTTGAGGGAGGACAAACACCTTTACAGAGACGTTTACCAAAGAGAGGTTTTACGAGCTTGAACCGTGAAAAGCTTAGTATAGTTAATTTAGGCAATATTTTAAAGTGCACCAAATTAGCTACTAATAAATTAATTGATCATGCTAGCTTATATAAGGCTGGTTTAATTAATCATCGTTTTCACCGAATTAAATTATTGGGCAAACTCAACCAAGAGATTCCTGCGGGATTAACTATTAAGGTTGATTTAATGAGCCATCAAGTTAAAAAATTGCTAGAGAGCAAGGGCGCTAGTGTGGAGATAGGTTAAAATTATATAGCATATGTTAAGAGTAATTCAGAGTATTTTTTTAATACCGGAGCTTAAAAACCGAGTTTTATTTAGCTTTGCCATGTTGGTTATCTTTCGGGTGGGTGCTCATATACCTATACCTGGGATAGATAGTGGAGCTTTGCAACAATTTTATGAAAATTCGGCGGCCTCTAGTATAATATCGTTTTTCAATACATTCTCAGGGGGTGCATTGATTAGGCTTAGTATTTTCGCTTTGGGAATATTACCCTATATAAGTGCTTCTATTGTGATGAATTTAATGACGGTTATCTTTCCTGCGTTAGAGAGAATCGCCCGAGAAGGAGATTCTGGCCGACGCAAGATTTCGCAGTATACACGTTATGGAACTATACTTTTAAGTATCGTGCAAGGCTATGGGATAGCGGTGGGCATTCAATCTATCACTACACCTGGCGGGGCTTCAATAGTAAATAGTACTTTAGGTGGTTTTGGGTTTACGGCAAGCACTATGATCACATTAACAGCAGGAACTGCTTTTGTTATGTGGTTGGCAGAAAAAATTAGTGAACGAGGAATTGGCAATGGAGCGTCTTTAATTATATTTAGTGGCATCATCGCCGGCATACCATCTGGTTTATCTAGAACCTTTCAGTTACTTTCATCTAACGAATTACCTATATTTGTGGTAATAACTTTGGCGATAATAATAATTGGAGTTACTGGGATAGTGGTTCTTTTTGAAACTGCTCAGAGAAAAATTTCTATAAATTACGCGAGGCGCACGCAAACTAATCAAATGGCTGGTGGGACTAATACTTATTTACCGCTTAAAATAAATGCTTCGGGGGTTATTCCGATTATTTTTGCATCTTCTTTATTGGCATTTCCATCAACTTTCACGGCTTTTGTGGAAACGCCTTGGATAAAGAATTTAGGTGTTTATCTTACCCCTAGTAGTATTATTTATAATATGATATTTGCTTTATTAATATTTTTCTTTTGTTATTTTTATAATGCCTTGCAGTTCAACCCGATTAAGATATCTGATGATTTAAAGAGATATGGCGGTTTTGTTCCTGGCATACGTCCAGGTGAAAAAACTGCTTCATATTTAAATTCAATATTAGGTAGATTAACTTTTGTAGGAGCAACATATTTATCGGCAATTTCTATATTGCCTAATCTTTTATATGGTTGGTTTAATGTTCCATTCTTTTTTGGGGGAACTTCTTTGCTAATTGTGGTAGGAGTGGCACTAGATTTGGCAAATAAAGTAGAGACATTTTTAGTTAATCAAAATTATGATGGATTTATTAAAAAGATGCGTAGTCGCAGCCGTTATTAAGAGATAATTATAATTTGATGAGAATTATTATTTTTGGGCAACCTGGTTCTGGTAAAGGCACGCAATCAAAGAAATTAGAAGATCATTTTTCGATTATTCATTTATCGATGGGTGATATTTTACGTCAGGCGGTGAGGAGTGATGATTCAGTAGGATTAACCGCCAAGAAATATATGAATGAGGGGTTGTTGGTTCCTGATCCATTAGTGATTAAGATGTTAGTTAACATTTTGGGGCAAGGCAGCGAGCATAAAAATGGATTTATTCTTGATGGTTATCCTAGAACAATAGCTCAGGCTAATTATTTGGATAAAAATTCGGATGATTTAGGGGGAGCAATTGATGTGGTTGTTTATCTTCATATAGAAGATAATGTTTTATTGGATAGGCTATCTGGGCGGCTGATATCGGAAAGTACTGGGGAAGAATATCACATTAAGTATAAGCCCCCCAAGGTTGCGGGCAGGTGTGATATTGATGGATCTAAGTTGATTCAGCGAGATGATGATAAACCTGAAATGGTTTTAAATAGATTAAAAGTTTTTAGAGCTCAAAGCGAACCGTTGATTGATTACTATAATAATAAGGGGATATTGAAAAAAATAGATGCTACCGGAGAAATACAAGAGGTTACTAATAGATTAATATCATCGTTGAGTAAATAGGGTGAGTAATTCTGATTATATTGAGATGAACGGCAAAGTTTTAGAAGCCTTGCCTAATGCTATGTTTAAGGTAGAGTTAGAGAATAAGCATGTAGTTTTAGCTCATATTTCGGGAAAAATGAGAATGAATTATATTAGGATATTACCAGGTGATTCAGTGATAGTTAATGTTTCTACCTATGATTTAGGGAAGGGACGAATTATTTTTAGGAGTAAGTAATTTATAATTTAAAAGAGTAATAATCATGAAAGTAAGATCTTCAGTGAAGAAGATATGTCCAAAGTGCAAAGTTATCCGTCGCAAAAGGGTGGTGAGGGTGATTTGTGAAAATGGAAATCATAAACAAAGGCAGGGGTAAAAAATGGTCAGGATTGCTGGAATTGATTTACCCAATAATAAACGAGTAGAAATAGGATTAACCTATATACACGGAATAGGTCGCAGTTTATCTAATCGAATATTATCAAGAGTTAATATTTCTCCTGATATTAAATTGAAGGATTTATCTGATGAGCAGACCAATTTAATTAGAAAACAGTTGCAAAGTCATCAAATTGAGGGTGATTTAAGAAGATTTGTATCTTTATCCATCAAAAGAATTGTTGATTTAGCTAGCTACCGAGGAGTTAGGCATCGCAAGCGATTACCAGTTAGGGGGCAAAGAACAAAAACTAATGCAAGGACCAGAAAGGGACCTCGCAGAATTGCGGGAAAGAAATAGTAGTATAACAATATATTAAATATGTCGAAAAAGAAAACTACCAAGCGAAAGGAACGTAAAATTAGTAGCCATGCGATAGTATTTATAAATGCTACTTTCAATAACACCTTAGTAAGCATCACCACACCAGTGGGGGATGTGATAACTTGGTCTAGCACTGGTTTGCATGGATTTAAAGGTTCACGCAAGGGGACTCCCTACGCCGCTAAACTTTCTGGCGAAAGCGCAATTAGAAATGCTTTGGCTTTAGGAGTAAAATCGGTTGATATTAAGATAAATGGCCCAGGAAGCGGTAGAGAGTCGGCTTTAAGGGCAGTTGCAATTGAGGGGATAAAAATTAATAGCATTACTGATGTTACCCCTGTTCCTCATAATGGTTGTCGCCCTCCTAAAAGGCGACGAATGTAGAGATTCGTTGGGATAACACTATATATTTTAGTAACAAAATTATATTCTTTTATAAATGGCAAAAGATATCGATATTACCCAAGTTGAGGCCGCTAAAGAGGCTGGTGTTAATTTGATGAACCTTGATATTTTCAAGGATAATTGGGAAAAGATGGACATTCCAGAAACGGTGTCCTGTAAGGATACTGAAAATAAGGGTTTGTTTGTGTTAGAGCCTTTGTATAAGGGTTATGGGCAGACTATTGGTCATTCCCTGAGACGTATTTTGATGTCTTCGTTGGTGGGAGCGGCGGTTACTGCGGTAAAGATTGAGGGGGTATCTCACGAATTTCAGACCATCAAATATGTTAGAGAGGATGTGCTGCAAATCATATTAAACCTTAAGGATCTTTATATTAAGCCGCTCACTAAGGGCTCGTTTGATGTGAATATTAAGGTTAAAGGCCCTAAAACGGTTACTGCTGGAGATATAATAACTGATCAGAAGGTTGAAATTATCAATCCTGATCATGTTATATGCCATATTGAGCATGACATTGATTTTGAGATGACCCTATTCATCAAGATAGCGAGGGGGTATAACACTGCTGAGGAAAATTTCCGTGAAGATTTACCGGTAGGGGCTATCTATTTGGATTCTAATCATTCGCCTATAGTGATGGCTGATTATATGATAGAAAATACTAGGGTAAGGCAAAAGACTGATTATGAAAAGCTCACCTTTAATTTAACAACTAACGGGTGTGTTACTCCTAAAGAGGCTTTAGGGTACGCGTGTAAAATTATCACTGATTATTACAAGGCTTTCATCAATTTTGATAACTTTTTACCAGCCCCTGAGGATAAAGAAGAGTCTCCCCAACCGGCTATTACTTCTAATCCTCATTTAATCAAAAATATCAATGAGTTAGAGCTTTCTATAAGATCTATTAATTGTTTACAAAACGCTAAAATAGAAACGATTGCTCAGTTGGTAAGGAAAACAGAAACTGAAATGTTGAAAACAAAGAATTTTGGGAGAAAATCTTTGCAAGAGATAAAAAACATTTTAGCTAGTATGGGGCTAACTTTAGGAATGGCATTGCCTGATTCACCCAATTCAATTTAACAATAATTTTATTATTTATAGAGAAAATGAGGCACAGAAAAGCCTTTCGAAGATTAGGGGTCAATAAAGGGCAAAGAAAGGCACTACTAAAAAGTTTGGCCACCCAATTAGCAGAAAGAGGAGAAATTTCTACTACTTTAGCTAGGGCTAAAGAGCTGAAAAGAGCTTTTGATAAATTAATTACCTTGGGCAAAAAATCCAGTTTGCATGCTAGGAGGCTTGCTTATCGGCGGTTAAATTCTAGTAAATCGGTGATTAAAATATTTGATGAGTACGCTCCAAAATTCAAAAATCGCCTTGGTGGTTATACTAGAATATATAAGCTAGCTAATCGGTTAGGCGATAATTCTCTTATGGCTAAAATTACTTTGGCTGAATATGATGATTATCAACCGGAAAAGGAGGATAAGAAAGAGCTGCCAATTAAGGACACAGAAAAAGAAAAAAAATCTAGTTAGCCTCATCTACCTTTTTGCATCTAATGGCTCATCGCGGAGCTGGTTTGATTTTGGATGGATATTTATGACTGGATATGCTTTATCTGGTTGGTCATCACATTTCGCCATAAGCTTGACTCAGTAATAATGGAGGGTGATAGCTATTTAATTCATTAAAAAAATTCGGTAGAGCTGTCTTGGTTTTGAACGAATATTCACCACCACTTAGCCTTCATATTTCACCACGAGCTTAACCCAGTAATAATGGAGGGTGATAGCTATTTAATTCATTAAAAAAATTCGGTAGCGCTGTCTTGGTTTTGAACGAATATTCACCACCGCTTAGCCTTCATATTGCACCACGAGCTTAACCCAGTAATAATGGAGGGTGATAGCTATTTAATTCATTAAAAAAATTCGGTAGGGCTGTCTTGGTTTTGAACGAATATTCACCACCGCTTAGCCTTCATATTGCACCACGAGCTTAACCCTGTAATAATGGAGGGTGATAGCTATCTAACTGGTAAGTCTCATAATAAAAGCTACAACTGTTCATTAAAAGTCTCATTTAATCTACCAATAGCGTCCCAAGCCGCTACCTTGTAGGCTGAGGAGAGGGTAGGGAAATTGATGACTTCTTTTAAAAAATAATCAATCGTGCCCCCATAGTAAATAATCGCTTGCCCAATATGGATCAAATCAGACGCGTAGTAGCCTATAATATGCACCCCTAGCAATTTTTTACTTTTAGGACTAAATAATAATTTTAATAATCCCTCTTCTTCTCCTAACAATTCAGCTCTAGCTAAATCCTTAAAATGGCATATCCCTTTTTCATAGGGGATTTTTTTTTCGTTCAGAGCTTCTTCGCTCAGGCCTACCATGGAAACCTCTGGAATTGTATAAATACCAATTGGAATATTTTTTAAATCGGAAAACTCAAAGTGCCCTTTAATAGCATGTTGAGCTGCGCTGCGCCCTTGCCCATTAGCAGTTGAGGCTAATGCTGGAAAGCCGATTATATCCCCTACCGCATAGATATTATTGATTGATGTTTGAAAACATTTATTAACATCAAGTTGTGATTTTTGATTAACATTAAGCCCGCAATTATCCAAACATAGCCCTTTGGTGTTGCCTTGACGGCCATTTGCGTAAAGCAGCATATTAGCTGATATAATTTCACCTGATTTTAATTTTAGCGATACTTGATCATTTTTTTGAGATATTTTTTCATATTGAGCGTCCAGATAGATGGTAATACCTGATTTTTCATAAATACTTTTTATGCAAGAGCTAATTTCCTTATCTAAAAATGATAATAAATCCGCTTGAGGACTAACTAAAAAAATCTTTGTTCCCAAATAGCTAAATATTGAAGCATATTCACACCCAATCACGCCTCCTCCATATATTATCAAGGATTTGGGGATTTCAGATATCTTCAAAATACTATCTGAATCTACGATAAACTTGTGATCAAAGCCCACATCATCCGGATGAAAAGGCTTAGAGCCTACTGCTATAATAATTTTAGGTGCACTTACCTTTTTTATAGAAGGGCTGCTCTTGCTATCCTGATTAGGGTAGGTCAAAGCCAGTTGGTGCCGATCAATAAAAGACGCTTTCGCTTGAATATAGGCAATATTATATTTTTTAAAATTAATCAGAATTCCTTTAGCCCGGCGATTAGAAATTAAATTATGTCGATGCAGCACCTCAAGTGCTGAAAGTTGCTGAGTGACCTTAACTTCAAAACCATGGAGATGATTTTTCTTTAGATGATTAATATAGCAAGCAGTTTCGCGAATTGCTTTAGACGGAATGGTGCCAGTTAAAACTGAGGCGCCGCCTGGCCAATCTCCTTTTTCAATTATCAAAACTTTAGCTCCCAATATGGCGGCTTGAATAGCGGCTTTTTCGCCAGCTGGCCCTGAGCCAATTATGATAAGGTCATAATCATACATTTTTTAAATCATCCATTTTATCATATTATTTCCTGCCAAGATTGAATCACATACGGCAAAGATAATTCACCGACTTTATCATCTTTATATTGGCTACCATTATAGAGCACAAAATCTATATCAGCATGTTTGGCTGCTAAAAAATCGGATAAATTATTTCCATAATAGACCGCTTGCTCGGCAGGAATTTTTGCGTTTTTCAATATTAACTTTAGCATAGTAGGGTCAGGCTTGCTACAGCCTATTTCACTAGAAATCATACGAAAAGCAGGTTTAAAAAAATAATTAATCTTTAATCTGCTAAGCTTAAGTTTTTGAGAATTGGCATATCCATTGGTGGCTATGCCCAGCAAATAAGATTTTTTTTGTAATTTATTAAGATAAGTAAGTGCCCCATCTTCTAATTTTAGGCGTTGCCAAAATTTTTCTTCAAATAGGTTAGATAACCTATTTACCTCATCATAGAGATGCTCAAATCCTAAAATAGTGCAAAAACCTTTAAATATCTTAGTATAATTGCCAGACCCATAAATAAGTAATAAATCCTCAAAAATTCTCAATGCGTCAGTTTCAGAAATTTTGAATTCGGCCGAAGCTATATCAATATAACTAGAAAAATACGCATATTTAGTGCTAGTTAAGGTGTCATCAATATCAAAAATATGAAGCTTTTTATCAGGAATAGATTTCATGGAACTGTTACTGATTTTGCTAAATTTCGAGGTTTATCGATCGGATTTCCTAACTTATTAGCTAAATAATAGGCGAAAATCTGCATTATAATGATTTGATAAAATGGATAAAGCTGCCCCGGCATTTTAGGCAAAGGCAAAGTATAATCTAATTTTTTCTTGAGCAATTCATTATCATCTTCACAAAAAGCCATCACCACCCCACCTCTCGCCTTCACTTCCTCAATCGCGGTTAAGGTGCTCTCATACAAATGCTTTGATGCACTCGGTGGCATGAAAAATAGACAAGGAACATTTTTATCAATCAAAGCTAATGTGCCATGTTTTAAAAACCCTGTGGGCATTCCTTCAGCGTGAATATAAGCCACTTCCTTTATTTTTAACGCCGCTTCTAGAGCTACTGGGTGATAAATACCCTTGCCCATACATAAAATATGCCTATATCCCGCCCACTTTGTGGCGATAGCGGATAATTGTTTGGTTAAACCAGGCAGCATGCCCGCCAATTTTTTGCTAAAATCGGTTAAATCTTGGTCATATTTTTCAGCATCTGATGAGGTTTGTATATTATTTTTAATGCCTATCCTAACGGCAATTCGCCCCATTATCACCAATTGAGCCAAGGCCGCCTTAGTTGAAACAACTGAAATCTCTTGCCCCGAATTTTGATCCAAAAAGCAATCCACCGATCTAGCGATAGTAGATTGAGGAGAATTTCCTATTGCTGAAGTGCTCATCCCACTTTTTTTGGCACAGCTTAACGCTTCTTTAGTATCATAGGTTTCTCCACTTTGAGAGATAAAAAGTGCGTGCTTTTCCTTATCAAAATTAATATTAAAGCAAAATTCATCAGAAGGTAATGCAGTAGCTAATAATTTTCCATATTCTTGAAAAAGATAACTACCCGCTAAAGCTATATAAAAAGTGGTGCCTATTCCTACTAAATAAGGATTTTTAGCGTGATAGCAATAGTTTACTATCTTTTGCAATTTTTCTTCTTTAATCGCTAACGCATGCAAAATAATTTGCGGCTGATCAAATATCTCCTTAAGCATATAGTGAGCAAATTTCCCTTTAGTAGCCGTTTTTTGGGTGTCGCTAATTAATATCGGTAATCTTTTGGCTAGTTTTTTACCCGTAAAGCTAAAAATATCATGCCCTTGGCTGCTAATTACCACATATTCATTATCTTCTAAAATCACCACCTTGTTAGTGTGCACTAAAAATCCCATCACATCAGAGCTTAAAAACATTTTTTTTGCCGAAATTCCTACCACTAGTGGTAAAAAAAATTTAACTCCAAAAATTAATTTAGGCTCGTGTGTAGATAAAATGGCCAATGAATAACAGCCTTCCAATTTTGCAACAGTTTTTTCAATCGCTTTGGTGACACGGCCAGTTTTTTGATAAAAATACTGTAAAAGGTTAGCTATCACCTCGCTATCAGTATCAGATGAAAAACTATATTTCTTAGCCGTTAATTCAGCTTTTAGCTGCTCATAATTATTGATAATGCCATTATGGGCAATAGAAAAAGTTTTATCATTAGATAAATGAGGGTGGGCATTAGGCATAGTAACCGCTCCATGCGTAGCCCATCTGGTATGAGCGATTCCTGCCATGCCTGTTAGCTGGTTAAAATTACACCTTTCATCAACCTCGCCGATGCTGCCCACATCTTTTATTATATCAATTTTTCCTGCCTCAATCAAAGACATACCGCAAGAATCATAACCTCGATATTCCAATGTTCTTAACCCAGAACATAGCATTTTAGTTACCCCAGCCTCACCAATACAACCAACTATTCCGCACATAACCCTAACTAAATTAATCTTAATAAATCAATATTCATTACCATAATAACTAAATACTCGCTAAATGTTCGTTAACCATGGTCGCCATTTTTCGCCCACTATCTATCGCCGTTACTACTAAATTAGCTCCGTCCACCATATCACCAGCCGCAAAAATTCTAGAATTATTACTACGAAAATTATCAACCAACAAATTACCTCGCCCATCTAATGCTAAATCAAGATCTTTGACTAATCCATTATGCAAAGTATGCCTAAAGCCTAAAGCACTGATTAATAAATCGCAAGCGATGCTTTTAGTTTTTCCAGAAAGTTTATAATTCCTTTGCCCCGACTCAATTTCATTATCTGGCCAAATAATTTTTTGCACCTCAAGCGCCTCAATTTTATTTTTACCAAGCACCGATTTGGTTAAATAAGAAAATTCCCTAATGCACCCTTCCTCATGGGAAGAAGAGTTGTTAAATGTTTTGGGCCAATTAGGCCAAGGATTGGTTACGTAGCGTTCTAATGGCTGTTTTTTGTGTAATTGCACCTGAGTAACAGATTTAGCCCCCTGCCTAATAGCAGTTCCCACACAATCAGCACCCGTATCTCCCCCTCCCACCACAACTACTTGTTTGCCGTGAGCGTTAATCAAAGGTTTTACATTCTTTTTTTTATCATGAAGAGATTTATTTTGTCCCACCAAATATTCCATCGCATAGTGCACACCGGCTAAATTTTTAATGCCCGGTATATCAAGCTCCCTTTGCTCTTCAGCTCCACAGCACAAGCATACTAAATCAAATTTAGAAAAAATATGTTCCTTAATATAAGCTCCATCTACTGTGCAATTGGCAATAAATTTTATCCCTTCTTGTTTTAGAATATTAATTCTCCTATCAATAACGGATTTATCCAATTTAAAATCAGGTATGCCATATCGCAAAAGCCCGCCAAAGTGAGGGTGTTTCTCAAAAACAACCACATTATGCCCAGCAATATTTAAATTATCTGCTGCCGCCATTCCAGCTGGCCCAGAGCCGATAATCGCTATTTTGATATTAGACCGCTTAGTAACTATTTTAGGCTTGACCCAGCCTCGTTTAAACGCATTTTCAATGATTGATAGCTCAATATGCTTTATCGCAACAGGCTTATCAATAATCGCCACTGTGCACGCCGGCTCACACGGAGCTGGGCAAATACGCCCTGTAAATTCAGGAAAATTGTTTGTTGATATCAGGCTATGATAGGCACTTTTCCATTGAGATTCATAAACCAAATTATTAAAATCAGGAATAAGATTATTCACCGGGCAAGCGTTATTGCAAAAAGGAACCCCGCAATCCATGCATCTAGCCGCTTGTGTTCTGACTCTGTCATTCGTTCGGGGATGTATAAATTCTTTAAAATGCTTAATTCGCGAAAAAACTGGCTCTTTGCGCATCTTTTCTCGCGGATATTCCATAAATCCCGTTAATTTTCCCATAATGATATTATTATTAATTGATTATATTATATATCATCCATTATCTATCCAACATCCCTTCCTTGCTACGCTCTTACGCCGATAAAATTTTGCGATATTCAAATGGTATCACCATCACAAAATCATGTATTTTTTTAGTGAAATTGCTAAGTATAAACTTAGTAATCTGGCTATTAGTTATCTCAAAATATTCGTTAAGCAGCCCCTTTAACTCATTTATAAAAATTCTATTTGTTATTTGTACTATTTCCACCATGCTTTGATTGCAAGTGTCTTTAAAACTATTAGTAGGGTCATAAATATAAGCTATTCCCCCACTCATGCCCGCAGCAAAATTTTTCCCTGTTTTGCCTAGCACCACCACTCGGCCACCGGTCATATATTCACACCCATGGTCACCAACTCCTCCCACCACCGCATCACACCCACTATTTCGCACTGCAAATCTTTGCCCCGCCATCCCTGCAATAAAAACCTTGCCCGAAGTAGCTCCATAAAGGCAAGTATTGCCTACTATCACCGTTTTTTCAGTTTCATAAAGAGCACCTTTAGGTGGACAAATTATTATCTTGCCCCCAGATAATCCTTTACCTACATAATCATTAGCTTCACCTACTAATTTTAAACTTAATCCTTCAGGGATAAACGCCCCAAAACTCTGCCCTGCAGTGCCACATAAATCTATTTTAATAGTATCTTCCGCCAATCCCTTAGCCCCATAAATATCACTAATTCTGCCACCTAGCATACTACCCACACAGCGATCACTATTTCTAATTATTTGGTTAGTTAAATGAGTTTTCTCCCCTTTTTGCAAGGTTTTTGCTGATTCTTTGATTAACTTTTGATCTAAAACGTCCTTTATATTGTTGTGATGCTTAGATTTATGGCGATAAGTATCAGTTTTTGACGCTACCTTGGTTAACAGCTTATTTAAGTTTATATTCATGCCCATATCTGAAATTAATGTTTTATCTTCCATTAAATGATCAGATTCACCCACCATATCCGCAAATTTAGCATATCCCAAATCTGCCATAATCTCTCGCACATCATGAGCAACAAACATTAGGTAATTCTTTATGTACTCCTGCTTGCCTCGATAGTTAGCTCGTAAATCCTTATTCTGGGTGGCTATCCCCACTGGGCAGGTGTTTAGATGGCATTTTCGCATCATAATGCAACCAAGAGTAATTAATAGAGATGTAGCAAAGCCAAATTCTTCTGCTCCTAGCATAGCCCCCACCACAACATCATAGCCAGTTTTTAATTGACCATCAACTTGCAATTTAACCTTAGCTCGTAAATTATTAGCCACCAAAGCCTGCTGCACCTCAGCTAAGCCTATCTCCCAAGGAATGCCCGCATGTTTAATTGATGTGGCAGGAGAGGCCCCAGTGCCCCCGTCATAGCCTGCTACCACAATTCCATCAGCCTTAGCTTTCACCACCCCCGCAGCCACCGCTCCTATGCCTCTAGAAGAAGTTAATTTTACACTCATATCGGCTTTAGGGTTAACATTTTTTAAATCAAATATAAGCTGAGCCAAATCCTCTATAGAATAAATATCGTGGTGCGGTGGAGGAGAAATTAAGGTTACTCCAGGGATGGTATGGCGTAATTTAGCTATATAATCGTCTATCTTAACCGCGTTTAGCTGGCCCCCCTCACCTGGTTTAGCTCCTTGTGCTATCTTGATTTGTATTTCATCAGCGTTAACTAAATAGTGACTAGTCACACCAAATCTTCCTGAGGCCACCTGCTTTATCGCACTTCTGCGTAAAACACCATCGTCTCCCACTTTAAATCTAGCTTCGTCTTCTCCCCCTTCACCTGTATTGCTTCTCGCTCCTATGCCATTCAAAGCAGCGGCTATAGTTTCATGCACCTCTTTGCCAATTGCCCCGATTGATATCGCCCCTCCACAAAACCTCTTTATGATAGATTCTGCTGATTCAACCTTGGCTAAAGGCAAAGAAGGTCGTTTTTCATAATTAAATTTAAATAATCCCCTAATTACACTGCCCCTTTTGGTGCTTCCATTAACCTTAGCTTTAAATTTATCATAAAGTGCCTGATCATTTTGCCACGCTGACTGCTGCAAAAGATGCACCGTATCTGGATTATAGGAGTGCTCCTCTCCTTGTTTTCGCCAATGATATTCACCTCCTGTTGATAAATGCGGTGCTCCCCTTTCTTGAGCTAAATAGACCGCTTTATGCTTTTTTATTATACCATCACCTAACTCATTTATCCCTATCCCCTCGATAGATGTTATTGTTCCTGTAAAGTGTTTATCAACAAATGATGAGCTTAGCCCTACCACCTCAAAAATTTGAGCTGCATGATAACTTTGTAAGGTAGAAATACCCATCTTAGCAAAAATCTTTTTTAATCCTATTTGCACCGCCTTAATATAATTTTGATGAGCCTCATGTTCACTTACCCCACTCACAGAATTGCCTATTACCATTTCCGAAATAGTCTCAAAGGCTAAATATGGATTAATCGCTCCTGCCCCATAACCAATCAAGCAAGCAAAATCATGTATTTCTCTAGCCTCTCCTGTTTCTATAATCAAGCCCACCTTTCCCCTTTTTTTCTGACGTATCAAATAATGATGCACCGCTGATACCGCTAATAGCGAAGGGATTGGTGCTTTATAATTAGAAAAATTACGATCACTAAGCACTATCAATCTATATCCTTCATCCACTCTCAATTCCACCTCTTTAGATAAATTATCCACCGCTTGATCTAAAGATATTTCGTAAAGTGAATAGCAAATATCTACTTCACAAGACCTAAAGGAGACATTTTCATAATTTCTTAACTGCTCTAACTCTGCATTAGTTAAAATTGGTTGCTTTATTACTAGTATATGGCAATTTTGTGAATTATCTTCTAATACATTATATCCACCCCCCACCACCGAACGCAAAGACATCACTAAAGATTCTCTAATCGGATCTATCGCTGGATTAGTTACTTGAGCAAAGGATTGTTTAAAATAATGAGATAGTGATTTTGTGAATTTTGATAATACGGCTAAAGGTGTGTCAGTGCCCATAGCGTGCGTTGCTTCAGCCCCCATTTCTCCCATAGATTTTAGCAGTAAATTTTTTTGCTCGCTAGTATAGCCAAATACCATTTGCCTAGACTTTATCTCTTCCAAATCAGGCACATTAAGGGCGGCAGAGGCTGGCAAACTATCAAGCGTGATCATATTTTCTTCTACCCACCTTTGATAAGAATGTTGGCCTGCCACCTCTTGCTTGATCTGCCGGTCATAGATTATCTCTCCTTTACTAGTATCAACCATTATCATTTCCCCCGGACCTAGCTTGCCTTTATGCTTTATATCATTAATATCAATATCCAACACCCCTGCTTCTGATGCTAATATGAATTTTCCCCCCATTGTTTCTAAATATCTAATTGATCTTAACCCATTGCGATCTAGCATCGCACCTATTTTTCGTCCATCGCAAAAAACCATCGCCGCTGGCCCGTCCCACGCCTCAAATAATGCTGAACCATATTGATAAAAACTCTTTAATTCTAAATCTAAACCATCATCATTTTCCCACGCTTGCGGCATCATCAACAACAAAGCATGCTCAATTGAGCGGCCCGCCATAACCAGTAGCTCTAAAGTATTATCAAAAGCTGATGAATCGCTCGAGCCATCCATTATTATCGGAAATATTTTACTTAGCCTTGTGCCAAATAAATCTGATTGAATCTGGCACTCTCTAGCATTAGAACGATTTATATTACCCCTTAAAGTGTTTATTTCCCCATTATGAGCTATTAACCGAAAGGGATGAGCCAACCCCCAACTAGGAAAAGTATTAGTAGAATACCTTTGATGCACTAACGCTAATGCACTCTCAAAAAGTGGGTCTTTTAAATCAGGAAAATAC
The DNA here is from genome assembly GCA_016735295.1 of SAR324 cluster bacterium. Classification (GTDB taxonomy): domain Bacteria; phylum SAR324; class SAR324; order XYD2-FULL-50-16; family JAERRU01; genus JAERRU01. The sequence continues at coordinate 69,517 of JAERRU010000003.1, forward strand.
TGATAAAGCTGTTCTGAAATAAGCATTCCCTTATAAACAATCCTTTGAGAAGAAATGAGCGGAATATAAAAATATTCCTTGCCCCCCATTTCACTTTGCCACGCCTTATTTTCTATTACTCGGCGCGCTATATAAAGATTTCTTTCAAAATTTTGAATGCTGCGGCTATTCTTTTTTATAATAAATTGCCTAATATCAGGCTGCATGCTTAGCATATTTGGCGAAAGGCAATCACCATTAGTCGCTACCCTAATCCAACCGATTAGCGTTAATTTTTCAGCGGCTAGGGCTTGCTCTATTAAGTTTTGATATGCTTTTGATTGCTCTTTATCAGGTGGCAAAAAAACCGTGCCTAGGGCATAATCTTGCTCATCTGGCAGATCTATTCCTTGCTCTTTCGCGATTTTTTGGAAAAATTTATGCGGTATCTGGGTGGTAATACCTGCCCCATCACCAGCTAGCTTATCTTCTCCTAACGCTCCACGATGCTCAAGATTTTTTAAAATCTCTAGGGCATCTTCAATTATTTGATGTGATTTTTCACCAGATTTGTCAACCACTAAACCCACCCCACAGGCGTCTTTACCAGATTTTGGATCATACAATCCAAAAGGTTGGTTTATTGATTTAATTTTGTTGCTTTTTAATATATCTTGCTCCATGCTGATAGCCATTAACTTATACTAAAGATTTTATCTTATATATGTGTTCCCATCATCTGCTCAAGCCAGCTTGGAAGACTATCACCTTTTAACATATTTGACAAACCTTTGTTTTTATCAGAAATATAAAAAAATACTCGTTTATCATAAATTTTGCCTAACTATGCCTTTAGTATTTATTTTATAGTAGATTTAATTATAACAAATAATTTTAGCTAAACTTAATTATGCCTGAATTGGTTATTTTAGCCGCTGGTTGGGGTTCTAGATATGGTGGTTTAAAACAAGTTGATAGCTTTGGCCCTAATGGGGAAAGCTTGCTTGATTACGCCGTTTACGACGCTTGGCTTTGTGGGTTTTCAAAGCTACATATAGTGATTTCTCCTGAAATGGAAGATACTATTTCCCAAAAAATCAAAGAACTTCCTTTTTCTGCCCTAAATTGCCATATAATCGTGCAAAGCAAAACTGACGTCCCCCACCTAACCAAAAAAATAACTAGGCTAAAACCTTGGGGAACTGCTCATGCTCTATATGCTTGTCGTAACCATTTAACCACCCCTTTTGCCTTGATTAATGCTGATGATTTTTATGGTCGATTTAGCTTTAAGGCTACGTATGATTTTTTAACATCAACCAAATCCACTACTAATGATTATAGCTTAGTTGGATTTCGTTTAGCTAATTGTCTATCTAAAAATGGAGTGGTTTCTAGAGGTATTTGCCAAGTTAAGCAAGGTAAATTGCTGGGGATAAGCGAAAGATTTGGATTAAAGAAAAATCTAGATAATATAATACTTGATGAAGCGGGTGCTAGCTATAGCGGTGATGAAAAAGTATCTATGAATTGTTGGGGGTTCACCCCTCAGATATTAGATTTTTTAACGAAGGAATTTGATGTTTTTCTTAATCACAGCCATGACCTAGCCAATCAAGAATTTATGCTGCCCACCGTAATTAAGAAGGCTATAGCAAATAATCTTTGCCAAGTTAAGGTGCTATCTGCTAAAAACAATCCTTTTGGTATTACTTATAAGGAAGATAAGCCCTTAGTACAAAAATTATTGCTAGATCTTCACGCTCAAGGAGAATATCCACCATCTTTGAAATCTTATACTCAATCATTTGATGAATCAAAAAAAACTTTTACTCGGAGTTTGCGGAGGAATCGCTTGTTACAAAGCAATTGAGATTGTTCGTCAATGCAAAAAAAATGATTTTTCGGTTAAGGTTATCTTAACCAAGGCTGCTCAAAAATTTGTTACTCCGTTAACTTTTCAAAGTGTCTCGCAGCAAAAGGTTGCCCTATCTTTATTTGATCTGGATGAAGAATTTAATATTGGACACATTCAATTAGCACAAAATTATCCTTTATTTTTAATCGCCCCCGCTAGTGCTAACATGATTGCTAAAATGGCTACTGGCCTAGCTGACGATCTTTTATCAACTGTTTTTTTAGCTAGTAATGCTAAAATATATGTGGCTCCAGCGATGAACAACTTAATGTGGCAAAACATAGTTGTGCAAGAAAATATTGCTAAATTAAAATCAAGGGGGGTAATAATTATTCCTCCTGAATCTGGTTATTTAGCTTGCGATTCTATTGGTCCTGGCCGATTAGCTGCTATTGATAAAATAGTTCAGCAAATTTTGTCTGGCGATCACCTTAATCAGCCGCTAAAAGGTAAAAAGATCTTGATAACTTTAGGGGGAACCATTCAACCTATTGATCCTTTTAGGTTTATCGGTAATGCGGCTAGTGGGAAAATGGGTTTTGAATTAGCTTTGCAATTGATTAATTTAGGAGCAGAGACCACTATTATAGCCGCTTTAACTAAAGATATACCCCCTCTTATCGCAGATAAAGTGATTAACGTTAAAACTTCTTTGGAGATGGAAAAAGCTTTTTTTAGTCAGGCAAAGAATCAAGATATTATCATCAAAACTGCTGCTGTAAGCGATTATCAAAGCGATTATTCTTCAATTAAAATCAAACAAGCCAATTTTTCTCTTAATTTTAGTAAAAGTACTGATATTTTAGCTAAATTTGGCGAAAATAAGCCTGATAATGTGTTTTTAGTAGGTTTTTCGGCAGAAACTGAAAATTTAATCAAAAATTCTCAGCAAAAATTGATAAATAAAAATTTAGATATGATAGTAGCAAATAAAATTGAGCCTACCGAAAGTGTATTAGGTTCTGATTATAATAAAGCTACTTTGCTTGGTAAAGATTTTCGTATTGATTTACCTAAAATGACTAAGGCGGCTTTAGCTAGTAAAATTATTAATAAAATAATTGAATTAAATAAATAATCGCCCTCAAATTATATGTTTTAGCCCGCTAGAGCTAACTTTTTATGATTCTCTGGTATGATATCGCTAAATTCATTTAGGCTATACAAAATAAGTTCAAAACAAGCTCTGGTAACCCCTGTATATAACAAATGCTTCATATACCGGCTCTTAGGGAAATCTAGTGAATTTACATCAAAGATAAATACATAATCAAATTCTAATCCCTTGGCATCTTCAATAGTGGTAACATCAATCCCTGGTTTAAAACTAAATGCCTCATTTAATACTAGTCTTAAATCGGCTAGTTGAAAATAAGATAATTCATTATAAATATTTTGAGCAATATCTTCATTTAAGCACAACAGCGCAACGCTATACTGAGTGGTTGATTCGCTCAATAGCTTCAAGGTTTCATATAAATGAGTGCACATCGCTCCCCTTAAGTTAAATTGCCACAGCTTAACCGGAGGCCCCACCTTAGTGGGCATAGCTATTGATGCAGATTCTGTATTATCGGCTAGTAAATCTATCCCAAATTGCATTATCTGTTTAGTTGCTCGGTAGCTAGTGGACAAATGATTGGTGATTAATTTTTGCTCTTTAAAAAGAGATTTTAATTGATCTAGATGTGCTATACCTGTTTGGTTGGTGGTTTGTTGATGTAAATCCCCGCTTATCATTAAATTTCTAGGCTGTTTGGCTAAAGAAGATAAAAGGCTTATTTCCAATAAACTTAAATCTTGCCCTTCATCAATTAAGATAGAGCAAAAAGATATATTTTTACCCCTTAATTTTAGCTCTCCCCCTAATTGACGGTGCATATAAAGGAGAATTGCGGCGTCATCTTCATCTAAAGGGTTATGGGATGGTATTTTTTCTGATGATGAAATTTCTTCAGGCGAAGATAAAAATTTAGCTATTATCTGATCTTGGCAATGGAGATAATTATTTTTAAACCATTTTATAGTTTGCTCAGCCCCTCCAATTGAGCTTATATGCTCAATCTTCCTTATCACTTCCTCTAGCATAGAAAAATCACTAAAAAATAAATCCCAAGCTCTAAATAAAATAGATCCTTCATTAGTCTCCATTTCCTGATCGCCTATACAGCTATTTAGAACCCTTTTTAAGCGCTGCATATTGGTTACCGAATAGTTAGATGGTGATTTATAATTTGTTATATTTGCTATCTTAACTAACGCTTTCAAAAAACCAAGTTTGGATAATTCTTTGATTAACTTGAGCATTTTATTATCATCAGCATCATCAATCGCTAAACTTTGGCGAATATTAGCCAATTGAGCACTTAAATTATTTATTTGTACTCGTAAAAATAAATCTAGAGCATCTTTTAATTCATTACTCTTTTTTACTCTAGTGGCGGATATCAAGGTATAATTATCAGGATTTACTCTGAAATGCTTGGCGAAGGTATAGTACAACAAATCACTCAAATAATCCTTGACTACATAGGCTTGAGGATGAGATTTAGCATCTATCCCCGCTAAAATACTATCCAAATAGTGGGCAATTGATTTTCTTGAAGTAAAAATAGCCATCTGGCCAAGGTTAAATAAAGCAGGATTTTCCTGAGATAACCACACCAACCGATGTAAAGACATAGTAGTTTTACCTGAACCAGCTGTGCCAAAAGCTAGCACTACCTGATTAATCGGGCTAATTACCGTTTGATATTGCTTTAAATTTAATAAAAGATTAAGTCGAGGTTGAAAATTTTTATGCTCTGTTTTCATTCCCAGTAGCACCCTTAACGACATTAAAACTTTATTAGGATTACTAGAAAAGGCAATTTTTGATTTTTGGAACCTAGGTGCTAATAATTTTATATTCCAATCTTGGCCATCAAATAGCAATTGCTGATTATCAAATACTATATTTACTAATTCTCCTTTAGCAAATCTTAGAAAATAACGCTTTAAAATAATTCCTTCTCGCACTCTTCCCGCTAATTCTTCCGCAAAATCTTCTTCTACTCCATAATAAAAAAATAATCGACTAATCGGCGAATCCCGCCAATGTAATATCTGCTGGTCACCAAACCGGTAGGTACTATCCCCTAAAAAATAATTCTTTGTTACTCCTTTTTCTGAAAATGAGAAAAAAGCAAAATAAGGCCGGCGTGGGTTTATCCTATTATCCGCACTTTGGTCCTTCCTCTTAAGTAATGCCTCAAGAGTAGAAATTTGATCAATAACTTGAGCCTCATCTTGCCTAAGCGCTCGTTTACTCTTAATTTCAGAAAGTTGCTTCATTAAAGCCGCTCTAGTGCTATAAGCAGTATGAGGGACTAAAAAAGTATTTTTGAAATTTTTATAGCAGTCTTGTTGAAATTTTATTATCTCTAAGACATTATCTGAAAGTATTATAGCCAACTAACCACGCAGTATTTTGAAAAATAATAATAAAAAAATTATATCTAAATCGCACAAATTTTATATATATCTACTTACCTTCGGATTACAACTAATAATAGTTTTATTATTTTTTATTCTTTATTATAAATTGAAATAATCCTAACTTCCATCCCCATCACTAAATAACCCCAGCATATAAGCAGCTCCAGCAGTGCCACAAGCCTCGTGATTAAATATGCACTTAGCTCTTCCTAAATACTTAGCTTTCGTATCAAAAAAATGCATATAGATGGCACTTCCAGCGTAAGATCCGAGCCAGTTACCACTTTTATCATATATCAACCGGTGGCGAGAGCGACCCACAATTAATTTTTGTTCGCTAGCATCTACTAAATATAAAAATAGCCACCCTTTATCGTGATAATAGCCCGCCGATCCTTGTTTATCGCCATTAATATCATAAACTTCAACTAGCTTATTAAATATTTTCAGCGTTGCTTGTTTATTATGTTTATCGTCTTGTAACTCGGTAATAATAGGAAAGGGGCTAATATTGCTCCTTGCTTCTTTTTTATCTTGCCCATTTATCTTATCAGAAAATATGATAATTGATAAAATAATTACTGCTAGAGCCTTTCTAATCGCTAAAATATATCTTTGGCATGTCTCATTTACACTCTTTTTTAAAAATAAAATATTTTTTAGCCTATTGCAGATGGGTTGATACATCATGTGAGTAATATTTGACCAAATAAAAATATATAATTATCTTTTAAAAAAAATATATCACCAATAAATAAAAATTAAACCCAGTTTTGGGGGGTTAAATATTTATATATTTCAGCTTCAGCCGTTCCTGCAGTAGGTTTATAATCATAAACCCAGCTAGCTAAGGGAGGCAAAGACATTAAAATAGATTCTATTCTACCTTGCGTTTCCAAGCCAAACAAAGTTCCTCTATCATAAATCAAGTTAAATTCCACATACCTACCCCGCCGATAATACTGAAATTTACGGTTTTCTTCACTATAAGCAATATCCTTTCGGGCATTCAAGATCGGTATATAGCTATCATTAAAAGAATTTCCTAGATCCAACACAAAATTAAAATTTTTCTGCCAATCGTCATTTATATAATCAAAAAATATCCCCCCCACTCCTCTAGCTTCGTTTCGATGCTTTATAAAAAAATATTCATCACACCATTTTTTAAACTTTTCATAATAATCAGCCCGGTGCTGGTCACACACCTTTTTAAGGGTAAGGTGAAAATGCTTGATGTCATCTATATTAGGATAATAAGGGGTCATATCTATTCCTCCGCCAACCCACCATTTTTCGCCGGTATCAATATATCTAATATTCATATGCACTGTAGGAACAAACGGATTTTTAGGGTGCAACACCAAAGAAACACCAGTAGCAAAAAATTCTGTATTTGATGATACCTTCATTTTTTTTGCTAATTTCTCATTTATCCGTCCCTCAACAGCAGAAAAGTTTACTCCTCCTTTTTCTATGACATCGCCAGTAATAACTTTAGTAAGCCCTCCGCCTTTGCCTTGTTTATAATTCCACTCATCTGTTTTAAATTTATCGCCACTAGCCTTTTCTAAAGCTTGGCAAATGCTGTCTTGCACCAGCGTCATATGGTGTTTTATATCAGTAAAATTTCTTGCTATATTTGTCATTTTATCTAAATTATTTATCTTTAAAAATTATCTTTCTATATGGCTATATCCGCCTTTATCGCTGGCTCTGGGGAGTAATTATTGATGATAAAATCATCTACTTTATAAGAAAATAAATTATCTGGCTTACGGTTAAATGTTAAAGTAGGTAATAAAGCCTTAGGAGTTCTGCCCAGCTGCTTTTTAACTTGTGATATATGATTGTTATACAAATGCACATCACCACCAATCCAAATAAGTTCCGCTACCTCCAAGCCCAGCTGGTGAGCGATCATATGAGTTAAAAATGCATAACTAGCTATATTAAAAGGGGTACCTAAAAAGAAATCTTGGCTCCTAGCATACATTTGGCAAGAGAGGCGATTATTAATTACATAAAATTGAGCTAACAGATGGCAAGGTGCTAGAGCCATTTTTTTATTTTCAACATTTTCTTGCGGGCTTAAACTTTCATCAGGTAAATCATCTAAATTCCAAGCATTTAATATATGCCGGCGACTATTAGGATTTTTAACCAGATTTTCCATTAAAATAGCTAATTGATCATATTTATCTTGTGCACCTTGCCAATTTCTCCACTGCTGGCCATATATTGGCCCTAAATCACCTTTTTCATCAGCCCATTCGTCCCAGATATGACAATTATTTTTATGTAAATGTTCAAGATTAGTCTCACCACTAATAAACCATAATAACTCCGCTAAAACCCCTTTTATATAGATTCTTTTAGTGCTCAGCAAAGGAAATCCCTTATTAAGATCAAACCTCATCTTTTCTCCAAACAAAGAACGTACCCCAGTTTTAGTGCGATCATCTTTATTGATCCCATTATCTAAAACATTTTGTAAAATACGTAAATAGTTCTTCATCTTGCTCTCAAAAGTTATCTTTTTTGTTTTAATTGTTAAGTGATATAATTTTTGATTATTACTGCTAATCTATCTCAATTATCTAAAATAAGCCTCAAATAAATTTAGCGACTAAAGAGTGAACACCAATAGATAGTCATTAATTATGAATCTTGTCATGGAGCTTATTATCGAGCTTGTTCTAGCCACTGTCATCTGGATTGGCATAAAAGTTTTCCCTGATTATCTTTTCCATTTTTTTTGGGTCAACAAAATCACAGCTACACTGCGCAAAATCTGCTCTGCCCCCACCTTTGCCGTTTATCTGGGGCATGATTTTTTTTAACATATCATTCGCTTTTATTTTCTTCGTCACCTCTTTAGCTCCCACTGCCAAAGCCAATACCCCTTTATTATCGGCTTGTGGTTGCCACAAAACACTTAACCCTTGTGGATAATGCTGCTTTGCTAAATTAGCATAACTCTTCAAATCACCACCTATAGGCACGTTTATCCAAACAAATGAATCCGATTTTATCATTTTCTGATTATCTGTTGCCGTTTTAATTTTGGCTTCTATCATTTGTAGTTTGGTAGCTGCTACTTGCTTTTCTAGCTGATTATTATTTTTCAGTAATATTTTAATTCGATCAGCTAAATCTTCCGTTTTAACCGATAATAATTTGCTCAGCTCTTCGGTTTGGTTTAGGTGAAAATTAACGTGGCCCAGTGCTTTTTGGCCAGTAAATGCTTCAATTCTTCTTAATCCAGCGGCCACACTTTGTTCTGAGATAATTTTAAAAAATGATATATCTCCCGTTCTTGTAGCGTGAGTCCCCCCACATAATTCTACACTGCTAGACCCTGCTTTAACCACTCTTACTAAATCACCATATTTATCTCCAAAAAATGCCATCGCCCCCATTTGTAAAGCTTCCTTGTATGGCATTTCTTTTGTGGTGACTAGTTGATTTTCCATAACACGTTTATTTACTATTGATTCTATCTCTGCTAGCTCACGGTGGCTTAATGATTTATTACTATTAAAATCAAATCTTAATTTCTCAAAATCAACATAAGAACCTGCTTGCTTTACTGCGCTGCCCAGCACCTCGCGCAAAGCACTATGCAAAAGATGCGTCGCTGTGTGATTAGCAGAAGTTAATTTTCTTTTATCTAAGTCCACTTTAGCGTTCACTTTAGCAAAATGCTCCCAGTTAAGTTGTTCCACCGAGCTACTCACCACTCGAACTTGGCAAAGATTAAATCCATTAAATGGCTTTGTTGTGGCCATTACTTTTAATTGAAAATAATCAGATGTAATAACCCCAATATCGCCCACTTGCCCACCTGCAGTGGCGTAAAATGGTGTTTTATCTAGTAAAATTGAGAACTCTTTTTCTTTAGTTACCCTATCTACTTGCTGATTATCCTGAAATAATGCTAAGGCTTTGGTATTAATCCTTTTTAACTCATAACCAATAAACGTTTGCTTTGCTAGCCTAGCTTGAGCCTCTTGGTAAAATGCTAAATCTTGCGTGCTATTCACCATGCCCGCCTGCCTTGCTCTTGTTTTTTGAGCTTCCATGGCTTTATCAAATTCAGTGTTACCGAAGGTAAGTTTTTCATTATGCAACATCTCTGTTGCTATATCGACTGGAAATCCATAGGTATCATAAAGCTTAAAAATATCTTTTCCTGATATCTCATCTTTTTTATCTGCTTGAGCTTGCTTGATAAATTCATTCAAAATGGTAACCCCACTTTTTAAAGTACTCTGAAACCGATCTTCCTCTTGGCTAATAGATCCTATGATCATTTGTTTTCCTTCTTTGAGCTCGGCGTATATATCCCACATATCAGGTAAAAATTTCTCTGCTATTTGGCTAAACCCTCCATGCTCTATGCCTAATATCCCTGCGTGCCTTAATCCTCGGCGAATTATTCTTCTTAGCACATATCCCCGCCCTTCATTTCCCGGAATAACTCCATCTGCTATAGCAAAAACAGCTGCTCTGATATGATCGGCTATCACCTTAATGGACACATCTTTAGCTGAATCTTCTCGATATTTTATTCCTGCTGCTTCAGATATGCTGCCCACCAAAGGAGCGAATATATCTATATCAAAATTAGATTCCACCCCTTGCAAAACAGAACAAATCCTCTCTAACCCACAACCTGTATCTATGCTTGGCTTTGGCAGTGGGCTAAGCTTTCCATCTGGAGTGCGGTTAAATTGCATGAATACCAAATTCCAAATCTCCAAAAATCGGCCATCATCAGCTTCTAAAGAATCTATCACACCTCCCTTTTCCCCCTTTGCCATATCAAAATGTATCTCTGAGCACGGCCCGCATGGCCCACTATCTCCCATTGACCAAAAATTATCCTTTTCCCCCAGCTTCGCTATCTTGCTATAAGGCAATCCTATTGTTTTATGCCAAATCTCTAACGATTCTTTATCTTCATAATAAACTGACGCCGCTAACTTGCTTTCTGGTATTTTTAACTCCTTAGTCAACCAATCCCATGCATAAATTATAGCTTCTTTTTTAAAATAATCACCAAACGCAAAATTTCCCATCATCTCAAAAAATGTGTGATGTCTAGCCGTATATCCCACATTTTCTAAATCATTATGCTTGCCCCCCGCTCTAATTACCTTTTGATGGGTAACCGCCCTTTTATAGCTAGGCGTTTCTTTACCCAAAAAAACATCTTTAAATTGATTCATGCCCGCATTTATAAATAGTATACTAGGATCATCATGCGGAATTAATGGAGAGCTAAGCACGTGCTGGTGGTCTTTTGACTGGAAGTAATTGATAAACGATTTTCTAACTTGGTTTCCTGAAAACATAGTTTATGATAATTTTATGCTGCTTGTGTTTTGTTTTAACTTTTTAGATAATAGTATATTATTATGCTCAACATATACACTTAGTGCTAGTATGGGAAGATTTAATCTTACCCTTAAAATGATAATCTAGTTTTTTATATTGTTTTTATTCTTTGCTTATATTTGTTTATATTTATTTATTTTTATCTATTTTATTCCCATTAAATCATCGTTATAACCAATAGTCACTATCTTCATAGCCACAAACTACTATGTTAGAAATTATCTTAACCACCCTAAAACAGCTGACTGGCCATGAGAAAATTAAATTTATGGCGATCAATATGCTACAAATTATATCTGCTAGTTTGGAAGCTATTGCCATTGGAACATTATATTTATTAATTAAGGCGTTAAATAGGCCTGATTCGATTAGTAAAGATGATAATCATTTATCTTTTGTGTATTCCTTTTTCGCTCCGATCACCTTTAATGAATTTATCCTTTGGTTAATGTTCTTGGTGTTCATGGCCTTTGCCCTTAAAGGAGCTTTGCAGCTAGGCATTACTATTATAGCACTTAATTTTTCTATAGAAAAAACCGCTAAAGTCTGTGGTCAGCTGATGTCATCTATAATGCGTCAACCATTTGAATTTCATTTGCGAAATGGATTTTCTAGTATCGAAAAATCTTTAAATTCTACTGAAAAATTAAGACCAAAACTAGAATATATATCTTTATTTACTACCGAAATATTTTTGTTATCTTCTTTAATGGGATTATTAATTATCATAAATTATTATGTCTCTTTAGGATTCACTTCTTTAAGCTTTTTTTTAGTTTGGGCGATTTATAAATTTCAAAAAAATAATGCAGATAAATTAGGTCGTCAAAGAAGTATCCTCTTCAAAAAAATTAGTCATATAAAATTACAAGCTATTTCTGGCATTAAGGAAATAAGACTTTTGGCGAGAGAAAATTATTTTATAAATAAATATAATCAATTTAATCGCCAAGCAATGAAAATAGACTCTATGTCTTTAATTTTTAGCACTTTACCTAAAATACTTTTAGAGACTATCTTTGTGGGAATATTTATTATTTTACTACTAGTGCTGATAAAATTAAATAAAGCAGATGTTATTATCCCCCTAGTCGGAACCTACGCTCTAGTCGCCATTAGAGCTTTGCCTAGCCTATCTAGGATTAGCTATTATGCGATCTATCTAAAACATCTGCATTCAGTAGAAAAATCTAGCCACTCGCTAGCTTTAACCCCGATTAAAAAAGATGTTTCCCTATCTACTAATCAGCTATCTTTCCAAAATTCTATTAAAATAACTAACCTCTCTTACCGCTACGATAACGCTTCTCAAAATGTGTTAAATAATGTGAACTTAACCATCAACAAAGGAGACGTAGTAGGCTTTATGGGCGAGACGGGAGCGGGAAAATCTACCTTAATTGATATTATAATAGGCCTGCTAGCCCCACAAAAAGGCTTGGTGGCAGTGGATGGAATAGATATTCAAACCAACCTTAAAAGTTGGTATACGAAAATAGGCTACGTTCCTCAAGCTATATATTTATCTGATAATAGTATATTGCAAAACATTGCTATCGGCCTGGAAGACGATGAAATAGATCGTGATAAAGTGATTGAATCATTAAAAAAAGCTCAAGCTTGGGGCTTTGTGAGCTCACTGCCAGAAAAAATTAATACTTTAATTGGTGAAAGAGGCATTAAACTTAGCGGGGGGCAAAGGCAAAGGCTTGGTGTTGCTCGTTCTTTATATAACAATCCTGAAATATTATTTATGGATGAAGCCACCTCTGCCTTAGATCAAGAAACTGAAACTGCCGTTATTAAGGCGATTAATTCTTTATCTCGAAAAAAGACTATTTTAGTAGTCGCCCATAGATTATCTACCCTTAGATATTGTGATAAAATATATCAATTAAAAGGGGGTATTATCACCCAAAGCAGTAATTTTAGTGGTGGTGCTGATACTGATAATTCTTAGGATTTATTTTTTATTCAGAGTTTTTTTATAAATCAGGCAAATTATCCAAATTATTTTCAGTATGTCCATCACTGGCAGTGCGTAAATATTCGCCCTTAACTCTATCGTTAACTACTATTACCTCACTCATAACAGAACAAGTAGGATGTCGAGAATAATACAAACATTTATTGTTTTTTATTTGATATATTGCTTGATATACAGTGAAAGCCCATTGTTCATTTTTATTTCCTATTCTAATAATATCTCCGTCCTCATCTTTTTGAGTATGAGTAACAAGTCTTTCTATCATATCCATTTTTAAATAAGTTTAAGTTAATAAAAAACATATTAGCTAACAAAGCACTGCTAATATATCATCTACTTATAGATTAACATTATATTTATCTCTCCTATTTGATGTGCTCCATATTTATCCATCACACCTTTTTGTATGCGTTAATCTTTGTTTTATATGATAGATAATTGATTATTACACTAGGCTCACAGAAATATATTCTATGCTTGACAAGTTAGCGAAAAATCTGTATATAACTCTGTCTTTAGCTGATTATAAATATCTGATTTAGCTGCCCTTGTTTTGGTAGTAGATAATGGGGCACACGAAATTTAGCTAATTTTATTTTTATCATAAATAATTTATAAAAAATGAAACGAACTTTTCAACCACATAATAAAAGAAGAAGTAAAAAACATGGCTTTCGCAAGCGTATGTCAACTAAAGACGGGCGAAAAATAATTAACGCTCGCCGTAGAAAAGGGAGGAAAAAGCTTAGCGTATAATTTTCCTGTGGCATTTGTGGCATTTGTGGCATAATTATAAATTTAAGTTTTTCCTTAATTTCAAAATTTATAAAAATTAATGGAATCGCCAAGATTTATATAATTTCAGAAATTGCTGGTTTTTTTTAAGATTGAGCATTTTTATTATGATATTTGCGTAAAATTCGCAAAATTTTTGCTGAGTGAAAGAATCATACTTTACGCCGATTAAGTCAGAAAAATCGGAAGAGTTGGAAAAGTCGGGTAAATTGGGGAAATCGGGGAAATCGGGGAAATCGGAAAAGTTTTCATCCGCTTTTCGGGTAAAGAAAAAAATCCACGTGAGCCGTATTTTCTCAACGGGAACCTTTATTACTCACTATCCGTTAAATTTTAAATATGTCAAAAATCAGCAAAAAGAAAGCCGCATTTTGCTTAGTTTAAAAAAACATTGTGGCAATGCTCCCCAAAGAAATCGTTTTAAACGTCAAGTTAGAGAGGCGTTTAGATTAAATTATCAACTAAAATTTATGGGATACGATATATCAATAATTTACACTAGAAAACTTACTACCCCATTAAGTTATCAGCAAATATCGGCTTGTTTAGAAAAATTAAAAAATACTCTATCTCATTTACAATAAAATTTTACCAGGCACGTGAGGATTATTAAATTTTATCCAATTAAATTAGTCAATATAATAGCTAAATTAATGGTGCTTATTTTATGCTGGTTAATTGCTTTTTATCAAAGATGGATTGCTATATTACTACCTTATAATAGGTGTATATATCACCCTAGCTGTTCTAAATATTGCGTGTCTTGTTTGAAAAAGCATGGGCTAGTTAGGGGGGGGTGGTTTTCAATAGCTAGAATTGCTAGCTGTCATCCCTATAACAAGGGCGGAGCTGATCCTGTGCCTGATTGATTATAATAGATAATTATATATATATAAATAAAAGATAAATAAAAAATATGGAAAAAAGGGTCTTATTAGCTTTCTTCATCTCTTTAGCGTTACTAGGAGCTTACTGGTATTTTTTCCCTCCCCCTAAATACAAAGAAGCCCCTGTCAAGGCTTCTGAGGCAATTTCTTCATCAACCAACCAACCAATTGAAAGTGCTGTTAGCGGTGATGAATCACAAACTCTAGCCCAGCAATTGGTAGCCGACACCCCAGAAATTGACCAGCTTGAACTAGCAGAAACTATCAAAGTTAGCACATCACTTTATGACATAGAGTTCAACACAGACGGGGCTACTTTGAGCTCTATGAGGTTGAAAGGTTATTCCTATGAGCTAGATCCTCCTGTAATTCTTTATAAGAGGGCTTGGAATTGGATAATGGATAAAAAAAATTCTGCTAACAAATATGATGGAACGCGGTTAGTTGATATGATTGACCAATCAGTTGATGGCCGGGATAAGGTGCTAAATTTTATGATTTCTAAAAATGATAAAAATTTAATTTACACCGCGTCTGAGTGGCGTAGTGACGGTGAGAAAAAATATATTAAATTTCGAGCCAATATTAATGATAGCGTGTCCATCGTTAAGACTTACCTATTTGACGATCAGAACTATAAATTTTCGCTTAATGTGGAAATTTTTAATGAAGGCTCAACGCCGGTTTTAATAGCTCCCACTTTAATGTTTGGCTCTGGCAGCAAAATAATAGAATCATCATATAACGCTCAGCACAAGGTGGCTATGTCTTTGATAGATGATGATTATGAGAAATACGATATTGACGAACCGCTACGGTTACAAAATTTTCTTTGGGTAGCGATATCTGATGTTTATTTTGTTAGCGGAATAAAGGGTTTAGACGATAAATGGTCAGCCGATTTTGTTCCAGTAGATGATTATATCAATGGAAAACAACAATCAAATCCTTTATTAACTTTGAATCGTGAGCCTCTAAGGGTTGGTGGTAATAATAGTTGGGACCAATCTTATGAAATTTTTATGGGGCCAAAAGACGTTGATCTATTAGAAGATTTTGATGAAACCTTTGGTGAGACTTTAGATTTATTATTTAATATCATTGCTCGACCAATGATTTACGCCTTGCGGTGGTTCCATGAATATGTGGGCAATTGGGGGATAGCGATAATGATGCTCACGCTTAGTGTTAGATTGATTTTGTTTCCTTTAGCGTTTAAGGGGATGCAATCAATGAAAAATATGTCTCGCCTTAATCCTAGGATGAAGCTTTTACGAAAAAAGCTAGCTAATGACAAGCAAAAATTAAATAATGAGATAATGCAGCTTTACCGAAAAAACAAGGTAAACCCAGTCTCAGGTTGTCTACCCATGATAGTTCAAATCCCCATTTTCATTGCCCTCTACTGGTCTTTGTTGCCGGCAGTAGAACTTAGGCATGAGCCATTTATATGGTGGCTAAATGATCTGTCCCATTATGATCCTTACATGATTTTACCTTTGTTGATGGGAATATCTATGTATGTTCAGCAAAAAATTGCTCCTCAACCAGCAAATTTAGATCCTATGCAGCAAAGGATAATGAAATTTTTACCGGTTATGATGACATTATTTTTTGTTAATTTTCCAAGTGGTCTGGTTTTATATTGGGTAACAAGCAATTTAATTACAATCGGCCAACAATTCATTTTTAATCGCATTAAAGTAAAAGAAGTGGTAGAATAAGCGTACTGCGAATGGGTGGGGTATTATTTTACATAACCATATAAACCATTGCTTGAGATATGACTAGAAAACAACAGCTTAATAAATACAAAAAAATTCTCCTTGCTTCATCATCTACTATTATGGAGCAAGTTGATTTAGAAAAAAAATTACTAGCCAGTGGAGAAGTTAACTTTAGAGGAGATGAGATAGACTTAGCTTCTGAGCAAAGAAATCAGGAATTTATTTATCTTATGGGAGAAAGAGACAAAAGAAAGCTTGATCAAATTCAAATTTCTTTAGAAAAGATAGAAAGTGGTGATTTTGGCTTTTGCGATGAGTGCGGAGAAGCTATCTCAGAAAAAAGGCTAAGTGCGGTGCCTTGTGCTTCTTTTTGCATTGATTGTCAGGAAAAAGAAGAGGTCTTTAGTAAAATAAATGCATCTAACCTTGACCAAGATAGCACCAATTTTAAATCTGAATAATTTGGGTTCTGGGCGGGTATCGTTTGGGGATACATTGGTTTTGAGTAGGTATTAACTATAATTAATTACAAGCCCGATTTATTTTGGTTCTGCGGTTATCATTTTGGGGTGAATTGGTTTTGAGTAGGTATTAACCATGATTAATGGAAAGCCTTGGCCCTGCCCGATTACGCTGTAATAGTAATATCAATAATAATAATAATAACCCTGTCGTGCTTTTCTGATTGCCCATGACAAAAAGAATTTTATTGGTTGGCGGAGCTGGTTATATCGGTTCACACGTGGCTTTAGCAATAAAAGAAGCTGGCTGGCAACCAGTAATTATGGACGATTTTTCAACGAGCGACCGCTTGGCTAGCACCCAAGAAGATGAATTTATTGAGGGTAGTTTTTTAGATTTGGCTTTATTGCAGTCCACTTTAAAAAAGGATATATCTGCTGTAATCCATTTAGCAGATTTAAAAAGTGTGCCTCGCTCCATGTCTTATCCTCAAGAATATGCGCAAGCAAACATTTGCGGCACTATCCAGCTTTTAAATCAGATACTGGCACATAATATCAAATATTTTATTTTTTCTTCAAGCGCCACTGTTTATGGCAATCCCCAATATTTACCATTAGATGAGCAGCACCCTACTGAGCCGATTAATTTTTATGGATTTAGTAAACTTAAAATTGAAGAATTGTTGGGTTGGTATAGCGAGCTTAATAAAATAAAATATACTAGTTTGCGTTATTTCAATGTCGTGGGCTATGATAAGGCTATGCGTTGTTTGGGGGTTGAAAAGAATTCTAGCAATATTTTTCCATTATTAATGGAAACTATTTTTAATATTAGGCATAAATTTTTGGTGTATGGCGATAATTATAACACTAAGGATGGCTCTTGCTTGAGGGACTATATTCACGTTAGCGACATTGCTAACGCTCATGTGCTTGCTTTGTCTCATTTAATGAAACCTGCTAGCCAATCGTTTATTTGCAATTTAGGTTCTGGCTATAGTATTTCAGTTTTTGAGATATTGGCAGAGCTAAAGAAAATCGCTAAAACTAATTTTAAGGTGGAGATAGTAAAAGCAAGAATGGGCGATCCGGCTCACCTTTGTGCTTCTTACCAGAAAGCCAATAATTTATTTGGTTGGAAGCCTAAAAATAGTGATTTACCCAATATAATTAGAACTAGCCTTAATGTGTACCAAAAATATTATCAATCAAAATAGTTACTGATATTTTACTGATTTATTGCTATTTTGTGGTTATCACGGTTGTTTAATCAAGAAATATAATCATTTTTCTATTATGCCAGAAAAGTTTGCCATAATTGACGGTACCTATTACATATTTCGGGCATTTTTTGGGTTAAGACAAAACTTAACTAATCCTCAAGGCATGCCCACTAATGCTATTTATGGATTTAAGCGGATGCTAATATATTTGCTTAACCAGTTTAATCCAAAATATTTAGCGATAGTTTTTGATTCGGGCAAGCCTAGTTTTCGTAATAGTATATTCACCGAATATAAGGCAAATCGTGACGCCATGCCCCAAGAATTAGCTGAGCAGATACCATATGTTCAAAAACTGGTTACTAAATTAGGCTATAAAAAAATTATTATGGAAGGCTACGAAGCTGATGATGTTTTGGGCTCGTTGGCTAAAAAATTTAAAAATTCTGCCGACGTGTGTTTAATCTCTGCGGATAAAGATTTGACTCAGCTAATCGATGAGCGAATCAGAATGTATGATTCTATGCGTAATATTGATATGGGCGTAGCAGAAGTTCAAAAAAAATATAAAGTCTTACCTGAAGCGATCCCTGATTATTTGGCACTAGTGGGCGATACTTCTGATAATATTCCCGGAGCAGCTGGCATTGGGCCAGTTGGGGCCGCTAAATTGCTTAATAGGTTTAAAAATATTGCTGATATAGAAAAAAATCTTTCTCAAATTACCGGCAAAGAGGGCGACAAGCTAAGGGCTTCTTGGGATAATATTATAATGAGTTTAAAACTCACTAAAATTAAAATTGATTTGCCCTTAACGGATATAAAGATAGATGATTTTCTGCCTCAACGCATTGATTTTACCGATCTAAAAAGTTTTTATGATGAAATAGGCTTTCGGGAAGATGAATTTTTTAAATCACATAATGCTAGTGCACAACCAACGACGATAGATGCTGCCAAAAATAATCAACTTTCTTTTATTGAAGAGACCAAAGATAAGCCTAAGGAAAGTTTGCCCAGTGTTAAAGAAAATATTACTAACGATCTAATCGATAGGTCTAAATATGAACTTATTACCGATAAAGATTCTCTTTTACGTTATCTGCAAAAAGCAAAAAAAAATAATTTGTTGTGCCTAGATTTAGAAACTAGCTCGCTTAATACTTTAGATGCAAAAATAGTAGGTGTGGCTCTGAAAACTGATCACTTGCCCGCCGCATACGCCCCTATTTTGCACGATGGATTGGATAAACAATTAGCCCTTGATGATTTTTTAACGGAGATTAAAGATATATTATCTAATCAAAAGTTTGTGTTAATTGGTCAACACTTAAAATATGACCTTAGTGTGCTGCAAAATCACCAGATAATCACTAATGCTAAATTAGAAGATACTCTTTTACAAGCCTATTTACTGCATCCAGGTAGGTCTTCTTATAGTTTAGATAATTTAGCTAAGAATTTTTTAAGCCATACTCCTATTAAATATGAAGAGCTAGTGGGCAAAAAAGGCAAGGATCAAAAGAATTTTGCTGAGGTAGATGTAAATTTAGCTAAAGAGTACGCCGCTGAAGATGCTGACGTCACCTATCACCTTTATAAAATTTTTGCTGGTGAGATGGCTAATAGCAAATTAAAAAAAATATATTATGACATAGAAATACCTTTAACTAAGCTTTTAATGAAAATGGAGCTAACTGGGGTAAAGGTTGATGCTTCTCATTTACAAGACTATAGCTCGATTTTAAAACAAGATTTAACCAAATTAGAAAAAGAGATTTATCTCTTGGCGAAAGAAGAATTTAATATTAATTCACCTAAACAGCTCAGCCATATTTTATTTCAAAAATTAGGCATTCAAGAACATAAAAAACCCACTAAAACCGGTTTTTCTACTGCTCAAATTGTTTTAGAAAGATTAACTAGGAAATATCCCATTGCTCAAGCGATAATAAGCTACCGATTAAAAACTAAATTAATTAATACTTATCTTGATGTTTTACCTAAGCTCATTCACCCTAAAACTGGGCGAGTTCACTCTCATTATAGCCAAACGATAGTTGCTACGGGCAGATTAAGCTCAAGCAATCCTAATTTACAAAATATCCCAATCAGAGGCCAGGAAAGATCTCATATTAGAAAAGCTTTTATCACTAATAAAAATTGGTTGTTATTATCGGCAGACTATTCCCAAATTGAACTTAGAGTGCTCGCCCATCTTTCCCAAGATGCCGGCTTAATTAAGGCTTTTAACGAAAAAATAGATATTCATAGCCAGAGTGCCACCAAAATATTTGAAATAAATTTAACTGAAGTCACACCAGAACAAAGAGCAATTGCTAAAGCGATTAATTTTGGTCTTATCTATGGGATGGGTCCATTAAGACTAGCCGATGAGGTTAATGTGAGTATTAAAGAAGCTAGCGATTTTATTAAATCATATTTTGCACAGTATCCTAAAATTAAAGATTATATGAAACAGTGCATTGCATTTGCCACAGAGCATGAATATATAGAAACTCATTTTTATAGAAAACGCTACCTTCCTTATATTTCATCAAAAAATCGTAAAGAAAGGGGTGCGGCCCAAAGAATCGCTATGAACACTCCTATTCAAGGCACTGCGGCTGATATTATTAAGATTGCTATGATTAATTTAGATCATAAATTAGCCGATTATTATAAAAATAAGCCCAATCAAGCTGCAATCATAATGCAAATTCACGATGAATTGGTGCTAGAAGTATATAAAGACGATCTTGATATCGTCAAAAAGATGGTAAAAGATGTAATGGAAAATTCTACTAAACTTTTAGTGCCTTTAGAAGTTCAAATGGGATATGGGGAAAATTGGGCTAAGGCTCAACATTAATTTATAATCTATAAAATCCATCACAATAAAGATCTAGCCAAAGCTAAAACAGTATAAATTAGGAAATACTTTATATTTATTAGTTAATTTTGGCATTATTTGAGCGGGATTTTGTTGATTAAATTGATGAAAAAAAATCCCTTCTCCAATCAATAAACTATCATAATTATTATCGTTCGCTCCCTTAATGTCATGCTCTAAAGAATCACCAATACAAAGTGTGCGAGATTTTGATATACTGCTGGGCAGCCTTTGTTGGCACAGTTCATAAACATAAGCATGGGGTTTACCAAAATAATAAACTTTACCCCCCTTTTGTTGATAGTCTAATGCCAGCTGGCCTGGCCCGACAAACGTTTGCCGATTAGGATTGACGATAACATAATCACCATTAACGCAAATTAATGGTAATTTAGCTTGGTTAGCACTAGCTAATATTTTTTTATAGTAGGTTAGGTTGGCATTAAAATTTATCCCACTTAAAAATATCCACCTTGCTTTTTCTATATTGGTAGTGAATTTAAGTCCTTCGTAGGTGTTATTTTGTGGGTTTTCACCAGATGAAATATGAAACGCTTTTCCTTTGGTAAATGAAAATTGGGTTGTGTTATTATACAAAAAAAATGCCTCTCCCGAGCTGAGCACCTCATCAAATAATTTTATATCAAATCCTATATCCGCCAATTTTTGAAAATTTTCTGCCGATCTTCTCCCTGAATTTGTGAGAACCATTATTATTTTCTTAGCTCCTTTCAAAAATTCTAACATTTCTATTGCTCCATAATAAGGTTTTTCCCCATCGTGCAGCACTCCCCACTGATCTATAATAAAGCAATCATAATTATCAACTACTTCTTTAATGCTATCAATATATCGGCATTCATTCATATTTATAAAAATTAAATTACACTAGATTAAACTAAATTAACCTAAATTAAACTAAATCAATTGCTATGTTCACCACCCATTTAATTTGGCTCAACCCATTTACCAGAAAGTTTTATTAAATCAATCAATTCTATTAACGCTCTCTCAGTGGGAATATTCTTTTTTACCCGCCTATGTCCTAAATAAAGATCTATCTTGCCCGCCGAAGAGCCTACATATCCAAAATCAGCGTCAGCCATTTCTCCTGGGCCATTTACCATACAGCCTAAAATACCTATCTTCACCCCCTTTAGGTGATTAGTTTTAGATTTAATTAATTTTGTGACCGCTGGTAAATCAAACATAGTCCTTCCACAAGATGGGCAAGCAACATAATCTGTTTCAATTAATCTAGCTCGGGTAGCTTGTAAAACATCAAGCAATCTGTGTCCATCGGCGGCGGTGAACTGGTCTGATAATAGTATAAAATCAAGTAATCCTTCTCCTATCAAGCTAGCTAGCTTTATCTCTAAAGAATAATCTTGCTTGCCTCTAGCTGATGATACAAACAAGCCAATAGAAACTTTATTTATAACCTCTTGCTGGTAAAGCTGACGAATTTTAAAAATACTTAACTCATCACTAAAACATATGGGGGCGTTGTTATGGTTTTTGATGCTCCCTTTGGTGTGCATATATTCATTTTGAGATATAAAATTAGCTTCTATTTTACGTTTATCTGAAATTAAATATAGCTTGTTAGCGGATAGTTCATAATTAAAATCTAGGGTAGTTTTTTTACTTAAAAATTGAGTTTTCCCTGCCACTACGCCAATTTTAAGTGAACTCTTATTCCCTAATTCAATGTTACCTAATTGATAGGCTTTATGCTCTTTTCGATATTCATCAAGCAATCCTTGATAGGTTATGGGGTTAGCAGAAGAATTAGCAGCTTGCATGCCCTGTTTTGGGTGACGATAATTAGTGGTTATATAGGTTCTTAAACCTTCGGCAAACACTACCTCATTTACGCTATCTTCGGTTAAAGAAACTCTGATAGTATCGCCAATTCCATCGGCCAATAAAGAGCCTATACCACAAAGACTTTTCACTCTGCCTATGGTGTCACTGCCCGCTTCAGTTACCCCTAAATGCAGGGGCAGGGCCGATTTACCGAAATTTCTTTTCGCAAATAATCGGTAAGCCTTTTGTACTATTAAAGGATTTGATGATTTTAATGAAATGACTATGTCGGTAACTCCATATTCACTAAATATTTGGGCCATTTCTAATGCTGATTCCACCATAGCAAGTGGTGAATCACCATATCTTTGCATCATTCTTTCCGATAATGAGCCGTGATTAACCCCAATTCTTAACGCTCTTTTATAATAATTTAATTTTTCTGCTAGTGGTTTAATTCTTTCTTTAAGTTTTATTTTACCAATCTCAAAATCATATTTTTTATCTATCTGCTGACGATAATTTTTAGGTCGATCAGAAAAATTACCAGGATTTATCCTAATTTTATCAAAAAATTCACAAGCGCCTATCGCCAAATTAGCCGCAAAATGAACGTCAGCCACTAAAGGCACTGCTATGCCCTCATTACTAAGCAATCTTAACAGCTCAGGCATAGCTGCTAAATCTTTTTGATGAAGCAAACTCAACCTGATTAATTGACAATTTGCCTTAGTTAACGCCTTGATTTGAGCCAAACAATGCAAGCTATCGGTGGTGTGGCTAGTTAACATTGATTGAATAACCACTGGGTGTTGAGAGCCTATCTTAATATTTTTTACGCTAATCGTTCTAGTTACCCGTCTGGTATAACTGAGTGGATAATCAATCAGGGGAGAATCAAGCATTATCGCTCGCTATTCATTAAAAATTATTATTATTATTATTAGTTGATGCCAGCTGAGCGTCAACTTCAAGTGGTCCTTTACCATAACCAAAATAACCTACCTCCATCAAGTAATAATTTAGATAAAATTCTAATGATCCACAAGCCTCAAACTGGGCAACGTGCCTTAATTCATGAGCTAATACCACTAAATTACTATTACAATAAGGATTCATGGCTATGCTATGAAATAGAGTAATGCCACAGGTGCGGCTAGTAGAAAATCCAAACTTTTTAAGCAATCTAGATAAAGCCTCATCGCCAATATCCATGGCATCATGAGCACTATATATTCTAATCTTATCAGGCTCCTTGACTCCTAATTTTAATGCTAATTTAGTAGCTTCTGGCGTTAGCCAAGCCCCCCTTTGAGCAATAGATTGCGAGCGAGAGGTGGCCCATTTTAATATCTTTTGAAACACCAGCGGATAACGAACCGAGGGTGTTAATTGGTTTAAAGGGTTCATCGATTAAAAAAATAATTTGGTTAACAACTCTTCTCTACTCCTTAAACATTTATAATCATAACTTTCACAGTTTATTTATTCTGTTCGGATAAGGGAATATATTATAGATAAAAGCGGATAGATATATAATAAGCCTGCTAAGACAGCTAAAAAAATATAGGTGGTTTTGGGGATAAACAATTTATTGCTTGCCGTATTGAGTAATTATATACTATTTTACGATTAGTTAATATATTTTTAGAAACTAACCATTCTCAAGGGGTGCTTTAACCAGCTGAGAAATTAAAAATTAACCCTTGAACCTGAACCAGATAATGCTGGCGTAGGAATGAGGACTTAATTTTTACTTAACAGGCTCTTTCCTTTCGCCCTTAATTTAATTAGGAGATTGCGGCTATGTTAAAAAAATTAATCACCCTCATTTTAGATCCAACCATCCACCACAAAAAATCTGCCCTTACTAAGGAATATGCCAAAATTTTGGCTACCTATCTAGGATTATTTTTTGCCTTGCTGGTCATAAATCCATCACCCCTCAAAGGAGCAGCTTCTGATATTAAAATAAAAACTATCACCATATATACTTATGACAGCTTTAGCGGCCCATATGGAGCTGGTCCTAAAATTAAAGACTTATTTGAAAAATCTTGTAATTGTAAAATAAAATATCTTTCTTTATCTGACGCTAATCTTATTTTATCAAAGATAATTTTAGAAAATAAGAAAACTTCTGCCGATATAATTTTAGGGATAGACAACCATCTATTACAAAAAGCTAATCAAACACATCTTTTTAGCCCACATAATATTTCGTTGCCACTAAGCGATTTTAATCCTCCTGATGATTATTTTTCTGATTTATTTTTACCCTTTGATTATGGCTGGTTCACCTTTGTTTATTCTAATAAAACTTTACCCAATCCGCCAAAAAACTTTGCCGAACTTCTAAACATAGGTAATAACAAATCCCGCTCATTAGTAATCCAAGACCCCAGAACATCATCACCAGGATTAGGGTTTTTGGTGTGGTTAAGCACTCTTTATCCTAATAATTTAGGGCAAGTATTAAAAAAAATTGATCAACAAGTAATCTCCTATCCCAAAGGATGGTCACAAGCTTATCAAATGTTTTTAGCTGGTGAAGCTAAAATGGTATTTAGCTATATCACCTCCCCTATTTATCACCAACTTATGGAAAAACGATTTGATATTAAGCCTTGGGTAAGCGGTGATGATTATTATATGCAAATAGAATATGCCGCTATTTTGAAAACCAGCAAACAACCAAAATTAGCGAAGGAATTTTTGAAATTTCTTGTCTCCGAGCCAGCACAAAAATTGATTGCTACTACCCAGTGGATGTATCCCGTAATAAATGTTCCTTTGCCCAAAGCTTTTGGTTTGGCTAAGCCTAAAAATATTATTTGGCCGAAAGTTTTGACTCAGCAAGAATATAAAAAACTAATTGGACAGTGGTTAAACGCCACTAACTAATAATTTGACTAACCGATTATAATATTTATTACTAAATAATATGCTATTTTTTATATTATAAAATGTTGATTAATCGGCTAGCTGGGATTTATTTTGGATTAGGATTATTGCTAATCACTTCTTTACTGCTCCCCACTTTTTTACATTTTAATATTGATAGCTTTAGCCTGCTCTACCATAGCCAATTTTATCAAAAAGCTTTTATATTCTCTTTAAAAAATGCCCTTATCTCTTTGGCAATTTCTTTATTACTGGGTAGTTTTATTGGCATTATATTAAGTAAATTTTCCGCTAAAATTAGCCGATTTATATATATTATAGGCTCTTTGGGCATGGTTTTACCTACTATCATAGTTATCTTTGGCTGGCAGAGACTATTTCATTATCGATCTGAGCTAACTATGCTTTTGCATGATTACTTTGCGATTAGTGATAACTTTTTTTACGGCTCTGGGGGTATAATATTAATTTATGTATACTACAATTTACCTTTAGTTATAATCACTATCAGCATTAGGTTAGAGCAAATACCTAGCAATTATTTTAGGCTTGCTAGCCAGTTAGGTTTTGATAAAAAAGATTACTTTATCTATTTATATTGGCCGGTAATAAAAAAATCATTAGCTAATATTGCTTTTTTAGTTTTTCTGGTGTGCTTTCAAGATTTTTCGATCACCAATATTTTAGGTGGTCGCCCTAGCCAAACCTCTTTACCGGTTTTTATATACCAAGCACTAATTTATAATAATGAGCTTAACCTAGCAGCAGTAGCCACTGGGTTACAAATTTTACCTAGCCTTGGTTATTTATTTTTTTTATCACGCCAAAAATATCGAAAAAAGCCTTTTACCGCAAGTGAGGTAAAGCAAGCCTACTTACCAGTTTATCATCATCCTTTGTTTTATAAAATATTAGAAATTTTAGTGCTAATATTATTAGTTGGCTTTATGCTACTTCCTTTGTGGAATTCTGCATTAAATACGCTAAACATTATTCAGCAAGGGCGTTTCATCAGCCTTGCTAAAGAGCTAATCAGCTATCCAGGTTTTTTAACTAGTATAATATTAAGCACTAAGATAGCGATATCATCAGGGATTTTAGCTTGTTTATGCGCTTATTTTCATATAAAAATCTCTTTAAATCGCCCCCTAATTAATATTTTCCCTTGGCTATTGTTGATATTACCCCCCTTATCTTTAGCTTTAGGGTGCTTTTTTATTTTATATAAATTTGAGAATTTAGCTGTTTTACAAAACTGGCAAATCTTAGCGAGTCTGAATTGTTTGATATATTATCCTATTTTAGTATATTTTTGGTATGAGCCCGTAGTTGGCATAAACCGTCAATATGACAAGCTAGTAAAAACTTTAGGTTTGAATTTATGGCAAAAAATTATTTATATTGAGTGGCCTGCTTTAGGCAAAATATTTTTATTAGGTTTTTCTATCGTCGCCACGCTAGCTTTAGGTGATTTAACTATAATTTTATTTTTTGGCTCTCCTTTTGAAACTTTAACTATCATTCATCAAAACCTAACTAGTCATTATAGATTTGATTTGACGATAATTTTGCAAATCGTATTTTTTATGCTGATAGGTTTATTTTTTCTGCCTGTATTAATGTGGCAATTATTTAATTTTATAATCATTAGAAGCGGTGTTAGAAGTAGCTAATTTAAGAATTAATTATCAAGATAAATCTGATAATTATGAATATGATTTTTCTTTTAGAATAAATGAAGCACAAATAAATGTTTTATTAGGTCCCACAGGCTCTGGCAAATCAACTCTATTAAATGCTCTTGCTGGAGTAATTAAAACATCATCTGGTAAATTTTTTTTTGACGGCACACGTTTAGATAATTTACCACCAGCTAAACGCCCATTTATAAGTATGTTTCAAGAGCAAAACTTAATTTTACATCTAGATCTACAAACTAATATTACCTTAGGACTACCCAAAATAATTGCTAAAGATACTAATTTACTAGCTTACCTAAGTGAGCTATTAACAGTAACTAATTTGAGTGAATTTAAAAAAAGTTTAGCTAGCAATCTATCAGGCGGGCAAAAACAATTAGTAGCTTTAATTCGCTGTTTATTGATTGCTAACTTTAAAAAATTTCCTAACTTTAAAAATCGACTTATCTTACTAGACGAGCCCTTTAATGGACTAGATGTTAATACTAAAAATAAAGTATTAGAATTGATTAGTTTAGAATTAAAAACTAAAAAAATATCATTCCTTCTATCAACTCACGATTTAACCATAGCTAAAAAAATTGCTGACCAAGTCTGGCAAATAGACTCTTCATTAACTAAAGTAGGCATTAAAAAAAAGATTTTTTAAGTGCCAAATAACCAATATTACTCTAAAATCATTGATCCTCATATTTGCCAACTAATAATTAATTTAGATATTATTATCTATGATTATTTATGGTTATTATGGGTACTACCGCTTAAAGGTTAAGTATGATAAATTAATTAAAAATTGATATAGTACTTTTAATTATCCAAATTTTGTTTTGAAACTCCCTAAATACGCCCAAAAACAGCAGCTCACCGTGTGGAATGATTGCATCACTCCAGTAGACGCCTATTTAAATTTACGAGATAATTATACCCACTCATCACTATATGAATCAGCTGAACAAAACGAAGTTTGGGGCAGGCACTCATTTATCGGCTTAGGAAATTTGGTAACGATCGAAAAGAAGGCTAACGAGGTGATTATTAGTCATGGAAAAACTACCGATATTTATCCCGGCCAAGACCCCACTAAAGCATTAGAACATGTGTTTAAGGAATTGGGTAATCAAGATAATTTACCGCCGGCATTGGGATATTTATCATATGATATAATTAAGCTTTACGAAGAAATTAAAGATAGTCCTAAAGATTCACTGGGCATTGCTGATAGTTTTTTGATTTTACCGGAGGTAATATTAAGTTTTGATCATTTTGCCCAAAATTTAACTATTGCCGTTTATTCTTTAGATAAAAAAAATAATGAACGCCTAACCAGCAAAGTAAATAAAATTCTAGCTATTCTTTCTAAACCAGTGGATAATTTGTCAGGTCGGCTTAAAAAAATAAACCTTTCTGCTAGCGACGATTTAAAATTTACATCCAACATTACTAAAGCTAATTTTTTAAAGAATATCGAAATTGCTAAACAACACATTATAGAAGGAGATATATTTCAAGTAGTACTTTCGCAAAGGTGGCAGTGTGAATATACTAAAGATCCTTTTTTAGTTTACCGAAGTTTAAGACATGTTAACCCTAGCCCTTATTTATTTTTTTTAGCCTATCCCAAATTTAGTATCGCCGGCAGCTCACCTGAAGTTTTGGTTAAAAAAACTGGCCCTAAATTACTCAGTAGACCCATTGCTGGAACTAGACCAAGAGGAGCAACTGAGCAAGAAGATGCTAAACTGGCTCAGGAATTATTAAAAGATGAAAAAGAGCTAGCCGAGCATAAAATGCTAGTTGATTTAGCGCGCAATGATTTAGGACGAATTAGTGAATTTGGTAGTATAAAAATAACTAAGTACTTATCTATTGAAAATTATTCGCATGTAAAGCATATAGTAAGTACAATTGAAGGAAAATCATTACCTAATTTAAGTTTTAGCGATTTAATAAAAGCAGTTTTTCCTGCAGGAACCTTATCGGGAGCTCCTAAAATAAGAGCGATGCAAATTATAGCTGCTTTAGAAACCGAAAAACGCTGCTTTTATGGGGGAGGAGTTTGCAAGGTTACTGCTAATGGAGATTTAGATGCTTGCATTGCTATTAGATCGGCGATATTTAAAGATAATAAGGCGTATATCCAGGCAGGAGGAGGCATTGTGGCTGATTCAATTGGTGAATTTGAATATAATGAATCGGTAAATAAAGCTAAAGCGGTATTTAAAGCTATCCAATATGCTAATAGTTTTGAAAATTACTAATTTTTGCTGTATAGTATGATACTACTGATTGATAATTATGACTCTTTTACCTTCAACCTATATCAGTACTTGGGAGAAGAAGGAAAAGAGGTGCTGGTTATTAGGAACAATAAGTTTGATTTAGAAAAACTTACTCACATAAATCCTGAGTCTATTGTTATTTCTCCTGGTCCTGGCCGAGCGGCTGATTCGGGGGCAATAATTCCTTTAATAAAAAAATTTAGTGGCCACATACCTATTTTAGGGGTTTGCTTGGGGCATCAAGCTATTGCTGAGGCATTTGGTGGGAAGGTTATACATGCTACAAAGATATTTCATGGTAAATCATCACCCATTAAACACAATGCAAAAGAGATATTTATCAATATTGATGCTAATGCTAAAGTTGGCCGTTATCACTCTTTAATGGTTGATCGGCAGAGCTTGCCTGATTGTTTAACTATTACTGCGGTTAGTGTGGGCGATAATTGCATTATGGCATTACAACATAAGACGCATTTAACTTTTGGCATACAATTTCACCCTGAATCTGTATTAACTCCACAGGGAAAGCTTATTATTAGAAATTTTTTAAAACTTTATAAAACTTAGAAGGTGTCAACATTTTGGTATAAATTTTTTGGAATAGTAAAGGTTAGATTTTTGTTTCAAAGCCTATTAGCAGGCATGTCGATTATGATGTGTTATGCGATTGGGTTTTTATCGGCAGTTTTATTTGATCATTTTTATTTAGAGGAAGAATTTAGTTTTAACGACTATAAATCTGATATTATTGTTCCTCAAGATAAAAATATATCAATCAGTCATTTTAGTGAATTGGTGTTAAACAATTTAATAAATACTACTGAAGCTCCGTTAGGATTGCTTGATGAGGGAACAAAAAAGTCTAATTCTAATTTAGATGCGGTAATACTTATCGGCACTACAATTTGGACTGATCGGTCTTTAGCGATATTATCAACTGATAATAAAATTAAGGTAGTCGTGCAAGGCAATGATATACCTGATTCTAATATCAAGTTAGTGAAAGTTGAGCGAGGTAGGATTTTACTTAGTTCTGGAAAGCTAGAACGATGGGTTGAGATTAACAGAAATTTATCATCTAAAACGGCTAGCCGCCGAGCTAATAAGAAAGATTCAACTAATCAACCATCAGCATCTCCTAGAACTTCTGCTTCTGGAGGCATACAGCTTGATCCGATTATAGATAATCAGCAAAATGTTTTTATTCAGCAAGATAGAGTAGAACATGAGCTTAATAACTTTGCTCAATTTTTAAATCAGGCAAGGGTTTTTCCTAATTTTGTTGATGATAAACCATCTGGCTATGTGATTAGAAGCATCACTCCAGGTAGTATTTATGAGCAATTGGGTCTTAAAAATGAAGATGTAATTAAAAGTGTTAATGGAGAAATCATTGACAGCCCTGAGCGGGCATTTGAATTATTTAAATTACTTAGAAATGAGCGGCTCGTTAATTTATCAATAGAGCGGGCGGAATCACCCCTTAACATGGATTTTCATATTAACTAATTTTCATATTATCTAACTTCCAATAATGTAATGGATTCATACTCTCATCAAGATCTGATTAAACTAATTTTTCAAGCTAGGATATATGACGTATGCACTCGCACTCCGCTTGATTTTATGCCTAACATATCATCAACTTCACAAAATCAAATTTGGATTAAACGAGAAGATAAACAGCCTATTTTTTCATTTAAAATCCGTGGGGCGTATCACAAAATCAAAGGACTTAGCGAAAAAACATTAAAAAATGGAGTTATTACAGCCTCCGCAGGTAATCACGCTCAAGGAGTGGCCTTAAGTGCTAAAATAAGAAAAATTAAGGCGACTATCTTTATGCCCCTCAACACTTCTCAAATTAAATTAGCGGCAGTAAAAAAATTAGGTGCGAAAATAGTTTTAACGGGCAGTAGCTTCAATGAAACCTACGATAAAGCCACCAGCGAAGCAAAAAAACGTAATATTCCTTTTATTGAGGCTTTTAATGATCATATGATTATTGCTGGTCAAGGAACTATCGGTCTGGAAATTTTGCAAGATTGTGTGAAATTGCCTGACGCCGTGTTTGTGCCTATTGGTGGTGGGGGTCTTATTTCGGGGATAGCTATGATCATTAAGGAATTATATCCTAATGTAAAAATTATCGGCGTTGAGCCTGTTGATAGCAATGCTATGACCGTTTCAATTAAGAACGATAAAATCAAAAAATTATCTCGTCTTAATAGCTTTGCCGATGGAGTTGCTATCGCGAAGGTGGGAGAAATTACTTTTGATTATTGCAAAAAATTTGTTGATGATTATATCAATGTCACAACTGATGAAATATGCGCTGCGACTAAAATAATTCATAATGATTTACGAGCAGTAACTGAGCCATCAGGAGCATTAGGGCTAGCGGGAACTTTAAAATATATCAAGCAAGAAAATTGGCGTGATAAAAACCTAATCACGATCAACACTGGCGCTAATATGGATTTTGATAGGCTCAAATTTGTTGTTGATAGAACCAAAATTGGTGAGGGGAGAGAGGTTTTATTAGCTATTCATTTAAAAGAACGCCCCGGCACATTAAAGAAATTTTGCAAAGATATTTTATCAGGAGTAAAAATATCAGAATTTAATTATCGCTACGATAATAAGAAATTAGCAGTAATTTTTCTAGGTTTAGAGGTCTTGACTACTAATGAAATCAATAAGATATATAAAAGATTATCTAAACATCGCTACAGTTATTTAGATTTAACTAATGACGAATTAGCTAAATATCATTTGCGATATATATTAAGGGGCCGAGCCTCTTTAATTAACAAGGAAAGATTTTTTCAATGCACCTTTCCTGAAGAGCCTGGTGCACTTTATAATTTTTTAGCTAAAATAGGCTCCACGTGGAATATTACCCTAGCCCATCATAGGAGCTATGGAGGCACCTATAGCAAAATATTTATCGGGATAGATACTTCTGCTCATAGCGATAATTCCAAGCTAGATAGTTTTATGAAATCCTTGCAATATCAATTTACTGAAGAAACTGATAATCAAGGCTTCAAAATGATTTTTACCAGCTAAACCTAACTAAAATGCCATATTACCTGACTAATCAACTACTTGCTGTAGGAGATAATTTCAAGATGATTGGGTCAGAAATGCACCACATCAGGGTTAATCGTCAATTAGCGTTAGGCAATTATATAAGCGTACAAGACCCAAAACCTAAAAGATTTTTATGTGTCATCACCGAAATATTTAATGATCACATACTACTAAAAGTGGATCAGGTAGTAGCGACTATTAACATTAAGGATCGCAAACTATCTTTATATGTTGGCTTCGCTCGAGAAAAGGCCCTTAATTTTATTTTACAAAAATCCACCGAACTTAACGTGCAAGAGATTGTACTATTTAAAAGCACCTATTCGCAACCCATCCCCAAAGAAGCGACTCTGCACCAAAAAGTTAACCGTTGGCAAAAAATTATTAGTGAAGCGGCCAAGCAATCAAATAGGTTAGATTTGCCTAAATTAACAGTGCTAAACTCGCTAATAACAGCTAAAGAACGTGCCTGCACTAATAAAGAATTAATTTATGTTTTTGATAAAGAAGGGAAAAAACTATCTCATCAATCATTAATTTCTCTTAAGCCTAGTGCCCTTTTTATCGGGCCAGAAGGGGGTTTTTCGGTTGAAGAATTAAAATTAATTAGTATTGATAAAAATTGTATTTTCAAACTAGGTGATTTAAATTTACGCGTGGAAACCGCCGCTATCACCGCATTATCTCTGCTTAAATTAGCTAACTAACATCTTTAAAATTATCTACCTATCTAAACAATTATCTATCTATCTAATAACCATATCTAATCAAAAAACATATCAGTTCGCCCAAAAAAATGGGGTAGGGAGAATATGTTTCCTTTAAAAATTATTTTTTGAGTAGTTTTAATAAAATTTCGTTAACTACTTTTGGATTAGCCTTGCCCTTTGTTTGAGCCATCACTTGACCAACAAAAAAACCTAGCACTCTATCTCGACCAGCTCGATATTGCTCTACTTCATTTGTATGTTTTTTGACTAGCTCGCTGGCCATACTTTCTATTTGGCTCACATCTGAAATTTGGGCAAGTCCTTTTTGAGCGACTATCTTTTTTGCGTTCATCCCAGTTTTGAACATATCAGCAAAAACTTGCTTAGCTATTTTACCGCTAATCTGCTCACCATCAACTAAAGATATTAGTTCTACTAATTGACTAGGCTCTACTTTACTATCTTTTAAGGTTATGTCAGTTTCATTGATTAATTTAGAAAAATCTCCCAACAACCAATTAGCCGATTTTTTCGCATTAGCCCCTAATTTTACCATCTTTTCAAAATAATCTGCCATCACCTTTTGGGCAGTTAACAAATTGGCGTCGTAATCCCCTAACTCATATTCTGTAATAAATCTTTCCTTCTTAACTGTGGGTAATTCTGGCAAATTTTTCCTTATCTCATCTACATATGATTCACTAAAAACCACTGCTGGCAAGTCTGGGCAAGGAAAATAGCGATAATCATGGGCATCTTCTTTTTTACGCATAGAAAATGTTTTTTTGGCTGCTGAATCAAATAATCTAGTTTCTTGAACTATCGGCACTCCATCAGCTAAAGAATCTATTTGCCGAGCTATCTCATATTCAATTGCTTGTTGAACAAACTTAAAAGAATTTAAATTCTTTATCTCAGTGCGAGTATTAAGCACATTTTCTCCTAAATTACGTACTGAAATATTGGCGTCACACCTCAAATTTCCTTCTTCCATATCTCCCTTACACACCCCCACGTATGTTGCCAATGTGTATATTTTTTCCATATAGGCTTTAGCCTCTTCTGGCGTTCGTAAATCTGGTTCTGAAACTATTTCTATTAAAGGCACACCAGCTCTATTTAAATCGACATAAGATTGATCAAACCCTTCGTGGATAAGCTTTCCAGCGTCTTCTTCCATATGAATACGGGTGATGCCTATTTTTTTTGTGTTACCAGCTATATCTATATCCACCCAGCCCTGTTGGCATATTGGGTCTTCAAATTGCGAAATTTGATAACTTTTCGGTAAATCAGGATAAAAATAGTTTTTACGAGCAAAAATTGATCTTGGTTTTATTTGACAATTAGTAACTAAGCCCATGATAGTGGCAAATTCCACCGCTTTACGATTGGTTCTAGGCAAAGCACCCGGCAAACCTAAGCATACTGGGCATACATTTACATTTGGTTGCTTATTATACTTATTCACACAACGGCAAAACATTTTACTGTTTGTCGCTAGTTGCACATGTATTTCTAGGCCTATTACAGATTCATACTGCATTTCTTTGTTGGTTTAGTTTTAAAATACTATTTTTTGATTTAAATACAATCTTACTTAAGCTAGCAAAATTAATAATTATTTTCTATTAATAACTACTCTCCAGTTAAGCGATTTGCTATTTTTCTTAACAATATGCTAATTTAAAGGCTATAGTAAATATAAATTGATAAAATATTATCGCCCCTTATCGCCGAATAAAAATTAATTTTTCTTAATCATTACTATGGCCAAAGGCAAATCTAATAGTAAACAAGATCATATCATAGATAATGATCCTATGTCTCAAACTGGTCGTACTAAACTAAGAGCTTTAGGCGATGAGGACCAGACTTTACGAAGAGACCCTTTTTACGAAGATTGGTACCAATATGACGAAGACGCTGAACCAAAATTACCACCAGATTTTTCTGAAAGATTAGCTATTCATATTATAGTTTTATTAGAAAGACACACCACCCAAGAATCAATTGAGAGGATTGATGAGCTTTTAAGTAGGCATGTTAGAAATCCTAAAATGTATGTGATCCTCTGCAAAACTTTACGGTTTTTCTTGCACCGGGCAGAATCAATAAATCATCTAAATACCGTCTGGTTAGCTTTGATGAATGAACACAAAGCAACCACTAAACTTCCTCATAATACAGAGTGGTTAACTTGGCTTATTCAAGATTTTAAAATCAACCGAGCTCGTAATCACTACACAGATCCCAATGATCGTAATATATCATTTTCTTTTTTAGGTTCTGAGCTTGGTGATAATTTAATATCTCTTAATGACGGCTCCCATAGCCTTGATAATACTCGTAATATATATTCTCTGGTTATAAATTTAACCTTAGAAGAGCTAGATATAGCTAAAGAGCTATCTAATAAAGATTCTATGTTAATAAACAATAACTATCAGGATAGTTATGAGTTACCATATTTTGAAAGATTTTTGTTTAATGATATTTATCAATACGTAGAATACCGCACCTCATCTTCTGGTCAATTGCAATATGCCACCCTTGGTATTTCTCATCAAGTTGATAATATTAAATATTTATTAAGATCTTTAACGTCTATTCGCAATCAGGTAGTGCAATCTATCATCAACGAAAAGGTGATGAAGCGTAATAAAGAAATTCGTAAAAAATTAAAAACACGCTCATTAACTGATGAGGATTTGGTGGCTAGCACCCCTATTTTTAAAGAGATACTGTTTTTATACTATTTAGAAAAACGATATAAATTTGATTATGTGAGCCTAGATTTAGTGCGTAACTTTGCTCGTATATCGGCCATGTTAATGGGGGTAATAGCTGTTTTATATAGTTTCATAGATACTAGTTTTATGTCTTTAACTGAGGGGGTATCGACCTTTATAATTATGTGTGTTTTTGCTTTAGCGACCTTTCCTAAAAAATATTTTACCCGCTTTTACCCAAAGAAAAAACCACATACCCTAAAGAAAAGTATCAATGATTATATGCCTTATTTTGGTAAAATGAGTCGCGAGCAACTGATTAATTTTTGCAAGCAACAAATTAAATTAACAGAAAATAAAGATTATTTTTATCTTATTCCTGAATTAGTAATTTATATTCACGGATTTTTGCCATCAAGAACAAATAAATTAGCCACTATTGATGATATTAGATATGTCGCCAATCAGCTACAGCAAATCTGCGATGTTGATCTTAACTAGTGCTAAATAGATTTTTATTAATTTATTTTGATAAGACTAGATAAAATTTAAGATGTTAGGCAAGTACAATCTTAATCTTAATTTTAATCTTTATTCGCTAATAGAATCAGGTTTTTGGGCCTTACTTAGCGCCTCTTTTTTTATATTATCCAGACCAGGTTTAAATGCATGGTATTTAGCTTGGATTTGTTTTGTTCCTCTGTTAATTGCAACTCGAGATAAGGGAGCTTTTTCATCTTTTTGGATGGCTAGTTTATTTTTAGCGATCGTCTATTTATTTACCATCAACTGGATATCTTATTTAGCGAAAGAATTTTTAAATATTCCTTACCCCTTGAATCATCTTTTCATGGGCAGTTACGCTTTTTATTCTGGAATTAGAGTAGGGATAATTTTTTTCTGTTATAAATTTTTAGTCAAGCATAGTTTTTTACCTGATTTCATAATTTTTCCGCTCACCTTTTGCGTCATATGGGGTCTTTACCCGGTAGTATTCGCCCATAGTTTTGCCGAAACTCAAATAGTTTTTCCTATTGCTTTACAGGCTATTTCTATTTTTGGAGCGATGGGAGCCAATTTTGTGATTACTTTAAATAGTGGTCTTGTTTTTGCGTTATTTAGCGGGTCTTGGCGGCGTCACTGGGTATTATTTAGTTTAGGAATATTAGTGATCATAAGCTGGTTTAGCTATGGCATTTGGCAATATCCTATTTGGCAAAAAAAACAATCTAGCTGGCCGATCACTAAATTTGGATTAATCCAACCTAATAAAAAGGCTAGTCTATACAAATCTCCTATAGAAGATGGCTATAGCAAGATTTACCCTTGGGAGATGTCAGAAACTAAAAAATTGGTAAAAGATAATGATGTTGCCTTTGTAATTTGGCCAGAAGGCAATACATATAACTATTCTACCGATCCTGCAGTTAAGCAAAGTTTTGATGCTTATGCTAAAAATTTATCGGTTAACCTGCTTTTTTCTGAAGTATATCAAAAAATAGAAGCATCGGGCAAAAAGTGGTTTAATGCGGTGGTGTGGATAAATTCACAAGGGCAAGAAATGACTCCTTATTTTAAGAGGATGTTAGTTCCTTTTGGGGAATATACTCCAGGCAGATTTTTATTAGATCCCTTGCTAGGTTTATTTAATCAATCATTACCTGGATTAACGGCGGGCAAAGATTTTAATCATTTTAAAAATAAAATAGCCACTATCATCCCTGTTATTTGCTATGAGGGCATATTTTCTGAGCACTTAGCTGAGGCGGCAAATGTTGATATTAAAAAAAGGCTATTCGTGCTTGTATCTCAAGATGGGTGGTACGACTCAAAACATCAAGTTTATGAGCATAGTTTTTCTAGTATGTTAAGAGCGATTGAAAATAAAATACCTTTGTTACATGTGGTGCAAAATGGATTTTCTTCGATCGTGTTTCCCTCAGGAGATTATCGATTGTTAACTAATTATCAAGAGCGTGGTAGTGCGGTGGTGGAAATTCCTTTAGCACCTGATGTTAAAAAAACTTTTTTCACTCGTTATCCACATCTATTTTTAAATACTATAAGAATTATTTTTGGTTTAATGGCAGGATTAGCCTTATTGAAATATTATAAAGGGCTTTATTCTGAGCATAATCACCGCAAAAATTTTTATAAAAAATAGTCTAAAAAGTTGACATCATTTAAGCCATCTGTTAAATGGTAAGGGTGCATCATTAAAAAGGCGTTTGTTTTTAGATCAGGTTACCCCTTATGATAGATTTATAGTAAATTTATAGCAAATCTATGACAAACTAGGCTATTGGTGATGTGCAATTACGTTTTTGTTTTTTTATAATTATAATTATTAATAATTAACAACAAATAAAAATTATGTATAAGAGAATTTTATCATATAAAGTAGCACTTTGGTTAGCTGTTTTAGTCTTCATAGGAGCTGGAACGTCAACTATTGAAGCGAAAAAAAGAATTGTTTTTGCAGGCGGTCCCGCCGGCGGAACTTTCCAGGTAGTGGCTAATAGTATTCAAATTTACGATCCTATTAAAGCACTAAAAGACTATAACATCAAAGCTCAAGCGTCAGCTGGCTCAACTGAAAATTTAAGATTAACTGATTCAGGACGAGCTAATTTTGGTGTGATGCATTCTGGTCAATTGTGGCAAGCATCTAATGGTGTATTAAAAGGAGACACTAAAAAATATAAAAATGTTTTAGCTGTATCTTTTTTATATGTTTCTCCAGCTCAATTAGTAGTAAAAAAGAATTCAGGCATTAAAAGCGTTAAAGATTTAATCGGCAAAAGAGTAGGCGTAGGTAACGCTGGCTCGGGTGCTTTTGCTAATTGTGAACTTTTCTTCACTCATTTAGGTATTTGGGACAAGATAGATCGCAATGCAATGGGGTATAATGACGCAGCGCAAGCGTTTGGCAACAACCAGCTTGATGCTTTTTGGCTATTCACCGCATATCCAAGTGGAGCGGTTATTTTAGCGGCTCAAACAAATGACATTGCTATGATAGATTTAGCTAAAGATGCTAAAGATAGCGGTTATTTTAAGGCTTTCCCTTATTTATCTGAGCTTTCCATTCCTGCGGGAACTTATCGTGGAGTTGATACTCCCGTTAATTCTTTTCAAGATTCATCAATATGGGTAGCTAATAAAGATGTTCCGGCACAATTAGTTTATGACATGTTGAACATCATCTACACTAAAAAGGGCCTTGATTATATGCATAAAGCAAAAAGCACTTTTAAAGATATGTCAATTGCTACCGGCACTAACGG
Source organism: SAR324 cluster bacterium (assembly GCA_016735295.1). Taxonomy (GTDB): domain Bacteria; phylum SAR324; class SAR324; order XYD2-FULL-50-16; family JAERRU01; genus JAERRU01. The sequence continues at coordinate 108,790 of JAERRU010000003.1, forward strand.
CATAGCTACAGCCTTTCATCCTGGAGCGATTAAGTTTTGGAAAGAGAAAGGTAAGCTTTAGTTTTAGTTTACTAATTTAGGTTAAATTAAGCGATTAAATCTTTAGGTGTATAAGCACCTTTAATTTATCAAGTATATTTTGTAAGTACTTATTATTTTTTGCTGTTTTATTTTATTAGCTTAAAGATTTATTCGTTTTAGCACCTTGGCACTTTGGCTTTGGTGCTTTAACTTTAGTTTTTTTTAAGTGCTGAGTAATTATAAAATAATAAATAAATATGTTTGATAGACTAACCTTTATAGAAAAAAAGATTTTTGATTCTTTATCTCTTCTATTATTATTTTTTTATTCTTACTCCGCAATAGTCCAACCAGTTTCAACTCAATTTCACCGAGGGATATATATCGTCATCACTTATGTGTTGGTGTTTATGGTTTATCCTATTAAGTGGCCACAATTCAGATTTTTAGACTATATTTTAATCACCTTGTCTATCGTTTCGATCGGCTATTGGATGTTAAATTTTGAAAGCATTAACTACCGAGTAGGAGCTGAGAATGATCTTGATAGAATTATCGCGGTTATTGGAGTTTTGCTAGGCATTGAGCTAGCGAGAAGGGTGGTGGGGGTGGTTTTTGTATTTATTGGGTCAATACTTTTATTTTACGGGGTTTATGGCGATATAATGCCTGATATGATATCGCATGCGGGGGCTAGTTTTGTCGATCTTTGCACTACCATATTTTATAAGAGTGACGGCGTTTTTGGAATTATGGCCAATGTATTGGCTACTTACGTAATATTATTTGTCCTGTTTGGGGCATTTTTAGAAGCTAGCGGGGCACAACAATTTTTCGTTAAGTGGCCGTTAGCGGTTTTTGGTCATAAAACAGGTGGCCCAGGCAAGGTAGCGGTTATAGCGAGTGGTTTATTTGGTAGCATTTCGGGCAGTGCCATTGCCAATGTGGCTTCTACGGGCACTTTCACTATTCCAATGATGAAAAAGGCCGGTTTTGAGCCCCACGTAGCTGGTGGCATTGAGCCGGCGGCTTCCATTGGGGGCATGTTCATGCCGCCTATTATGGGTGCTGGTGGGTTTATCATGGCAGAGCTAACTGGCATTAAATATTCTCATATTATGCTAGTGGCTTTAATGCCGGCATTGCTTTATTTCTTTTCAGTTTATGTGATGGTTCATTATTACGCCAAGAAGCATGGCATTAAGGGAGAGAGGAGCAAGGTTAAAGGAATGGTTATCTTCAAAAATGGTTGGTACTTTTTAACTCCTTTAATATTAATATCTATTTTAATGTTGCTTGGTTATTCTCCAGCATTTGCTGCGGTTTGGGGTATGATTTGTTGCATTGCGATTAGTTGGTTCAGGAAGGATACAAGAATCACTCCGTCATCATTTTTAGCAGCCGCTAGAAAAGGAGCAGAAAGCGGATTAAAGATAGGAGCTACTGTGGGAGTGATTGGTATAATTATTGGGGTATTAACATTTAGTGGATTAATTTTAACTTTTGCCGATATCGTTATAGAAATCGCTGAAGGGAAGCTATGGCTCACAATTCTTTTAATTGCTTTGGCATCTTTAATTTTAGGAATGGGAGTTCCAGTTACTGCGGCATATTTAATTACGGCAACTGTTGCGGTGCCAGCATTAACTGAGCTTGGGGTTAATCAACTGGCCTCTCATATGATAGTTTATTGGTTATCGCAAGATTCTAATATTACTCCACCAGTTTGTATTGCTGCTTTTGTGGGAGCAACTATAGCCAAGGCAAACATGTGGCGTACGGCATTTATGTCGTTTATTTTTGCCAAATTTTTATATTTAGCCCCATTTTTATTTGGCTATGTTCCTGGTTTTTCCCTTGATGGAACCGCGTTTGATATAGCGAAAGTTATGTTATTAATTTTATTTGGTACTTGGGGATATAGCTATTTGATGAGTGGTTATTGGTTTAAATATTTTAAAAGAGCTTAGTATAATTTAAGAGCAGATTTGACTATAAATTTTCACCACTTTTTAAAATAAATAAGTGGTTTAGTCTGGGTAATATTATAATTACCCGTTTTGTTGAACATTAACTAAGAGGTAAATAATGAGGATTTTTATTTTTCATTTACTCACTCCTATATTAGGATTATCGCTCTTACTTGGCGGGGCAAAAAATTTAATTGCGGCGGGGGAAGTAGAGGTTTTACATTGGTGGACTTCAGGGGGAGAAGCGACTGCTTTACGCGTTATTAAAGATAATTTACAAAAAAAAGGTGTTTCCTGGGTGGATATGCCAATTGCTGGTGGAGCTGGCGTTAATGCGATGACTGTTTTACGAGCTAGGGTCTCTTCGGGAAAACCTCCTACTGCGGTGCAGTTATTGGGCTTTGATATTACTAGCTGGGCAGAGGAAGATGTGTTGGCTGATCTTAATGATTTAGCAAAGCAAGAGAATTGGAATAAGGTTATCCCTCAACCATTACAAGATTTTGCTATCTATAAGGGAAAGTGGGTATCTGTGCCCATCAACGTGCATAGCACTAACTGGGTGTGGGCTAATAAGGCTATATTTGATAAATTAAATTTGGCCGTGCCCACTAATTGGAATGAGTTTAAACTCGCTGTTGAGAAAATCAAAAAAGCAGGAATAATTCCTATCGCTCATGGTGGGCAACCTTGGCAAGACGCTACCATATTTGATTCTTTGGTTATGGTTGCTGGAGGAGCTGATTTTTATAAAAAAGCATTTTTAGACTTAGATGCTAAGGCACTAGGCTCAAAAACTATGGAAAAGGCTTTTTCATACCTCAGATTTATCCGAGCAAATCTTGATCCTAATTTTTCTGGTCGAGACTGGAACTTAGCTAGCTCTATGGTGATAGAAGGCAAAGCGGCCATGCAAATAATGGGAGATTGGGCTAAGGGTGAGTTTGTGAAGGCTGACCAAGTCGCGGGAAAAGACTTTATCTGCTTTAGATTCCCTGGCACGCAAGGCAATGTCACTTTTAATGCTGATCAATTTGCTATGTTCAAGCTAGGAAAGTCGCAAAAGGTTAATCAAGATAAGTTAGCTTTGGTAATTGCTGATAAAGACACACAAGCAAGGTTTAATCAAATTAAGGGCTCAGTTCCTGCGAGAATCGATATTTCTGACGCTGGATTTGACGCTTGTGGTAAAAAGGGAATTAAGGATTTAAGAGAATCCGCTGCTAACGGCACTATGATGGGAAGCATGGCACATGGTTACGCCGCTCCACCTGCAGTGAAGAACGCAGTTTTTGATGTGGTCACTAAATTTTTTAATGATGAAAAGGTCACTCCTGCTAAAGCAGCTAAAATGTTAGCGGTTGCGGTTGCTATTGCTCAGTAATCAAAGGGTTTACATAATAAGGTGGTGAAAAAAAGAATTCAAAATATACTCCCTTTGCTGGTATTATCGCCTACTATGGTGATAATACTAGTCTTTGTTTACGCCTTTATTGTTTGGACAGCTATTTTATCTTTTACTAACTCTACTATCTTGCCTCGATATTCTTTTGTGGGCTGGACGCAGTATATAAAGCTATGGTCAATCCCTAACTGGTATACTGCCATAAAGAATTTATTTATTTTTACCCCGCTTTATATTTCTATTAGTGTTGTTATAGGTCTTTCTTTGGCTATTTTTTTGGATCAAAAAATTAGAATTGAAGGGGTTATTAGGCCAATCTATCTTTATCCGATGGCATTATCTTTTATCGTTAGCGGAACTGCTTGGAAGTGGTTTTTAAATCCTGGAACTGGGTTAGAAAATGCGATGCATAATTTTGGCTGGGAGAGTTTTACTTTTGATTGGATTATAAATTCTGATAAAGCTATTTATACGGTGGTGATAGCGGCGGTGTGGCAATCTTCTGGTTTTGTGATGGCGATATTTTTATCTGGTCTGCGTGGGGTTAATGATGAGGTAGTTAAATCGGCTAAAATTGATGGGGCAGGATTTTTTAATGTTTATCGTTACGTAATCATCCCTCAATTAAAGCCAGCTTTTGCTAGTGCGGTAATTATTTTATTACATTTAGCGATTAAAAGTTATGATTTAGTAATCGCTTTAACTAATGCTGGTCCAGGTAATTCCACAGAAATGCCAGCTACGTTTATGTATTCTTATACCTTTGCTCGCAGCCAAATGGCTATTGGCAGTGCTAGTGCTGTGGTGATGCTCCTAACTATTGCGTCTATTTTTGTGCCTTATATTTATTCTGAGGTAAAAAATAGTGCTTAATATAATCATTATATAGGTATTTATGAGCAGCAATAAATTTTGGCGTAGTTTGATTTATATTACCCTATTAGTATTTGCCGCTTTTTATTTACTACCCATTTATGTGATGTTAACGACATCTTTTAAATCGGTGGATGAAATTAGAACCGGTCACATTTTATCTTGGCCAAATGTTTTTACTACTGACGCGTGGGGCAAAGCTTGGTTTGACGCTTGTATTGGGATTAGTTGCGAGGGGATTAATAAATATTTTTGGAATTCAGTAAAAATGGTCATCCCTGCTGTTTTGCTGTCCACACTACCAGGAGCTTTTAATGGCTATGTGTTAACTAAGTGGAGATTTCCTGGCCATAACATAGTTTTTGGATTATTACTTTTTAGTTGTTTTATCCCTTTTCAAATAGTTCTAATTCCTACAGCCACTGTGCTGGGCAAGCTTGGCATAGCTGATAGCACTTTGGGGCTTATTTTGGTTCATATGGCTTATGGGTTGGGATTTACTACATTATTTTTTCGCAATTTTTATCAAGCTTTTCCTGATGAGTTGGTTAGGGCGGCTCGTATTGATGGAGCGGGATTTTTCACTATTTTTTGGCGAATCATGCTTCCTAGTTCAGGGCCAATCATTGCTATTTCGGTTATTTGGCAATTTACCAATATTTGGAATGATTTTTTGTTTGGGGCTTCTTTCACCTCGGGAGCAAATTCACCGATAACAGTAGCTTTAAATAATTTAGCAAATAGCTCGACTGGGGCAAAAGAATATAATGTTGATATGGCTGCGGCTATATATGCGGCTTTGCCTACTTTAGTGGCTTATGTTTTTGCCGGTAAATATTTCATTAAAGGCTTACTAGCAGGCTCTGTTAAGGGATAATCATAAAGTATATTTTATAGTATGGAATTTTTAAAAATAGATAATATCAAGAAAAATTATAACCAAACCGTAGTTTTAAAGAACATTAGTTTAACTTTGGGAAAGGGTAATTTTTTAGTATTAGTAGGCCCCTCTGGTTGCGGAAAAACTACCTTGCTTAATATAATAGCTGGTTTAGACGTGGCCAATGAAGGGAAAATATATATTAAAAATAATGATGTAACTAATTTATTGCCTTCTCAAAGGGATATCGCCATGGTGTTTCAATCTTACGCTTTATACCCCAACATGACGGTAAAAGGTAATATTAGCTTTGGGTTAAAGATGAGAAAAACACCTAAAAAAATTATTGATGAAAAAATAGAAGCGGTAGCTAATATTTTACAAATTAGTCATTTATTAAATCGAAAGCCATCACAATTATCTGGTGGGCAAAGGCAAAGAGTGGCTATGGGCCGAGCTATTGTGCGTGACCCACAAATATTTTTATTTGATGAACCTTTATCTAATCTTGATGCTAAACTTAGAGTTGAGATACGCTCTGAAATAAAAAAGCTCCATCAACGCCTTAAAGCGACCATAGTTTACGTTACTCATGACCAAATTGAAGCACTTACTTTAGCCGATTATATTGCCGTTATGAACCAGGGCGAAATAAAACAATTTGGCACGCCTGATGATATTTATAATCACCCCGCTAATCTTTTTACTGCTGGATTTATCGGATCTACTTCCATAAATTTTATGGATATTATTTTAAAAAAAGATGGAGATAACTACAAAATATTAGTCGGCAAAGGCTTAAATAGTGTCAGTATCACATATAAATCACCGAAAAATAAAATGATTCTTGATAAATATATAAATAAAGAATTAATTCTAGGCGTTCGACCAGAAGATATAAGCCTAGTTGAAAATACTAAAAATAAATCCACCTCATTTAATAAAAAAATCGAAGATATAGAAATTGCCGGCTCGGATAGTTATATTGAGCTTAACCTAGATGACAAAAAAGTTATCGCTCGTATAGACGCTAAATTAAAGCTCCAAGTTAATAAAGCATACGACTTTTTATTTAGTCCCGATCATATTCATCTATTTGACCCTAAAACAAAAAATAATATTTTATACCCCTAAGCAATCAGGCGTTAGCTAAATAAATTAATATTTATATAAAGATATATCTAGCTAGCTAGCCTAAATTTAATCACCTAATTTATAATCTACCGAGCAAAATTTATAACCCACCCCATAAATTGACTCTATTTTTTCTTGGTCAGTCACTTTAGCTATTTTGCGGCGAATATTTTTAATATGGGCGTCAATATTTCTTTCATAGCCTTCATATTGATAACCCATCACTTTTTTAACTAAAAATGATCTTTCAAAAACAAAATCTGGTTTGTCCATCATAATAGCTAAAAGGGAAAACTCGGTCGCGGTTAGTTTAACCTCTTTGCCATTCACCTTTACGCAAAATAAATTATGATCTAAATTAACTCCATTGCAAATGATCGGCGCCAACTGATTAATTTTATCATCTTTATCAAATCTTCTGATTATAGCATTCACTCTAGCTAACACTTCTCGTGGGCTAAAAGGCTTTATCACATAATCATCAGCTCCAAATTCAAAACCTAATATACGGTCCATTTCTGAAACCCTGGCGGTAAGAAATAAAATGGGGAAATTATTAGTTTTTCTAATGGTTTTACATATCTCAAAACCATCAATGCCTGGCAGCATTACATCAAGAATCATAAAACTAGGCGGGTTTTCTGCCACCATGGCAAGTGCTTTTTTGCCATTTCCCACTACCGAAATTTTATTAAATAGCACCTTTAGATAATCTTTGAGCAATAATGCTATTTTTTCCTCATCTTCAACTATCATGAGGTAAGAATTTTTATTTAACACCAGTGATAATTAGTTAATAGTGTTTAATTTTAATGGTCATAGCTAGGCCATCCGTTTTAGAATTTATAGCGGTGATAGTGCCTTTATGCAATAATATTATCGCTCTACAAATTGCTAAACCTAACCCGCTACCGCTTGATTTAATTTCATTATAGGTATAAAAATATTCAAATATTTTAGGTAATTCATCATCCGGAAGACCAGGTCCTTGATCGGTGATAATCAATTGCCAAAATTCTCCATTTACGCTGGAATCTATAGTAACACAACCCCTTGAGCTATGCGATGAGCAGTTTTCCAAAATTTTATCTATTGCTCTTAGTAAAAGTTCTTCATCGGCCAAAACCCAAATTTTAGTGGGAGCAGTGCGTAATTTAATTTTTAGCCCCTTTTGAGAAAATAATAATTTATACTTACCGATTACCTCTTTTAACAGATAATTTACCTCTATTTTACTACGTACAATTCCTGTCTGCTCGTTATCGTAGCTAGCTATTTCTTGTAAATCTCTAGTTAGCTTTGTCAATTCGATTAATTCATCTTTTAACGATAGTAGATTCTTTTTTTCAAATTTTCTGATTCCATCTATCATAGCCTCAACTTCTCCTTGCAAAATAGTCAGCGGAGTTCTTAATTCATGAGAAATAGTAGCTATCCATCTCTTTTTACGAGCGGCAAAATCAGCCATTTGAGTGGCCATTTGGTTGAAATTACTAGCTAATTGACCAAGCTCATCTTTTCTAATTAATTTAACTCGGTAGCTAAAATCATTTTTTTCTAACGCTCTTAACCCCTTATTAATTTTAGAAATTGGCTTTAAAAACCACCGGCTAAGCAAATAAGCCATCATCAAGGTTATCAAAATTATCGAGAGCGGACCGCCAAGAAATCTAACCCAATCATTGCTCATAATTTGGTCAACAATTCTATTATTTTGTTTTATCCCCAACATCCTTACCCAGCCTACCACCAAATTTTCATAGATCACGGGATGCTCTTTTAACGTTAGATCATCTTTTTCAATCGTTGAAAAAACAATTCTAGTAAGGTTAAAATGGTCATCATCTTCTAAATTTCTAAATTTACCATCAATTTTGGGGATATGAACATAACTATTTATCCCTTTCCTACCATGCATAGCATTGTTTTTATGGGAGAAATAGTCATCATCATCCTCATAAAAATTGCTGTTACTAAGAATTTTTAGTTGTTTGTTTTTATGAAAATAATACTTTATTTGGTCATTTTTTTTATCAACCGTTTCTTGTTTAATTACAGGAGATGATATTATTTTTTTATTTTCATCTAACAGGGCTAGTGAAGTTAAAAAATTTGGTTCTAACATTAAATAAAAGTCCCTTCCTCGAGGGCGATTAAGCATAAGATCTAAACCACCTACCCAACTTTTTTCATCTTTTATAAAGGGTTGCCATGATTTATTTTTACTATATTTATCTTGCCAAAAACTAACTATCTCGTTCACCGCTGAGGTTTCTAGCTGTTGAATTCTCATTTTAATGCGCCATTCCCAAAAAAATTGAGTGCTTGAAAAACCTATAATTATCACTAAAAATAGGTTTACTATTAAAGCTAAGAATAGCTTCCAAAATAGATGTTTTCTAAAATAATTACCCGCTTTTATCAAATATCCTTTCATAGTATTGAAATAACAAAATTTTAATAAAAATTCCTAATTAATGTGAAAATTTCACAAAAAATTCATATTATCTGCGAAATATCTGCACATTTTTACGCTAGATTATGTTTTTGTTAATTATTATTTGTTAATTTAACTTATGAGGTAAAAAATGAGACTTTCCAATAATAAATTTAGTATTTCAAAACAGACCAAAGTTAATGTTTTTTTGAGCAAACTGCTATTTTCAGTTAGCCTACTGGCTCTGATAAGTGCATCAACCCTTACTTTCGCCGCAAATAAAGACGGGGGGAAGGGTAAAAATGGTGGTCAAGGTAAAAATGGTGATCGCAGTACTTTTGAAGAGAATAGCCAAAATAAATCTTCAGGTGAAGGCCGCCAAGGCAGAGGTCGTGGTCAAGAAGGAAAAGGTGGTCGTGGTTCTTTTGAAGAAAATAGCCAAGGTAAATATTCAGGTGAAGGCCGCCAAGGCGGTGGTGGTGGTCAAGGAGGAAGAGGTGGTCGTGGCTCTTTTGGGGAAGATTTTCTGAGTGATGATGTTTTAAAAAAATTGAAAATAACCGGTGAGCAAGAAAGTAAAATTAAAGAACTAACTGAAGAATTTACCACCACCATGAAAGGCTTTCGCTGCTCTATTCGCCTTATCGGAGAAAGTAATACTGATTTATTTACCCAAGATGTGCTGATATCGAAAGACGTAGAAGAGATGATTGAAGGAGTGTATACTAATATGGATTTGATGGGAGAAGTAACCATTAATTATTTAGAAAAAATTCATGCTCTGCTTAACGCCGAACAAAGAAAAGATTTGGTGAATCTATTTCAAGATATGAACGATCGCTCCAAAACGTTTGATAGACGAAAAGCAAGGTTTGTTCCTATGATAGTAGGTCGAATTAGTGATAAATTTTTCTTTAACGATAAACAAGAAAAGTCATTAGAAGAAATACTTGGTCTAGTAGATGACTTAGATATTACCAGAGAATTATCTGAAATAAAGCAATCATTGGGTGAAGCTATGCTAGCTCCTAATTTTCCAACTGCTAAACTAAAAGAAATGTGGGCTAAAAGTTTAAATAAAATAAACTCATCGGATGATTTAATAATAAAATCCATAGTAGATTTAAAGAAAAGTCTAACTAAAGATCAGCTAGATAAGATAAAATTAAATGCCAAATCTTCTGATCGTAGTAAATAAAATAACCTGGCGAAACATCAAAATTTAGCCAGTAATGCGTTAGCTTATTTTTAAAAAGCTAGCGCACTATTTTGATAATTCTTCCTCAACTTCTAGTAGCCAATCCAAAACATACACCCTTTCGGCCTGCCCCAACCGATAATCATCATTATTAGTAAAAGCACTCAACAATGGTTTAACCGAAAAATAATAATAATTCTCCCACTCCTCAGCTGGCACCATCTTTTTGCTAATATTAATATTTCCTTGACCTATTGTTTGATTAAAATGATCATTAATAATGATATGCTTAGCAAAGAATATATAAAAATTAGCCTCGCTCAATGATGCTCCCGGATAAAAAAAATATCGACCAGTGGCATCAATTGGTAATAGTAATGATTTTGTGACGTAAAGAGGTTTTTGGGCTAGTTCAATAAACGACCTTTGCTTAAAAACAACTAGCACAAAACCACGCTTATCTTGTAAAGATGCGTAATTGGTAATTTTTCCTTCAATTTTACTAGTATAAAGCCCAAAAGAATGGCTGCAAGACGCTATAAAAATTATCCACAAGAAAAAATAGGCGGATAGTTTAATCGATGTAGCCAATCGCTCGTGATATTTTTTTACTGGCATGCAAAACTGCAGGAATGATTGTATCTTTCAATATTTTCTCATCCAGCCTAGAGCTAGGGCCAGATATAGAAATACCAGCAACCACATTTCTTTCATAATTAAATATAGGGCCAGCAACGCAAGTCACTCCTTTATCTAGTTCTTCGTTATCAATGGCGTAGCCTTTTTTCTGGATTAATTCAATCGCCTTTGCCAGATCATTTTCATTGATAATTGTATGTTCAGTATGCTTAACAAACTTGTTTGCTCTAATCACACTTTTTCTTTCTTCTTCGCCACTAAAAGCTAAAACCACCTTACCTATCGCTGTGCACAAAGGAGATAGCCTTATTCCTATTCTTGAGCTTACCCTTAAAACCTGGCTAGATTCTGCGTGTTCAACATAGACAACTTGATTATTTTTGACTAAACCCAAATAAGAATTTTCTTTAACTTCCGCCACTAAATTATCTAAAACTGATCTTGCAATCTTCAAAAGGCTGGTATGCTTGTGATAAGCTAAATTTAGCTCCAAAATTTTAGTTCCTAACTTATAATTTCCAGTATTTAAATCTTGTTCAATATATCCTCTAGTCTCTAAAGTAGCTAATAGCCTGAATATATTGTTTTTATGAAGCCCCAAAGCACGGCTTAATTCGGTGATGCCTAGATCGCCCTTTTGGTTGGTAAATTGCTCTAAAACATCAAATGAATTATCTACTGCTTGAATGGAATATTCTTTTTTAGATCGTTTAATGACCATTATTTAAAGTTTTTAATGTTTAGGAGGTAATAGACTTTTAAGTTACATTATACCTCATTTTAAAAAGTCGTTATAAAATGAATAACTGATTTTATACATCATTTAGTCTAATCTAGTAACTATTTTTTAAACTAATTATAAAAAATAATTATATCATATTATAATAAACACATGCCCACCGATAATATACCAAGCACAGTTGCCAAAATTAGGCTGGAAATTTTAAATTTAATTTCTGAGCCCAGGCTAGCTCAATTGCAAATGCTCCAACCTAGCTTAATTGGTAAATTAAAAAATTCAAAAAATGCTAGCGAAAAAATCGCCAGTTGCTTTATTAAAAATATTAATTTATCCGATCCCAGATTTTTACAATTATCACCTAAAAAATCCTTTCCCCAAAATTTAAATTTATCGTTAAACAACCTCTTAACTCATATAAATGATAGAAAATATTCAACCGCTCGCCAATATTTGCTAGACATAGAAAAAAAAATATCCCCTCCCGAGCCTAATGACTTTTTTTGGCCTGATTTGAAATGGCGTAAACTATTGTTCTTACAAAAATTAAATAAGTATTTTGATAATTTAGTAGCAAACCACCAACTCACCCAATATAGCACAAATCGGGTAAATTTTCAATTTAAATATCAAAAACCCTTATGGAAAAAAACAATCGCCACCCGAGCAAGCAGGTTAATTAATGTTTATTGTAGCGTGGAAATAGGCCTTTTACCTAAACGAACGTTCGAGATATGGTGGCACAACTTTAATAGACAAGCTTTGCATAAAGATATTGAATTTTATCAAGAATTATCTGCTATAATGAAGGATATTTATCAAAAAAAACCGCAAAATAATAGGCTCGCCGGAGTGTTTATCAGCCCTGATTTAGTGGTTAATAGAGCTTATCAAAGGTGGTTTAAATCAACGCTTCCGCCCCCCACAGTAAAATGGAGCAATGGCTATAATTTTAGAAAATTAGCTTCTTATAATTATTTACATGATGAAATAGAAATTTCATCCATTTTTGATTTGCCTGATATTGACTTAGAAATGTTGGATTTTTTAGCCTATCATGAATTATTGCACCGCCAGTTAGGATTTAGATTAACCAAGCACAAAACAATCGCTCACAGCCGACATTTCAGGGAATTGGAAGACGGTTACCCAAATGCTGATTATTTCAAGAAAAAGCTAAACAAATTTGTTACCGCCAGAAAATTTTGAATTATCTGGTTCCTCCACTAAACTTGGTCGCCGGACTTACTAAAGTAAATAATTTTCGTGGTTATAGGCTTACTAGCATCTTTAGTGGGATAAATTAGCCTAAGATGTGCCTTATAGCTAATTTCATTTGCCCCATCAAGGATAATAAAGTTTATTTCCACTAGATTTGATTTAGCAGAAAATAATCCTAAAAATTTAGATTTAGCATTTTGTTCTCCTAAAAGGTTCACTTGTGAATCCCAATTTTGGTCTTGATTGATCGGTGTTTGATAAGGTGGAGTAATTTTTTTATGCACAAATGTTCCGATGCTCTCCGCTAAACGGAATCTATTTTCATACATCAACCTATAACCACATTGATTTAAATTAATGCCTTGTGACCAATTTATATATTGTAAAATTATTTGCTCAGCTTTTTTTTTATCGGGAGGCAACATATTCAAATTAATCGGGCCTATATCACACTGGCTATCAGGATTATTAAGCTTTGCCACTCTAAGTGGTAAATCAAATATTGTTTGGTCATCCTCTAAGATGTTCATCTTATGAAAAGAAGGGATTAGCAATATTTCAGATAACACATCAATTGGGGCATTTTTAATGGTAAACAAAGGCTGTGCATTGGGATAATATTCTTGCCCTATCAAAAAATTTTCTCCAGTAACATTACTATCTTGATCCACCCAATCGGCTAATTCACCAATAAAATTGTTTATGTAGCTTGATTCAAATTCTCTATTCTCTGATGAAGGGAACTGCTCCAAAATATTACGAAAAATGCTTATCTGACCTAAAACTACATCACTTCTAAAGTTTAAATTGATATGATTTATATAAAAAAAGCGATCCAAACTCCTTATTTTAAATCCTTTGATTGATGATACTTGGTCGTCTTCAAAAAAATTAATCGGCACATCAGTAGGTAAATTGCCAGCAAAATAATAAAGATGATTCGCTCCAATTTCAGAAATAGTAGCCACCGTTGCCCGCAACACCGCAATGCCTAGCCTTTCTTGGCGGAAAGACTGCCTATCATTTTCTGCTAATTTAAGCTCAATTGATGTTTTCTCAAAACTACTCGTAATAATAAGCATAATCATGCTCATCACGCTTAGGGTTAGCAGAAGGGCGACCCCGGTTTGGAATTTATTTTTTTTAAATATCTTGTGCATTCTTTGTCTATCCAATTTTACGCCACTAATTTATCAGAATTATCAAAAAATTTTAAAGTAGGGTATTTATCCAAAATATAATTTAATTCCCATTTAGATTTTGCTAAAAAAATATCTCGCTCTGCCCGATCTTTAAAAATTTGATTTGTATAATTTTCTTCAAATTCTTGTTTCACATCAATCGTATCGGCTTTATACCATCTAGCTATTTTATAGGGTAAATTTATAAAATCGCAATCTACATTATACTCATTTAATAATCGAAACTTAATAACCTCAAATTGTAACCGCCCTACCACACCCAAAAAATATCTGGCCTGATAAACAGATCGAAAAAGTTGCACCGCCCCCTCCTCAGATAGCTGTTGTAAGCTTTTGGTTAGTTGTTTAGATTTAAAAGAATCATTGAGCTTAATCATCGAAAAATGCTCAGGTGAAAAATGTGGCATTCCCACAAAATCTAAATTCTTTCCGGTAGTCAAACTATCTCCAATTTGAAAATTATTAGTATCCACTATGCCTATAATATCCCCTGGATATGCATCATCAAAGGATTCTCTTTGCTGAGCATTAAAAATTATGGGATTAGTCACCTTAAATTCCCTTTTTAATCGGCAATGATAGACCTTCATTCCCTTTTGAAAAACCCCGGAACAAATTCTTACAAATACTATTCTATCTCGATGATTTTTATCCATATTAGCCTGAATTTTAAATATAAATCCGCTAAAATGCTCATCATCAGGCAGCACTCTCTTAGTGGTAGTTTCTTTGTATGCAGGCGTAGGAGCAATTTTTAAGTAGGTTAATAATAACTCTTGAATGCCAAAATTATTAATCGCTGAACCAAACATAACTGGTATTTGTTTCGCTTTTAAATAATCATCAATATCAAACCTTGTTCCCGCCATATCCAAAAGTTGCAAATCATCATGTAAATTATCAACATGATGTTTTCCTAATTCGGCAATCAATGTTTTTGTATCGGCTAGGTTAATAATTTTCATATCTTGAGGCAGCCTTTCTTTTCCTGGAGTAAACAGCCTGATTTGTTTACTTAATCGATCATAAACCCCCTTAAACTCTTTGCCCTGCCCAATTGGCCAAGTTAATGCCACGCAATCAACTCCAAAAGCTTTTTCTATCTCCTCCATTAATTCTAAAGAATCTTTGCTTTCTCGATCTAGCTTATTGATAAATGCCACCACAGGAATTTTTCGTGAACGGCACACCTCCCACAATTTAATAGTCTGCGCTTCTAATCCCTTAGCACAATCTATTATCATCAAGGCGCTATCAACCGCTGTTATCGCTCGGTAAGTATCTTCTAAAAAATCTTGATGCCCAGGGGTATCTAATAGATTTAATATATGATTTTCATAAGAAAATTTTAAAACTGATGAGGTAACGCTAATGCCCCTTTGTTTTTCTATCTCCATCCAATCAGAAGTAGCGAATTTTTTCGATTTACGCGACTTGATCGTTCCTGCCATTTGAATAGCCCCCCCAAAAAGTAAAAATTTCTCGGTAACCGTGGTTTTACCAGCGTTAGGATGGCTTATGATACAAAATGTGCGTCTTTTTTTGATTTGTTTGGCTAATATGGCCTTGTCTCTTAAAATATGAGATTGATTCATTAACTGTAGGTGCTATTAAAAACCAGTGCTATCCTAAATAAAAAGCACTTTAAGCTTTATTTATTATCTCTAGTAATGCTTGCGTAGCTAATTTATAGCCCAACACCCCAAACCCACTAATAAACCCAGCGGAAACTCCACTAAGTAAAGAATGCTTCCTAAAATCTTCCCGGCTATAAATATTAGAAATATGCACCTCTATAAAAGGAATATCATATGCAGTTAACGCATCGCGTAAAATAACTGACGTATGGGTTAATCCTCCTGGATTGATGATGACTGCTTTAGCATCGTCATGTTTTTGTAAAAAATCCAGTATCTCCCCTTCATGGTTAGATTGAAAACAAATTAACTCTATATGCTGCTTTTTGAATATTTGGCTAATTTGCTGTTCTAAATCAGTTAACGTGGTGTGGCCATATATTTTTGGCTCTCTTTTGCCTAATAAATTCAAGTTAGGCCCATTAACTAATAAAACCTTTGTCATAAAAAAAATTACCTCAATTGCCAGCAAATATTAATCTAACCAAATCTCATATCAGAAACTTGCAAAGAATGCATTATTCGTAAACCTAATTTTATCAAATTTTGCTCAGCTTTATCAGCTTCGCTTGGATCAATAAAGATATCTTTTTTTCGATTAGCGTAGGCCGTGCAAATTGCCCCCGCCCTAAAAGATTTTATCCCTGCTAACACAAATAGAGTGCTCGCCTCCATTTCCATATTGACTACCCCTAATTTTGATAATTTATCAATCAATCCAGTCTGCCAAGGCTCATACCCACCCGCCGTCCTTTCTTGTGCTCCATAAAACCCACTACAAGTAGCAGTTATGCCCTCATGGTGCTTAATCCCCATAGAAATAGCACTTGTTAATGCCATTTGTATTATCTGATAGTGTGCCACTGCTGGATATTCTATAGGAGCAAACCAACTACTAGTGTTTTCAAATCTCATAGCCGCAGTGGATATTATTATATCGCCAAGCTTGATGTTGGGCTGCAAAGCTCCGCAGGTGCCGATCCGTAAAAAAGTAGGCTTAGCTACGCATTGGGATAATTCTACAATCGCTATTTCTGTATTATCACAACCAATACCTGTAGCCACAACACTAATTGGGCTTTCATTATAGACACCTGTATAGGTAACATATTCACGGTGTCTTTTTTCGTAATGAATTTTATCAAAGAATTGTGCCGTTTTCTCAGCTCTAGCTGGGTCTCCACATAACAAAATATAAGGGGCTACTTCTTGAGGAGCAACTGCTAAATGATATTGCCGACCAGTTTTGTCTTTGAGCTTTTGTGCTGATTGATAGTGTGACATATAAACCAAAAGGATAGTTAATATTAACCCTGAGTTAGTTAACTAGGTTATCTATATTAACAATTAATACAAGTAACTAATTTTCATCATTACCAATAACGACCTATCAACTCACCGCTAAAAAGTACTAAATTTCGCCTACTTTTGCAAGCACATAAGCAAAAATAATAACTATTTCCATTATTCATCATTAGCAAGGTGATTCAATTTGTTTGGCTATACTTATGATTTAACTTGATTTGGTACTTATCTTGAATAACAGTGGAGAGTGGGATAGGTCTTATTAGTTTTATATTTAATCGCTAAAGTTTTTTTAATCATTCTAAGCCAGATGTCAAAATTAATCGTCAATATAAGATATAAACATATTATCAGTGGATTACTATTGCTTGTTTTTACATGCCCTATAGCAACCGCACAAGTAGATGTTTTTGATAATGATAGAATAAATTTATGGGAAAATGAGACTCAGCGACCAATCAATAGAGGAAATAATAATTATTATGTTCCCAATGAAAAGACTCCCAAAGAAAAACAACTAATAATTGAAGAACCACCTCTTCAGCCCGTATCTCCAGTAGTAGAAGTATTGCCTCCTCCTAGAAGAATCCCCCCTACCGCTAAGCAGGTTTCTGCTTATTATTGGAACAGTGCTATTTATGGTGGAGCGACTGGGTTTTTAATTGGTTGCTTGTTAGCGGCGATAGGAAAAGGAAATGACCGAGACAGTGTTCGCAAGATAGGAAGTGGCTTAGTGCTAGGCAGCTTTACTGGTTTTATGGTGGGTCACTTTACTGCTAATCGGCTGGTGGCTAATAATCCTGGAAATAGGTTTAGTTTAGAGGATAGCTTGCTCCAAATTAACTCTCAAAGTTTTTATTATGGAAATATTTATAATAAAAACGGGCTAAACGGTAATAATAATCAATTAAATTTGGCTTCAATTAATTTTGAATTTTAACAAATTAGGCTAACGCTATGTGATTATTGTTTTAATTGATTAAAAAAGAAAAATATTGTATAATTCTCCACCGAGTAGGGCTTATTATATAATAGTAATGTTATTATTATTTACTACTTTACCTTTTAAAGAAAAATGGCGGAAAAGTTTGATATCCCAAAAGATGATCCAAAATCAGCAGATGCAACTAATTTAGCAGATTTAGCGGATTTTGCAGATTTTACAGATTTTGAGGATGATGATAAAAAATCGACCGACGCAAAAAACGCAGCCAATACTACAGATGCTACAGATGCTACAGATAATGCAGATACTGCAGATACTGCAGATGACGATAAAAAATCAGTCAGCTCATTAGATTTAGCCGATATTGACGCCCTATTAAGTGGTACCTTTAGCGAAAATTTAGCAGTATCTACTTCTGCCCCTGAAGGCACTAAAAATGATGAAGTTGATGCCATTACGCCTCCATCAGCACTTGATAAAACATCTGATCCAGATAAAAAACCAAAAGAACATCCAGATTTACCTACTGAAGAATCTCTCGCTTCTGTTTTTCAAGATGATTTAGCCGCTCAATTAATAGTTAAAAAAGAATCAACACCATCACCAGAAACTCCCATCACGCCCGCTCTCCCAGTAGAAGAAAATAATAGACAACCTTTAGATGATAAACAACGAGCTTTAGAAACTCTTTTATCTTTGCCAGTTGATGTTTCGGTAATACTAGGGAGCAACAATAACAATCTTAGCATATCTGATTTACTATTGATGGGTCAAGGATCGGTAATTGAATTAGATCGATTGCTCGGTGATGATCTTGATGTATTTGTAAATAATAGACCTATCGCAAAAGGGGAGATAGTAGTGAGTAACGATTCTTTTGGGTGCAAGATAAGCCATATACTTAACCCATTTGAGAGGCTTAGGAAACTGGTTTTGAATAAATAGCCTGAAGGTAGCAAAATTATGAATAGTCCGATTAAACTTAGCGACCCACTCCTTGCTACCATCAAAAATCTTGAATCTAAAATAGAGGAAAATAAAAATTTCTCCGCTCCCGACATTAAAAATATCAAAAGTGCTATTAAGCGAGGGTTATATTGGCATAATAATCAAACTAGAGACACAGGAGGCCATTACTTCATTCACCCAGTTAGAATAGCTATTAGATGCTTGGATTTTGGTGCTGATTGCCCTTTGATTTGCGCTGCCTTGTTGCATGATGTTTTAGAGGATACTACAGCTGATTACCCCACAATAGAAAATGAATTTGGAGAAGAGGTAGCTAAATTAGTTAAAGCCTTGACTAGATTTAAAAAAGAAGAAAGATCTATCTCGGCAGATCGGATATTTAGGCTAGCTCAAAGGGATTTAAGGGTGCTACTCATTAAGATTATGGATCGATTAGATAATCTATTAGATTTAAAATTTTTATCACGATCCAGACAAAGAAAAAAAGCTACTGAATCAATAATTTACGCCGCTGTGGCTGAAGGGATTGGTCTTAAAAGCTTAGCTGATGAATTTCGTAATCAAGCTTTTAGCGTTTTATATCCCCTTAATTATTCCCGGGTAATGAAGGAAATAGAAAAAATTTGTTATTCCAACCAGCCTTTATATAATAAAGTAAAGAATTCACTCTGGAGCACTTTAGGCACTGAGACTTGTCGTAATATCGACTATGAGCTAAAGGAGCCTTACGATTTTTTGGATCCTAATTGCCATATTATTAATATTTTACGAAATTTCACCTTATTAGTGGATAATGTTTTGGATTGCTACCATGTGTTAGGCATTTTGCACACTAATTTAAAAACACTTCCATTAAGATTTCATGATTACCTGACCAACCCATTAGCCAATGGATTATCTGGGCTGGAAACTACTGTTATTTGCCATGGATTGAAGGTACAAATTTGGATTACTACTACCCATTTACATGCTAAAAATAAACGAGGGATTTTTAATTTAATTAGTAAAAAAATCTATAATAGCGAGCAACATCAAAGATTTATTGAAGAATTTGCTGAATTATTTTCAGAAAAAAATCTAGATCTAGAAGATATATTTAGATCCCAGAAAAATCCGCTAAATGTGATAAAGTGGCGCTCACCATCGGAAAATTATTTCCAAGTTTCTACGCCTAAAGGAAAAATTTTACAGATGTATTATGGCTCTACCGTGCTTGATTTTGCGTTTGCCATCCATTCAGAAATTGGGCTTACTTGCATTGGGGCAATTATTAATGAAAGCTACCGGGTGGAATCTTCTTATTTGTTACAAGAGGGAAATATTGTAGAAGTTTTGACTGAAAAAAATGCTACTCCCGACGAAAGTTGGCTTAAAAATGTGATTATGCCTTATAGCAGAAAAGAGATTATGCTTCATTTTAGGAGGAGCGAGCGAGAGTCAAAAATAAAAATTGACGATGAATAAACCTAAAAAATAATTAATTATTTTTTTATTATAAAACAGTAAACCTGTGCTAGTATTAAACTAATGCCAACATAATTTTAGATAATTTTCATTAACCTCAAGTGATGCCTAATTTTTGGTACTTCTCATTTATTTAAAACGTGAAGCCAAAAAAATCATGTTGAGTTAAATTAACATTAACCTCAAGTGATGCCTAATTTTTGGTACTTCTCATTTATTTAAAACGTGAAGCCAAAAAAATCATGTTGAGTTAAATTAACATTAA
>JAERRU010000040.1 GCA_016735295.1 SAR324 cluster bacterium
TATTATTGTTATTATTATTATTATTATTATTATTATTATCATTATTATTATTATTATTATACGATTATCATTAGCCGTGGGGATGGTGATAAATAAAAATTACTGTAAGTTAAGAGAAAGTTGAATTTATTTTTATAAAATATTGAATTTACCGGTTATAATAGGATGTGGGGGTGTAGGCCCTGCAGGGCGGAGTTCATTTAATCATGCGTTTAATTGGATAGTGTATGAAGCTTTGAGTGAGCAAGAAAAGAGGGATACTTTAGCTAGTTTAGTTGGTTTAACTAAAACTAATATAAAAGACAAAGATAAATCACTAGATGAAATATCGGTAGCTGATATGAATCCAGAAGAGTTAGCTAGGTTAGCTAGCGAATTTAAGAAGAGTAGCTTTATTAGAAAATTAGATAAAAGAAATAGTATTTTTCAAAATCATCCGATCAGGATTTCTGGTAAACAATCGGTTGATTTAGTGGGGTCTACAAAATCTGGCAGTGAAGCTCTTAAATCTTATCAAAATCCAGAAAACGAAAAAAAGAGAAGCGTAGAAGTTGATGAGAATAGTAATTTGTATCTTAGTGCTCAACGGGGGTTAAAAATTAATGCAGGGGGGCAACTGCCCATAGGCTGCGAACCGGGGGAGCTTTATAAATCAACTCACCATCCACGTGGGCTGCAGCTATCTGTTTATGGAGTGTCTGACGCTTTATATTCGGTAGGGATAGATTGGCAAAAACTAACTAAAAACCTGAGCATTGATCAGGTGGGTGTTTACGCATCTTCAATGTTAGGTAACGTGGATGAATATGGTGCAGGGGGATATTTACAAGCGGCGGGTAAAGGTTTGCGGGCATCAAGCAAGCAATTGGCGTTATCTATGCCTCAAATGTCGGCTGATTTCATCAATTCTTATGTACTGGGTCATTTGGGGCATACGCAGGCCACTATTGGGGCTTGTGCCACATTTTTGTATAATTTATACAGTGCAGTTACTGATATCCAAAGTGGAAAACGAAAGCTGGCCTTAGTTGGAGTGGCTGACGCCCCTTTGATGCCTGAAGTTATCGAGGCGTACGCCGCTATGGGAGCACTGGCTACTGATAGTGGATTAGTTAAATTAGATTCTTTAAAGGCGGGCAGCGAGCCTGATTATGCTAGGTCTTGCCGACCTTTTGCTGATAATTGTGGTTTTGTTTTGGGGGAGAGTGCTCAATTTTTTGTTTTATGTTCTGATGATCTGGCCTTAGATGTAGGGGCAAATATTTTGGGTTCGGTGGGAGGAGTTTATGTTAATGCTGATGGATATAAAAAGTCTATTTCTAAGCCTGGAGCGGGAAATTTATTTTCATTAATAAAGGCCTGTTCTTTGGCTAGAGCAATGATTGGAGAAGATGCTTTGCGGAAAGAGACGTTCGTATCAGCTCATGGAACAGGCACTCCCCAAAATAGAGTTACTGAATCGGCTGTACTTAGCCAAGTGGCTGATTTATTTTCGATAGATAATTGGCCAGTTTGTGCGGTTAAAAATTATGTAGGTCATAGCACAGGGCCAGCGGCGGGAGACCAACTTAGTTTTATGTTAGGCTCATTTGCTCAAGGGATAATACCAGGAATTAGCAATTCTTTGCAATTAGCGGATGATGTTAGTGTAGCAGGATTAAATTTTTGTTTAAATCATCAACAGGTTAAAAAATCTCAATTATCAGGTGGATTTATTAATGCAAAAGGCTTTGGTGGTAATAATGCGACAGCTTTTATTTTATCACCTAATCAAACTTTAGAGCTTATCAAACAAAGGTATGGCCAAAAGAAAGTAACCAATTTTTTAAATAAACAAGAAAGCTCGTTAAAAGAAGCCAAGAAAAATGATACTTTAATTACTACTGGTCGGTTAAAACCTATTTACAACACAAATTTATTTATTGAAGAAGAGCTAAAGAAGGCTCGTTTAAATGGAGATTTTGTTGTATGGAATAATAAACGAATGAAATTAGATGTTACTAATCCTTATCTTAAAATTTAATTAATATAAATAAATAGATGCGTTCTACTAGCAATACTTCAAACACAAATAAAACGGATACTCAATATAGTGCTATCCAAGTTTTTATTAGGTTATCTCGCTATGTGATGAAGTATAAGTTTAGTTTAATTTTAGGCATTGGGGCAATGCTAATTTTTGCAACGGCTACGTCAATTTCTCCTTGGGCATTAAAGGTGATAGTGGACGCTGCTGACGCCCAAGAAAAATACACACTATGGCAATATTTTTGGGTGGGTGGGGTATTGTTGTTGTTGATTGCGGTTAGAGGGGTGGTATATTATTGGCAAAATTATATTATGTCCATGTTAGGCCAAAGCTTGAATCGTGATTTAAGGTCTGAGATGTTTAGAAAGATAGCCCATCTTTCATTTGGATTTTTTAATCATCAGCGAGTAGGTGATTTGATGGGACGATTTACCATTGATATTTCGGTGATAGAGCAAGCTTTTATAATGGCAATAACAGGCCCTGTACGAGATGTGGCTCAAATAATTTTGTTGATGGGATATTTATGGTCGGTTAATTTTAAGATGTTTTTGCTTAGTGTTACCTTGCTGGTTCCGGTTAGTTATTTGATAAATTATTTTAGTCGAATGAATAAAAAGGCTTCTGACGTAAGGCAAGAGAAGTTTGGTTTATTAGCGGCTATTACCAACGAGGCGATATCAGGGGTGAGGTTGGTTAAGGCTTTTAATATGGAAGCATATGAAATTAGAAAATTTAATAAAGAAAATAATAATGTACTTAGATATTTTTTAAAAACGATTAAAATAAGTTCATTATCAACACCACTTTTAGAATTTGTGGCGGCAATATATTTAATTTTTATTTTTATTTATGGAGCTTTTTTAATTAACACAGGTGAAATAACGGGAGGAGGATTTTTTTCTTTTTTAATGGCATTTTTTATGGTTATAGGCCCATTAAAAAAATTCAATGGATTTAGCTTAAAGATGCAAGAAGCAGCTTCGGCGGCGGGGAGGATATTTACTATTTTAGATTATCCAGATGATATTAACCAAGAAAAGAAAAAACCGTCATTACCACAATTAAAGGATAAAATAAGTATTAAAATAAATACTTTTTCTTATAGCAAAAAAACTGTGTTAAGGGATATAGATATAACCATCAAAAAAAGCGAAATGGTGGCAATAGTGGGGCTAAGTGGTAGTGGCAAGACCACTTTGATTAATTTATTACCGAGATTTTTCGAGCTTGATTCAGGTCAAGGAATGATAAAATTTGATGAAAATAATATTAATAAATACTATGTAGGTAGTTTACGCAGGCAAATAGCGATAGTTTCGCAAGAAACGCCATTATTTAATGGAACAGTTAGGTATAATATATCATATGGCAAAACTAATAGTTCTATGGAAGAAATTATTTCAGCGAGCAAAAAAGCCTTAGCTCATGAGTTTATAGAATCTTTTGAAAATGGATATGATCAACAAATAGGAGAAAGAGGAATGTCTATTTCAGGGGGACAAAGGCAAAGAATTGCTATTGCTAGAGCGATTTTACGAGACGCTCCCATTTTAATTTTAGATGAAGCTACAAACGCGTTAGATACCCAATCAGAAAAAAAGGTTAACGCAGCATTGGAAAATTTAATGAAGGATAGAACAACAATTATTGTCGCTCATAAATTATCCACTATCAGGCGAGTTAATCGAATATTTGTGATGAAAGATGGCACAGTAGAGGAGCAAGGAGATTTTGATAGTCTATTAAAAAAATCAGGTGAATTTAGAGGTCTTTATGACGCTAGCTATAGTGGCGCAACCTACTTAAAGGATGATGAGCGAGCTAAAGAGCAAGATTAGACGTGGGTATTAGAAACTAATTATGGGGCGTTATACTGAGGAATCGTTAATGATAATAAATTTTTTTTAAAAAATAATTATTGAATAAAAAAAATGTAGTAGCGATTTTTAAGATATTTAAAGAAAATTGTGCTAATCCCAAAACAGAGCTAAAATATGGGAATGGGTTTCAATTATTAGTGGCAGTAATTTTAAGTGCTCAATCACAAGATAAGGTAGTAAACCAAGTAACCGAGCAGCTATTTAAAAAGGTGAATAGCCCAGCTGATATGATGAATATTTCTTTAGCTGAATTGGTGGAATATATTAAAAAATTAGGCCTATTTCGCACAAAGGCCGCTAATATTAAGAAGACAAGTCAGATATTAGAAGAGAAGTTTAATGGCCAAGTTCCTGAGCATAGAAAAGAGCTAGAAACCTTGCCTGGAGTAGGTAAAAAGACTGCGGCGGTAATAGTAAATAGTTTATATAATCAGTTAGCAATAGCAGTTGATACTCATGTTTTTCGGGTATCCAATCGGTTGGGGCTAGTTAGCACCACAAAAGCAGAAAAAACAGAAGATGAGCTAGTTAAAGTTATTCCTAAGTGGGGATTATTAAATGCACATCATTGGTTAGTTTTGCATGGTAGGTATGTTTGTGTGGCTAGAAAGCCTAAATGTGATGATTGTTATTTAAGTGAATATTGCGAATACCGAATAGCGAATATTAAGGCGAATAAATTAATCAAAAATAGGCCATAAATTATTAAAAATAAGTAATAATTATTATTTTAAGTGAATAGAGCAAATGCCGAACACCGAATAGCGAATATTAAGGCGAATAAATTAATCAAAAATAGGCCATAAATTATTAAAAATAAGTAATAATTATTATTTTAAGTGAATAGC
>JAERRU010000006.1 GCA_016735295.1 SAR324 cluster bacterium
GCATATTTGCGGTTCATCAATCTCGTGTGGCTAGCTTAACTTCAGCAGAACTTATTATTTGTTCTTACCTTTTGTGGTTTATTTTATTTCCTTATATTGCTTGGTTGATCATTAAAAAACGTCAAATTATAGTCAATCAAATTGTAATTGATGGAGCGTAAAAAATAAATAAATTCTAGCTTGCTAAATGAATTATCACTAAAACTATTACTTAAAATTAACTTAAGATAATATTTATTTTAAATAAGTTTAAACAATAGATAATTAAAATGGAAAATAATTCAGAGGTAGCCTATCTGGGCGGGGGATGTTTTTGGTGTTTAGAGGCAGTTTACTTAAGAATTAAAGGCGTTTTAAAAGTTCAATCAGGCTATATGGGCGGGGAGCTAGCTAATCCTACCTATCAAGATGTATCACAAGGGAGAGGCGGGCATGTGGAGATAATTAAAATTTGGTTTGATGCTACCAAGGTTAGCTATGATTTTGTGCTTAAGGTATTTTTTCTTAGTCATGACCCAACCACTAAAAACAGGCAAGGTAACGATGTTGGCCCTCAATATAGGTCAGCCATTTTTGGTGTTGATGATGAGCAAATCAAGATAGCGAGGCAAAGCATTAAAGAACATGACGCCCTATTTCCTAATCCTATAGTGACTGAAATAAAGCGGGCCCCAGAATTTTTTGTTGCGGAGGGATATCATCAAAATTATTATAACAACAATATGTCTCAGCCTTATTGCCAACTGGTTATTCAAAGCAAACTTAAAAAGCTTAAACTTATCTAAAAAAAGTGGTTATAGATCCAGTTTTAATTTACCGGATAAACAGATTTAAGAGCTTTAAACGTGGCTACTATTCTTTACTAATTTTGCTCACTTTAATTACCAGTTCATTATTTTTGGAGTTATGGATAAACAATCGAGCCTTGGTTGTTCATTATCAAGGAACATATTATTTTCCAATTTTTAGCGGATTTCATAGTGACCAACAATTTGGTGGTCAAGATGAGTTTGAGGTTAATTATCGAGATTTAACGCAAAGATTTCGTTTAAATGGAGCAGAGAATAATTGGTTGATAATGCCTCTCATCCCTTATAATCCATATGAAAGTGATTTTGATTCATCCGCAGGCCCACCGCCTTACGCTCCTAATTTAGCTAATGGGCATATATTAGGCACAGATACTTTGGGTCGAGATATTATGAGTCGATTGTTTTATGGATTTCGCACGGTAATATTTTTTTCATTGGCTTTGTATATCCTAAATACTATCATCGGGGTTACTATGGGGAGCATGATGGGTTATTTTGGTGGTTGGTTTGATTTAATTATGCAAAGAATAGTAGAAATTTGGTCTAACTTGCCGGTACTTTATATTATCATTATTATAGGATCTTTTTTGGTGCCCAATGTATATTTATTAGTATTAATTTTTGCCATTTTGAATTGGACAGGCATTAGTTGGTTAATGAGGGCTGAGATTTTTCGAGAAAAGCGTCTTCAATATTGTCAGGCGGCTTTATCAATAGGAGCGAGCCATACGAGGGTGATATTTAGGCATTTATTGCCTAATTCAGTTGTTCCTATAATTGCGAATTTTCCTTTTCAAATGATTGGCGGGATAGGAGCTTTGACTAGTTTAGATTATTTAGGTTATGGCTTGCCAGTGCCTACTCCTAGTTGGGGGGAGTTGATGAAGCAGGGGCAACAAACTTTTGAATTCGCTCCTTGGATAGTGCTGTCTCCTTCTGTGGCATTAATTGTTACTCTATTAGTCTTTGCGTTTATTGGTGAGGCTTTAAGAGACACTTTGGATCCTAAAACTAATAGCCGTTATTACTAAAATAATAATAATAATAATAGCAATAGCAATAGCAATAGCAATAGTAATAGTAATAACAACAACAATAACAATAATTACTCTATTTACCGATGATATTTATATGGCTTAAGCTGTTTCACATCTTGTTTGTGATATCTTGGATGGCGGGAGTGCTTTATTTACCAAGGATTATAGTTAATTATAAATCGGCACTTTCATTGGGAGAGCCGGTGGATAGGCTATCTGGTATGGCAAAAAAATTATTTAAATTTTCTATTTTAACTGGCTTAATTGCTTTGATAAGTGGATTATTTTTAGGATATTATCCTTATAGATTTCAGGGGGGATGGCTACAGAGCAAGATTTTATTAGTATTTTTTTTATGGATTCATTTTGGATTTTGCGGTTATTGGGTAATTAAAATGCCAAAGGGAGCCTTAATGGGCTCAGAGTTATTTTGGCGAATATATAACGAGGTAGCATTGATACTTTTAATCATTATTTTATATTTGGTAGTAGTTAAACCGCCATTTCATATTTGGTAGTGGTTAAAGCATTCTGATTTAACTAAACTATAGAATTAAATTAGTTTTTTAAAATATTTTATGCTACACCTTTATACAAAAGGGCGGTCATGGCGTGATATACTAAAGGGGGTTTGTTTATTTTGGGGATGGGTATTTTTTTACGCATAGACCACCAAATTTTATAGCTGTATATTATATATAATAGATTATCTCAAAATAACCAAATGACGTGTGTTATATCCTTTGTAAGTCAAAAAGGAGGTGTAGGAAAAACTACTAGTGCGGTAAACCTTTCGGTAGCTTTTGCTTTGGCAGGGCATAAGGTTTTATTGCTTGATTTAGATCCGCAAAGCTCGGTTCGTTATTCTTTTGGCATTGAAGAAGTTAAGTTTGGCTCTAAAGATTGGATACTATCAAATAATTCTAAAATAGCTGATTTAGTGATTAACACCAAAGAACACCCTAAGCTTGATTTTTTGGTATCTAACATCAACAATTTGACCGATGAAAAACAAATAAACAGGCGATTAGCAGCGTATGATTATATCAACAACCTTTTGCTAGATAGCAAGCTTGATTATGATTATGCTATTATAGACGCCCCTTCATCAACTAGCAATTTAGCGGTTAATTCTTTGGTGGCGGCAGATTTGATAGTGATGCCTTTGCAGTGTGAAAATTTAGCCATTAAATCTTTAAAAAGGTTTTTATCATCTTTTCATGAATTACAAGGCATGATTAGCTTTAAAGAGCTTAGGTTGGCAGGAATTTTGTTAACTAGATTTGATCGTAAAAGCGAAGTACATCAAAGAATTGCTCAGCAGCTTTATCATTCTTTGTCGGACGCTGTTTTTCAATCAATTATTCCTGATAACGAAGAAATCATAGAAGCTAGTGCTTTGGGGCAATCGGTGATTACTTACCGATTAAGCTCTACTGCGGCCACCGCTTATATAAGATTGATGCGTGAGTTAAAAGCTAAATTTGCCTTAACTGAGAGTTAGTTTATTAATAATGAAAGAGAGTTATCAGCAAAAAAAGTCTCGTTGGCTAGCTTTTATGATTTGCTACCAAAGAAGTTTAATTGGCTTTATGCCTCTTAGTGAGGAATGGTTAATTGAAGATAATAAGCTGGGTGATTATGGGATAGTTTTTTTAACAGATCTCTTAAATGTGTTTGATCAACATAAAGAAGAGATAGATATTATGATTAATAAAAACTTGATTGGGTGGAAACAAACCAGAATTCAACCTTTATTCAACGCGGTTTTGCAAATTTCAGTAGCTGAACTTTTATATAGTGATAATTCTCAGTATAAAGTAGTTATTAATGAAGCGGTTGAATTTGCTAAAAAATATCTTTCTCAGCCTACTGCCAAAATGGGAAACGCCGTGTTAGATGCGATCAGATTAGATAATCCATAATTTCAATATAAATCAATATGCCTTTATACGAATACTATTGTAAGAAATGCGATCAAGATGTCGATCTTATCCGAAAATTTAGCGATACCACAGAGCCCTTGTGCCCTGTTTGCCAACAGCCAGATTTGATGCGTAAAAGATCACTCCCTTCATTTCATTTAAAAGGCGGTGGGTGGTATAAAGATAATTATAGCAAACAAACGGCTAAAGATAAAAAAAACCAACCTCAACCAACACCAGATAAGCAAGGAAAGCAACCAGCAGCTAGTAAAAATGATAATGCCTCCACTAACAATGCCACTAACAATGCCACTAACAATGCCACCAATGCCAGTGCTAACGCTAAATCTACTAGCCCACCATCGGTAGCTAAAGCTAAGCCATCTTCCAAACAAGCGTAAGTTTTTTTAGTTAATCATTAATTTTAAATTAATAAGGTGGGAATGCTTTAATGGAAGAATTAACGATGGAAAAATTAACGTTTGAGGCGATTAATGATTATTATCAAAACTTGCCCGAAGAAATCAAAAAATCGCTTACGTTATTTTTGACTAAGATAACCTTTAAAAATAAAGAACATAATATAACCGGCATTAAAGACCAACAAGTTCTTTTTGAGAAATTTATTTTAGAGTCACTAATTCCTCTATGTCTGGGGCTTAAATTGAGTGATAAAGAATTACTCGATATAGGGTCGGGGGCAGGCATACCTGGTATAGTGTTAGCCATTGCTGATCCTTGCTCTAAGGTTACTAGCCTTGATAAGAGCCCAGTAAAGATAAAATTTCAATCACAGGTAAAAAAATCATTGTCTTTGGCTAATTTAACCACTAATTGTGCTAAATTAGAAGATATTTCCCCTAGTTGTAAATATGATTATGTGCTTGCTAGGGCCTATAAAGCTAGTAACATCATATTACCACAGGCTTATGAGTTATTACCAGATAATGGCCATCTTTTACTTTGGAAAGGCCAAAATTGGGACAAAGAATGGCAGGATACTTCTTTGAGAATAAAGCAAAAATATGATATTATAAAAATAGTTAGATATGATATTTCTATTCATACAGGAGGGATATTTTTATCATTAGAAAGAAAAACAAATCATTTATAAAAAAACCCACTTAATTTTTAAATTCTTAACAAACTATTTATATTAAGTGACGCGGCGATATTTTAAAAATGAGATAGTTCAGCGTATTTATTGATATATGATCAGTAAATACTAAACACAAGGAAAAGTGATTAATCTAAATTAATCTATATAATGACGAAAGGCTATTACAGCGTTATCTCCCAATCTTTGTTTGGGCAAAAGTTATTTGGTAGTTTAAGACATGAGATAGAACAAGGGATAAAGCAATATAGTGATTTTTCACAAAATCGGTTAAAAAAAGCTATTCAATGCTTTTCTCCGAGGATGAAGCAGGCGTTATATGAAATAATATTTTTACTTCATTATAACGATCCTTCACTAGCTCAGCATTATGTTAAGGTATCAGCTAAGGAGCTGTTAGCGAGAAAGGCGACTACATCAAAAATCGATTTTAATTTATATAGTAGGGGGGTGCCAGCTGGGGTACTGGGCTTTGATAAACTATCGCAAATTTTTTATAAAGATATGCAAGAGCATATTGAGCAAGAATTTAAGGTAGATATAAGTAAAATCAGGCAGCCGGCTGTATGCCCAATAGTTAGCCTAGCTTCATTAGGCTCAATTGGCACTATTGCACATAAATTAGAAAAATCTGATTTAGATTTACAAATTCAATATGATATTTTCCCCTATCTGCTAGGAGCTGGTTATTGCAGTGACGCATTTTTTGAAAAAATGTTTTATTCTGTGACCCAGTGGTATGAAAATACAAATAAGGCAAAATCGGGCAATGCCCATAATTTAGAAAGCATATTTCCACTTATTTTTAAGTTTCAAAAAAAACCTTTTGAAGTGGAAAACCTAAATATCTATTTTAAACTAGTTAATGAACTAACTAGGATGTACGATCTTTACCAAAATAGGGTGCTATATGGGCAAAAGATGCGTTTAGAAAAAGCCTTGCAAGATAGGATAAAGCGTATTTTATCATACATAAAGAGTAAATATTCTGGAGAAGATATTTACTTTTTTGCATATTCCACAGAAAATTACCGTATAGGCAAGCACGGCTCCACATTGGAGAGCAAGGAATCTTCTGGATCTGCTTATGAAAAGATTTTAACTTACGACACCTTAATGCCGGGGATACAATATAACAGTGTGGTGCCGAGTCATTTTTTATTTGGTGATAGCATCAACAATAATGAACCTCTTTATAAGGCTTTAATTTCGTGTTTTAGGTTGCGATTATTTGATGGCCCTATGTGGAAAGCGATAAGATTTCCTGCTCAGTTGGTGATAGATTTAGGAAATAGTCCATTATTATCTAATAGGTATTTATCAGAGCATCGTGGGGCGATATATTGGGAAGCGTTTAAGGGCTCTTCGGGTAATTTACCTAAATCTTTTTTGAATTTACTCAGATTAGAAAATCTTTATGGCGAGGATGAAAACAGGCAATCTATCATCCAGTTGATCAAAAAACCTTCAGCTTATAGAGATCTATTAGCTGAGGTAAAAGCTAAAGCTGATAAGCAAAGTGTGTTAGATCCTTATGGGTTGGGTTATGATGAGCAAGATCCTTTTCCTTTACAAGATGTTTACCGCATAGAGTTGCAAAATCCTGATTTACTATATGATCCTTGGTGGTGGCGATATAAAACGATTAAGATTTTTTATACCAATATAAACAATTTAGATTATCAGACCAAGCAGGATATATCTTTGATGATAGATGTTTGCTTTACTTTACATATTGGGATGGACGATATATTTTTATCTCACAATGTTAAGCTTAATGCTACAGAATCTGCTAGAATCAGAATTATCAATGATTTTTTTGAAAATGCCTTTCCTGCGTTAACCGAAAAAAGAAAATTTATTGAGCAAGTTTTTTTAGGTGATCTTTCCAGTGTTAATCATTTTGAGACTAGGCTAAAAAAACATTTTAAAAATACGATTAGCCGCATATTAAAAGATAAATCAACTTCAGCCATTACTGCTCGAGAAGAGGAGAAAGAAATTTGGCTTCAATATTATGAACAGAATTTTGAGCCTAAAGAACATCAAATCCCACGCAATATATTATCTAATATTCATAAATTGAAAGGGAGGCTGCAAATAAAATTTGATGATCAGAAATGGCACTTTAAAACTATTCCCGCGATTAAAAATAATAGTCTTAGATTTCATGTATTTGGAATATTAAAAAATCAAGATAAAACTGTTAAATTACACGTTGATGATGATATGGTTCGGGGGCTAACCTATTGTATTATCAATAATTTTTATGGGGCTTATGCCAAGCAGGCTATTAAAATGAGTACTTCTTTGGTAGAATTCAATCCTCAATCTTTTAGCGGACTTTCGACGCATGACCAAAAACATGCTAAACTAACCGCAGAATTAATAGAAATTATGTCTGGGCGGATTGCGGCGCGGTTTCCTAAAATGATGGTAGATTATCGAGAGGTAATAAATAGTAAATTTAAAGTGATGGAAGTGATCTTTTTAATTAATGTGTTAGTATTTGGCCGTATTCACGCAGTATATAGAGATCATATGGATAATTTTTATATGGTTAGCTTTGATCATCAAAAAATTAATCAAACCGCCTATAAGTACCTTGATAAAAGAGATGAATTTTTAGCAGAAGATGAAATAATTAGTAGTATCTCAAAATTTGTGCAAAAATTTTCTTTAGGAGAAAAAGATTTACGCTGGGAAGGGGGAACAGTATCCTATTGGTTAAACCCGCTTAGCGTGGCTAGTGAAAGTGCGGTTAGGGTAGATCATTTGATGGATTACGAAAAAGAAGTAGCCGATATATTACATGGACATATATTAAAAAAATTATCTTTAATGCCTGACGATCCAAACAAAAGACCAGGATGGTTTCAATCTGTTGATCACATACAGCAAGGAAATTCTTGAAAAAAGTAGTTAGTTCTTTTAAAAATACCGTTCAAAGGGGGCAAGAAAACACCAATTTTATAAATTGGAGCAATCTAGGTTTATTTCAAATACCTAGTATCACGGGAGATAAGGTGCGAGCGATTAGCTTAAGACGCAATTATCTGACAAAGTTAAATAAGGAAATATGCAATCTAGATCATTTACGAGTACTGGTTTTAAGAAGAAATGATATTGAAAAATTACCTGAACAGATCTCTAAATTAACCCAATTAGTTTATCTAGATGCGGCTCGTAACCATATAAAATTTATCCCTGATGGCCTTTGCCAGCTCAATTCACTGCGGGTATTAAATTTTGAGAGCAATCGAATTGTGCAAATCCCAGTAGATATTAAGCACTTAAATAAGCTTTATAAATTAAGGATGGGCTCCAATAATATCACTGATTTACCTAATGAATTGTATGATTTAACAAATTTAATTTTTTTAGATTTAAGAGGTAATCATCTATCTAAGTTAACCGATAAGGTGGCTAATTTAAAGAAGCTTAGATCTTTGGATTTAAGGGGTAATTTTTTAAAAACATTGCCTATCAGCTTGGCAGAGCTTACTGAGCTTCGTTATATAAATTTATGTGGTAATTTATTAGATAGCGTGCCATATAATTTTAGTTGGTTTAAAAATCTTGAAATACTTGATTTAGGATGCAATAACATCGGAAATATTTCATTTAATATAAATGAGCTGACTAACTTAAAAGTACTTTTTTTGAATTATAATATGTTAAGTGAAATTAATTTTGATTTATCTGAACTTCATAATTTAGAATTTATTGATTTATCAAATAATGAACTGACTGAAATACCTCAGGGATTGATGAAATTAAAAAAATTAAAAAGGGTTAATTTAAATGGTAATTTAATTTCTCACATTCCCGAAGAACTTTTGAGAATGCAACGAACCGATTTTTTCACTAAAATAGAGTAATAATTTAAGTTAGAGACGCCCTAAATTGAATCATTGTTAGTCATTCAATTTTAGATATTTTTAAGTGGTGGCAAGAAATATCTACAGCGTCAATTTTGGCGTTAAACTCTTGCTCAGTGGGTTCGATGGTGAGTTTAACAATCATTTGTAATTGAATTATATTAAATAAAGATACCCCCCCACTTAAGGGTCTTACCAATTTTAGAGCAAATATATTGCCTATTTGTTGGGCTAAATATTTATACTTCCAATGAGTTAATAAATCTTTTTCGATTGTTCTATATAGCGAGCTCTGCTCGGCGGATCTTTTTGCCCAATCAAATAATTGGTGATCGCTCCATGGCACGATTTGTTTGTTTAGATGATAACTAATTAGGCTTTGATTAACCAGATCACAAAAGCGTCTTAAGGGAGAGGTGGCTTGTGCATATTGTTTTATACCTAATCCGTGATGTGCGGCTGGGCCGGTGGTTACAATGGCGGGAGGTATAATTAATTTATCAAAAATACTTCCATTTTGGGACGAAATTTTTCTTTTTGTGATGGCTGGTTGGGCTCGGTAGATAGCAGTTTTGGCGTGTTCTTTTAAGAATTTACCCGCTTGTTTATTGGCTTGGATTGATATTTCTTGCACTAAAAGAGAGGCGGGGGTGTCTTCTCTTACTTTTGAAATTTTGATATGATCAGGATTAGTTATATCAAGGGATACTTCTTTTCTGGCAATAAAGAGGGCATCATTTTTTTTTCGTTCTTCAGTTTTTAAGAGACAAAAATGATCTATTTTACCCCAAAAGTGATTTGATTTTTTTAATAAAATATTAAGTTTATCGTAGGTAAGATTCTCTTTAATTTTGATAATGCTATGATATATTTTAAAGGATTTTTCATAATAATTTTCATCCAATTCCCAAGCGAAGGTTAATACTAGACGTTGATGATTGGCTTTTAAGGCTAGCGCTTCTTCCGCTAAGGGGATAGGCAACATATTAAATATTTTTTTGGGCGAATAAAAACTAGCAAAAAACTCACTTGCTCGCTCGAAAATAAGAGAATTTGGCGTGATAAAATGGCTAACGTCCGTTATATGTAACCGGATAAAGGAAGAATCTTTACCATCTTCAAAGCTTATGGCATCATCGAAATCTTTCGTGAGAGCATCATCTACTGAGTAAGCTAAAAGATGTGTTTCATCTAAATATTGAGAGGGAGGTTTTTGGGTTAATTTGGTTTGGGTAGCAATAATTTTGGTGACTTCTTCGGCTAATAAATCATCGTTAGTGGTTGATAGAAAAGGTGTTTTGCTAGTTAGAATATGCCCCCATGATGTTTTGCAACCGGCACTGAGTAGAATTTTTGCTAATTTATATTCAAAAATAAAATTATCGTTAGTTAATTGATAATCAAGTAGATTACAAAAATAATTAGTTTCTGGATGAGAATATGGATTTTTAGCGAAGTTAAATAGACGATTAGTAAATTTATTAAAATGAGCAATATCTTCTTTTAAGAGGATAGGTTTTTTGCCTTGTTCTAGGTCATTAATCCAATTTTTTTCTAATTTTTTTAAGATAATATTAAGAGCCAATTTAGCTTCTTTTTCTTTAATAATTTTTACATTAGCAAAGTTTCTGGCGATAATAAATTTTTTAGTTTCACGAAATAGATGTTTTTCATTTTTAATCTTAATAATTAAAGCGACTAGTTGCCAATGATCATCTGGTGATTCTAAAAACATAGTGGATAAGCTTTTGATAGAGTAAGGGGTGTCTTTATCGCAAAGCTCGTAAATAATATTAATATCTAATTCGTCAATTAATTTGTTAATATAAGCCCGTTTTTTTAGCAAATAATCAGGTATTTGCTGAGTAGTTAGCAATTGATTAGCGGGCCAAGAATAGATTATTTGTCGATGATTAATGCTAATATTTGAACCAGATTCAGAAATTATAGTAGAGTATTTTTTGTTGGTTTCAAATATGACACCAAGAGAGATGAGAGTATTTTTAAAAAATATAACCAGATTAGATTTCATGAAAAACGAATTATTATTATCATTAAAAGTAAAATTATGTCATCCCCAAGCAAAAATGCCCACAAAAACTAACCCAGATGATAGCGGTTGGGACTTAATAGGGCTAGAAATTATTGAAAAAAGACATAATGTTTTTTTATTTGATACAGGAATACAAATAGAGCCCCCTAAAGGTTATTACACTGAAATTTATCCCCGATCTAGCATTTATAAAACTGATTTTATACAAGCGAATAGTGTGGGCATAATAGATAGCGGCTACCGAGGCAATATCATGATACCTTTAAGATATATAGGCCAAGATAATGCAAAAGAAGCCATTGAGCAATTAAAGGGGTGCAGGATTGCCCAACTTATTTTGAGAAAGCATGTGGCGAGCGAGCTAGTAGAAGTGAGCAGTTTAACTGATACTAAACGAGGGGCAAGTGGATTTGGCAGTAGCGGGCAGAGGTAGTGGATATGGGTTTAAAGGGATAACGCCATTAGATGGCGCGATAAATCATTTGGTGATTTGGGGCTAATGCTTGGATAATTTGGATATATTACCGGCATAATAATTTAATTATTGAGTGATTTGGGGTATATTCAGTTGCTATAATTTAGCTCTTGAATAATTTGGATATATTCTCGTCACGCTAATTTAATTATTTAGTGATTTGGGGTATATCCAGTTGCTATAATTTAGCTCTTGGATAATTTGGATATATTCTCGTCACGCTAAATCAGCCCTCGGAGAACTTGAAAATATTACCGGCATAATAATCTAATTATTGGATGATTTGGGGTATATTCAGTTGCTATAATTTAGCTCTTGGATAATTTAAAAATATTCTCGTCACGCTAAATCAGCCCTCGGGGAACTTTGATAATATCCCCGCCGTCATAATTTAGCTCTCGGGTAATTTTGATAATATTAGCTCGACTACCTGATCTAAGGGGGTATCAGTAGTATCAATAGGTATAGCATCTTCCCCTTTTACTAAAGGAGCGTGTTTACGGTTTTTATCGGCGTAGTCACGTTTTTTTAAAGAGTCTAGGAGCTCGTTAAATTTAGGAGAGGTTAGCTCTATGCCTAATTGTTTAGCTCTCCTTTGAGCTCTAATTTTAACATCGGCAGTTAAGAAAAATTTAGCCCAAGCATCAGGAAAAACTATTTGGCCAATATCTCGCCCATCAATTACTGAATCGTAGCGATTGCCGACTTTAATTAAATAATGATTAACAATCAAACGAAATTCTTTAAAGGCCGCAACCTTAGAAACAATTCCTGATAAAAATTCAGAGTGCAATTCATCAGAAATCTCTTTTCCCGATAAATAGATGGCAAACGCACCATTTTTCTTCCAATTCAATTGAATAGTCTGCGGATTGTCGTTAAGGTATTTGGCGATAGTGCCCATTTGATTAGGAAAATGACTACCTAATTTTTCTATTCCATAATAAGCAATAGCCCGGTAAACAGCACCAGAATTGATATATCTAAATGATATAGCAGAGCCCACTTTCAGAGCAACACTGCTTTTCCCCGACGCAGCCACGCCATCAATAGCGAGAACTTTTTTCATAAAAGTTACTTAATATTAATCTTTAGCTAGTTATTTAAATATTATTTTTAATTTTAGCTTTAATTTTTAGCTTTAATTTTAACTTTAATAGCTTTGCTGATAGTTAATAATTTTCCATTAGCTCCAGGCACCGCTCCATGAATAAGAATCAGATTTTTTTCTAAATCAACCTCAGCTATTTTTAGATTTTGCAAAGTCACCTTAACCGCTCCCATATGCCCAGGCATACGTTTATTTTTAAAAACCCGACCAGGAAATTTTCTTTGCCCAATAGAGCCAGTAGTACGGTGAAATCTATGTCCGTGAGAAGCAGGTCCTCCGGCAAATTTATAACGTTTCACCACTCCGGCAAATCCGCGACCTTTTGATATACCAGATACGTCTACTAAATCGCCAGATTTAAAAATAGAAACATCAAAAATCTTTCCTACCTCCAAAGCGTCTATATCATCTGCAGGAAATTCTTTTAAATATTTAGTAGGAGGCTGATCTTTAAAATGACCTAAATAGGGCTTTGTGCTTTTTGCTAATTTCTTTTTTTCAATAGCAACACTGCCTACTTGTAAGGCTTCATAGCCATCTTTATCTAGATTCTTTTTTTGCACTAACACCGCAGGCGGCACCTCAACTAGTGTAACAGGGATAGATTCTCCCTCATTGGTGAAAATTCGTGTCATTCCCACCTTTTTGCCTAGTAACCCTTTGATCATGATTTTAAGTATATTAAGTAAAAAATAATTATATTTAGCTCTTTATGATAATAAAAAGAGCAAATTAAGAACATATTCAAGTACAAATAACCTTAAAACCATCTTAACGTCAAGCACAATTATTAGCTAAATTAAGTTTTATTAGTTTAAAGATATATTATAATTAAATAATTTTAATCGTTTCCCTCAAAACGTCTTTGATAAACACTCATTAGCAAACCAATGCCAAACATGGTGGTGATCATAGAAGAGCCTCCATAACTAAATAAAGGTAATGGTATTCCCACCACCGGCAACAACCTCATCACCATTCCTAAATTAATTAAAGTTTGACCACATAAAATAGCACTTACTCCTGCAATAATTATATTTTCCCGTAAATATTTAAGTTTACCAATAGAATTAATTATATGTAATAGCAAAGCTGAATAAAGGATGATTAATGAAATACTACCGGCAAATCCCCATTCTTCTGCAAATAAGGAAAAAATAAAATCTGTATGTCGTGCCGGTAAAAAGTTTAATTGAGCCTGCGTGCCTTGTAAATAACCTTTACCAAATTTTCCCCCGCTACCTATAGCAATTATTGATTGATTGATGTGATAGCCCTTCCCCAGTTGATCTGCATTAGGATTGAACATGGTGAGTATACGATCTTTTTGGTATTCAGCAATTCCATATTGCCAAATAACCGGGGTTAACAGCAAAGCTAGCAGGGTGACTCCTAAGATTAATCGATATCTTAAGCCACTAAAATAAATTAACATGAAAGAAGTGAATAAAAAAAGTAATGCGGTGCCTAAATCTGGTTGACGGACTATTAACAAAAAAGGAATACCAATTAAACTACCTAGCCACACAATTACTTTTAAGTTGAATTTACCAAATTTACGCGATTCTTTAAAATATTGTGCGATTATTAATATAATAGTGAACTTAACTAATTCTGAAGTTTGCAAGTTAAAAGAACCAATTTTTAACCAACGAGGGGCGTTGCTAAATTGACCCCCAACCCCGAAAAA
Source organism: SAR324 cluster bacterium (assembly GCA_016735295.1). Classification (GTDB taxonomy): domain Bacteria; phylum SAR324; class SAR324; order XYD2-FULL-50-16; family JAERRU01; genus JAERRU01. The sequence goes on from JAERRU010000006.1 coordinate 14,102, forward strand.
AAGAGTGATGATTAACAAAATAATCGCCGATAAATGCAAAGGTAAAGCGAATCGGCACAGCAACCGGTAGTCAATCATAGCCGTACCAATCATCACTAATAGCCCTAACCCAAACCAAGTTAATTGCCGATAAAAATAAAAATTTCCTAACCCAAGGCTATGAGAGGCAGAATAGACTGTGATTAATCCTATAGTGGATATCATAATTACTAAAATCAATAATAGCCAATCAAGGTTGCTTAAAAAGTTACGAAATAACATTAAATTTATAAATTAAGTGTTAATAAACATCAAAGCCAGTATAAAACCAATTTAGAACTAGTTTAGAACAAAAATAATCTTTATAGATAGATTTTTTTAAAAAAACTTGACAAAATCCTTAATAGGACGCTATTAATGTACGATTATATTTTATTGACTAAACTAATACTTTTTAAATTAAAAATCTAATGTATTCCATTATAAATTGTGGTGGTAAACAACACAAAGTAATTCCAGGCGATAAAATACTAGTAAATAAATTATCCTTGGAAGTAGGCGAAGAATTTGAGTCAGATCAAGTTTTAGCCCATAAACCAGAAAAAGGTTCAATCCAAATAGGCCACCCCCTATTAAAACAGGCCACATATAAGGCGAAAGTGGAGAGATCCTTTAAAGATAAAAAAATTATAGTTTTTAAGAAAAAACGACGTAAAAATTATCGTCGTAAAAATGGTCATAGGCAAGATCTTATGGAAGTATCCATAGTTAGCATAAATTTAGGCGTTTAATTGAGGTAATAATAGTATGGCACATAAAAAAGGTCAAAGTAGCACTAGAAATGGGCGAACATCCAATCCTAAATATCGTGGTGTAAAAAGAACAGCTGGTGAAGTAGTTAAGGCAGGAACTATAATAGTTAGGCAAGTAGGGAACAAGTTTAATGCGGGCACGAATGTAGGAACAGGAAATGACTATACCTTATTTTCGTTAATTGAAGGTAAAATTAATTTTAAGGTTGGTCGAGGCAATAAAAGAGTGGTGAGTGTAGACGCTGTTTAAATAAGCTGATGTTATTTAATAAGTTTTATGTGGCACAAGAATATAAGGATATGGGTGCTATTAAAAAATTATTTAGTTTTCTAAACAGATAGTTAACAAATGTGCGAACTTCTTGGGCTAAGTTGCAGTGATCCTAGCGAAATAAAGCTTTCCTTTAATGAATTTTGTTTAAGAGGAGGGTCTACCAACATCCATAAAGACGGTTGGGGGATTGGTTTTTATGATAATGATGATGATGGCTGGCGAATTTTTTTAGATGATAAGCCAGCATTTAGTTCAAAATTTGCTGAGGTAGTGAAGCGTCACTCCATAAAATCTCGGATAATGATTAGTCATATCAGACGAGCTACGGTGGGGGCACTTAGCATCAGCAACAATCAGCCATTTATGAGGTTTATGTGGGGTCGGCAATGGGTATTTGCCCATAATGGAGATTTACCACTATTTAGCCAAGATAAATTTAAGCATTTTAATGTTATTGGGCAGACAGATAGTGAAAAGGTATTTTGCACCATATTAGATTATTTATGGGATAAATGTCCTAATGGAGATTGTGATTATAAACAATTAACACAATATATTGAAGAGGCGTCAACAAACCTTTCTCAGTATGGGGTGTTGAATTTTTTATTATCAGATGGGAAATTTTTATTTGCTCACAGCCATTCTAGTCTTTATTATACAAAGTGGGCTTATCCAGCAGGTCAAGCGGGCTTCCCGACTCCTGGAATATCGGTTGATTCACCAGAGGTAAATCAATCTATGGTTGAAGGGATAGTGGTAGCTACTTTGCCTTTATCGACTTGTGCAAAGTGGCATAAGATAGGAGCTAAGCAGGTATTTGCTTTTGAGAAGGGGCAGGCGTTATCATAGTGAGAGGTAAAATAATGGGGATCAAATTTTAATTTTTTAATAAATAATTTTTCAGCGATATAGCGAATTTTCATGAAGGTCATAGATACAACAAGAAACATTGGTATTTCTGCTCATATAGATAGTGGCAAGACCACTTTAACAGAAAGAATCCTTTATTATTCAGGTAAGATACATAAAATAGAAGAGGTGCGTGGAGATGGAGATGGGGCCACTATGGATTTTATGGAATTAGAGAAAGAAAAAGGCATAACCATCACTTCAGCGGCGACTACTATTTACTGGAAGGATTATAAAATTAATATTATAGATACTCCAGGTCACGTTGATTTCACGGTAGAAGTTGAGCGTTCTTTGCGAGTATTGGACGGGGCGATATTGGTGCTATGCGGAGTTTCTGGGGTGCAGTCACAATCAATCACTGTTGATAGACAAATACGAAGATATAAGGTGCCTAGGTTAGTTTTTATCAACAAGTTAGATCGCACAGGAGCTGATCCTGACCGAGTGACAGAAGCGTTAAAAGAAAAATTAGGGCATAATGCGGTGGCGATGCAAATCCCTATAGGGCTTGAAGATAAGCTTGAGGGAGTGGTAGATTTAATTAGTAATAAAGCATATTATTTTAAAGGCGAAAGGGGGGCAGATATGGTGTCGGCTGATATCCCTGCCGATATGGTGGATAGAGCAAAGGAAATGCGAGCCAAAATGCTGGACGCTATTTCTATGTTTGATGATGATTTAATGGAAATTTTGATAGAGGAAAAGGAAGTTTCTGAGGATTTAATACATCAAGCGATAAAGAAGGGAGTTCATTCTTTAGAATTAACCCCAGTTTTCTTAGGTTCAGCATTCAAAAATAAAGGGGTACAATTGTTATTAAATGCTATAGGTCGGTATTTGCCATCTCCTAAAGAGACTGGGCCGGCAGTAGCAATGGAAGTGGGTCACGAAGACCGCAGAGTTGATGTGGTGTCTGATCCTGATAAACCTTTGGTGGCGATGGCGTATAAGATAACCGAAGAGCGTTTTGGCCAATTAACCTATATCAGAATATATCAAGGGACTGTGCGAAAGGGCGATACTATCGTAAATTCAAGAACAGGCAAAAAAATTCGCGTGGGAAGATTGGTAAGAATGCACGCTAATAACCGAGTAAATATTGACGAGGCTTTTGCGGGGGATATTATATCTTTAATTGGGGTTAGCTGTGCATCGGGAGATACTTTTTGTGCAGACGGCACTGATCTTACGTTAGAGAGTATGTATGTAGCAAAGCCGGTTATATCATTATCAATTAAGTGTCTTGATAAGGAGGTAACGGAAAAAATGAGTAAGGCGCTCAGCCGGTTTGTGCGAGAAGATCCCACCTTTAATGTTAGGGTAGATCACGAACTAGGAGAAACTATCATATCAGGCATGGGAGAGCTGCACCTTGATATTTATGTGGAGCGAATGAAAAGAGAATATAACGTGCCAGTTGAAGTGGGGCCTCCTCAAGTGAATTACCGAGAAGCGATTACTAGTGAGGCTAAATTTAATTATACTCATAAAAAACAAACAGGTGGTGCTGGTCAATTCGCTTGTGTGATTGGAGATATTGCCCCTCTTACCTTTGAAGGCGATGACGCCAAAGATTTTTTATTTACCAATTTAGTAAAAGGCGGAAACATTCCCTCTGAATATATAGGAGCCTGTGAGAAGGGATTTCAAGATGTGATGTATGACGGTCCTTTGGCGGGATTTCCTATATTAGGCATCAAGGTTAATTTGGTTGATGGTAAATATCATGATGTTGATTCAAGTGATTTAGCGTTTCGGCTTTGTTCGCGAATGGCGATGAAGCAGGCGATTAGGGCAGCGTCTCCGGTTATTTTGGAGCCAATGATGAAAGTTGAGGTGGAGAGCCCATCTGAATATCAGGGGCCTGTAATTGGTGATTTAAGCTCACGGAGGGGAATAATCAATAATTCTCATGATAATAGCGGAACGGTAATTATTAATGCCACTGTTCCTTTAGCAGAAATGTTTGGTTACGCCACTCAGCTCAGATCATATACGGCGGGCAAGGCTAGCTATACAATGGAGTTTGAGAAATATATGATAGTACCTAAAAGCATTCAAGAAAAAATAATTACTGATCGAGCGGTAGCGGCAAAAGAAGATTAGTATTAAGGAGAATAACAAAGAATTCTTTTTCTGGGGATGTGCTTACTTTAGGGATGGGTGTTTGGCATTGGGCAAATGGTATTAGGCAGTAAGGACAATAACAAAGAATCTTTTTTCTGGGGATAGGCCTACTTTTAGAGGAGGCTATATGCGATTATTTTTTCAGCACTTATCCCCTTAAATAGATTGGTTAATTTTTGATTATAGTGCTTAACTATAGGGCTATTATGGCAGAAAAATTATTCTTCTGAGGGTAGGTTATTAAATATTTTATCTATTTTCTCTTTCATCATATTAGCGTCAAATGGCTTAACTACAAAGTTGCTAACCCCCGCTTTAATAGCGGCTAAAATATTTTCTTGCAAGGCTTCGGCAGTAACCATCAACACAGGTAATTTAGCGGTAGGAGGGTTTTTCCTGATAGCAATTAACAGCTCCAGACCATTCATGATCGGCATGTGCCAATCAGTTATAATGAGAGAAAGATCATCATTATTTTTTATTATTTCTAATGCTTCTCGGCCGTGTTCTGCTTCCAAGATTACGTGAAAATCTAGCTGTTTTAGAATGTTTTTGATAACTTTTCTCATCATAGAAAAGTCATCAACAACTAAGATCTTCATATTTTTGTCGATAGCCACTTTGGTCAGTCCTCTCTAAATTATATAATTAGTTAATTTTATTTTTCGAGTTAACGAAATCAAGGGAAGTTAAGTAATAACGACATATATGCATATATTGTGAATATATAACAAATAAAAGCATAATTTAATAATTATACACTAAATTAGGCGTAAAATAAAGATAAAATTGATGAGACCACTAAATTTATTTATTTTTAAGGCATAAAAATTTAATTTGCTAAGAGCATTAAAATCGGCTAAAAATAGCTATTGGGTTTTGGATAAGAGGGTATTATCTTTGTACTTAGTATAGCATATAATGAATAAGATAGGAATAGATGATTTGGATGTAAAGAACAAAAAAGTTTTTTTGCGAGTAGACTTTAATGTTCCTTTAAATGACAATCAAGCTATAGTAGATACTACCAGAATAGATCGCACCTTGCCTACAATAAAATCATTATTAGATAGAGGAGCAAAGCTAGCCATAGCATCGCATTTAGGGCGACCTGAGCGGGCGGACGTTAAATTTTCTTTAGCTCCGGTAGCTCGTTATTTGGCAAATATTTTAGATAAAAAGGTAAGATTTTCTTCTACAATTCATGGAGATAGTGCCAAATTAGCGGTAAATTCTTTGGCCGCTGGAGAGTGTTTATTATTTGAGAATTTGCGTTTTTTCCCTGAAGAAACAAAAAATGATCCAGAATTTAGTAAAAAAATTGCCAGCAATTTTGATTTATATGTTAATGATGCGTTTGGGGCGTCACACAGAAAGCACGCCTCTACTTATGGAGTAGCGGAGTGCTTTAAAGACGCGGCGGCGGGCTATTTATTACATAAAGAGCTTAGTTATTTGGGGCAGGCGGTGACCAATCCTAAACGACCGTTTATCGTAATTTTAGGGGGAGCTAAGGTAAGGGATAAAATTAAGGTAGTATTTAATTTAATTTCTAAAACGGATATTATTTTGATAGGAGGAGGCATGGCATATAGTTTTTTGCATGTCCAAGGAAAGGAGATAGGAAAATCTATTTTAGATAGAGATAGTCTTAAAATTATCGAAAAAACATTGAAATTTGCAGAAGCAGAGCATAAAAAAATAATGTTGCCCGTAGATCACAAGGTGGCTAGCAACATTAATGCTAATATTGATGAAGTCAAGGTGGTAAAAGACATACCGGCAGATTTAATTGCTTTTGATATAGGGCCATTAACCACAGAGGCCTATTCAAATGAGATAGCAAATGCAAGCCAAGTGCTGTGGAATGGTCCTATGGGAGTTTTTGAAAAACCCGTTTTTAGTTTAGGCACCTTATCAATCGCAAAGGCGATGCAAGATTGTCGAGGTACTACTATAGTAGGTGGGGGAGATTCGATATTGGCGATTAATCAAGCAAAAGTTGGGGCTAGTTTAAGTCATATTTCCACTGGAGGCGGGGCTTCATTGGAATTTTTGGAAGGAAGAAATTTACCCGGAGTGGAAGTTTTAACCGATAAGCGATAAATAAAAAAAATACTATGAATAAAACTTTAAGGCACAGTTATTTTATTGGTAACTGGAAAATGAATTTAGGACGAGCAGAGGCGAAAGAGTTAATCAAAGGTGAATTGAGCGAGTTACCTGGTGATAGTTACCGAGTGGTGCTAGCCCCTCCTTTTTTGTTAATGCCTTTGGTGAGTGACTTGATTGGCGGTAGCTCTCTTTTATTAGCGGGGCAAAACTGCTATAAGGAATTAAAGGGAGCTTTTACTGGGGAAATTTCTCCTTTAATGCTCAAAGAGGCAGGGGCTACCTACTGCATAGTAGGGCATTCAGAGAGGAGAGAATATTTTTTTGAGACGAATGATTTAGTAAGAGAAAAGATCGTAATTTTGCTAGAACAACAAATAATCCCTGTGCTGTGCGTGGGTGAGACGAAAGAAGAAAGAGAGGCAAATCGTCATTTTGAAAAGATAAAAGTGCAGTTAAGCTCAGTTTATGATAGCCTATCCAAAAGTGAGCGGGCAAAAATTATCATCGCGTATGAACCTATTTGGGCTATAGGCACAGGGCTTACTGCTAGTTCACAGCAAGCCAGTGAGATGCACAAATTTATTCGTGATTGGTTGGCTAGCACTTATGGTGATGAATTGGCCTTTGGCACATCAATTTTGTATGGTGGTAGTGTTAAAAAAACTAACGCGAAGGAATTATTTGCTAAAGAAGATATAGACGGATTTTTAGTGGGGGGAGCTAGTTTGAACGCGAAAGATTTTTTAGCTGTTATCGTTGAATCTGGCGCTTAGATTTTAGATTTTTTTAATAATAGTAGTAGTTATTTAATTTGATATTTTTCATTTATGTTTATTTTTTTATTAACGATTTATATAATAGTTAGCATTTCGCTAATTTTGATAGTTTTACTTCAATTAGGGCAAGGAGCAGAAATGGGAGCCGCTTTTGGTAGCGTAACCCAAGGCCAAACGCCCTATACACCAGAAAATTTTTTAGGTAAATTAACTACCTATATAGCAATAACTTTTATGGTGTTATCATTGGGACTAGCTTATTTAAGCACTAAAGATAGATCTGGTTCTGTATTAGATGGTGATGAGGTTATTATTAATCAGCCGGTTGTGCCAGTTGTGCCGTTAGTGGGTAGCGACTTACCAGAAGGGGAAACAGAAAAAGAGCTGGATTCGCTAGATGCAGATACAAATGAAGATGGCACCACTAACAATTAATATTTTAGCAAGAGGATTTTATGGCTAATATAGCCATTTTAGGCTGCCAGTGGGGAGATGAAGGCAAGGGCAAGATAGTAGATTTGCTGACGGAAAAAACTAACGCAGTGGTGAGGTTTCAAGGTGGCAATAATGCTGGCCACACTATTTGGGTTGACGGTAAAAAAAGTGTTTTTCATCTAATGCCATCGGGGGTTTTTCACCCTAATAATATTTTGGTTATCGGTAATGGGGTAGTAATTAATCCACATATTTTGTGGGAAGAAATTAACCAACTTAGCGAAACGGGAATAGATTTAAAAGGACGTCTTTTTATTAGCGATTCAGCGCATATTATTACGAATTTTCATTCGGCAATAGATAAAATTCGAGAAGAAGATAAAATTTTAACTAAAGGGAGCAAAATAGGCACAACCGGCCTAGGTATAGGCCCTGCTTATGAGGATAAATGTGCTAGGGTTGGTCTGAGGTTTATGGATTTTTATGATATGGATCTTTGCGAGGAAAAATTTTATCATAATGCGGGCCTTCATCTATCTAGCGTGCAGGCGGTGCATAAAAATTATGAATTACCTAATTTAGATGATATTTATAGCTCTTTAAAAGAGGTTTCATTAAAATTATTACCTTTTGTGTGTGATACCCTGGATTTATTGCACAAGATATCAGATAAGGGGGAGCATATTTTATTAGAAGGGGCGCAAGGCTGTTTTTTAGATATAGATCACGGCACATATCCATTTGTAACTAGCTCTAACACCACTATAGGAGGGGCGTTAACTGGGACTGGTATGTCAACAAAAATGATTGACCAAGTGATTGGGGTTAGTAAATTTTATGCTACTAGGGTGGGAGAGGGCCCTTTTCCTACTGAATTAAATGATGAAATTGGGGCATTATTACAAGAAAAAGGGCATGAGAAGGGAGCAACTACTGGCCGAGATCGCCGTTGTGGGTGGTTAGATGTTTGTCAGTTGCAAAAAGCTTCTTTGTTAAATGGCTTAACTTCTATGGTGCTAACCAAGCTAGATGTGCTAGATACGTTAGCTGAAATTAAAATATGCACTCACTATTTAGTTGGTGGCGATGTTGATAAAATAGAAAATAAATTTCCTAATCGCACTGATATATTGAGTGAATTAACGCCTGTTTATGAAACTTTACCAGGCTGGCAATCACCAACCAAGGGGATTAGAGAATTTTCTGAGCTACCTAAAAATGCTAAATCCCTAGTTAAAAGAATTGAAGAATTGGTTAAGGTGCCTGTTACTATAGTATCCACCGGGCCTGATCGACTAGATACGATCATACGAAAGCACCCTTTTGCTGACTAACCTTTTTTCTGAGCTTCTTTATACTTCTTTTTATTCCAGTAATGAATCATTCCTTGCACGTTCATCCATGTGGGGGCCATTACTTGATAAAAATCATATAACTCACCTACCTTAGTCTGAGCTAACAAGGCATTTTCTATTTCTGGTGGAGTATTTTGCCCAATTGATGCCAAATCAATCTTTTTATCGGCTAGCTGCTTACTAAATTTTTCGATAAATACCAAATCTTCTCTTAATTTCGCTAAATGTGCATCAACATCGGTAAAAATTCCGTAATGGGTTAAACACAAAGCTTTAGGTTTTTTTTGCTGAATTATTTTGATCGATTTTTCCCAAAGAATAAAATCCAAATCAGGTGGCGGAGTTGGAGCCACAACTGGCCCCCCATTAGGAAAACGACAGCCACAAATATCACCACTAAAGATGTGGTCATCAATCATCCAACTAATGTGATGTTTAGCGTGACCAGGCGTGAATAGGGCTTCTATGGACAGATTGCCGATTTTCAAAACTTGATTATCTTCAACTACTCGTAGTTTATTAGGGGCAATAGGTTTTAAGTCTCCCCATATATCCATAGTATCTTCATATATCATTTTAGCAGAGGCTAAAAACCGGCTAGGGTCAATCATATGTATTTGCCCTATGGGATGTAAATAGATGTTAGCCCCAAGCTCAGCAAAACGCCAAGCAGCGCCGGCGTGATCAAGATGTATATGTGTTAGTAAAACATCGGTTATGTCTTGAGGGCTGAGGGATAATTTTTTTAATTGCTGCTCTAGATTATTAAATTGTGATTCAGGCCCACAGTCAATCAAGATATTGCGATCACCACTTCTAATTAAATAACTACCAATAGTTTTAGCTTGATTGCGGATGCTCACATCAAGGAGGGATAAATTTTCCATAATTTTTAGGCGGTTTTATATTATTATTATTATTATTTATTAAGGGTAAAATAGATAATTTCCAAGCACTACTGCTTCTAGTGAAGCGTTAAATTTTTTTCCTTCTAGCAATGACCAACCACTTTTTGAAAAAATATTTTCTCGCGATAGGGTAGTAGATTTATCGTAGTTAATCACGCTCAAGCAGCCATAGTACCCAGTAGCCACTTTTCCTAATCCTTTACCAAAATCTTTAGTGGGATATTGTGATTTCAAAAATTTATTTAAATGCTGACCTGGGTTATAAGCAGCAATTCTAGCAATATCCTGATCAGAAAAGTTATGCCTTTCTTTTAGCATATAAACAACTAAATAAAAAGTATCTAACCAGGAAACCCCCGATGTGCCATCTAGTGAAGCTACACTTTTCCATAGGGCAAAATCATCTTTTTTTAATTGCCTAAAAATTTGTTCATTATCTAGCTTAGGATACCTTTGCTTAAATTTACTAAAATTTTTGAGCTTTTCCGCTATTAAATGAGGGGCGTGATCGGTGGCTAAAAAATCGATTAAACCATTTTTCAAAGCCTTAATCAATCCTTGACGATCTGCTGGCGTTTGCAAAGCAGGGTTAAGCTGCAAATAAGGAGCTAAACTTGCGTTTTGGCTGATCATGTCAGCGTCAAATAGCAGATGAGTGGGAGTTACTTCTAGTTTGATTGTTGAGGCAGGATATATTTTTTTTTGGTAGAGGGCAATTTTCGCTAAACTTTCTCCAGCAATCGGCCAGTGACAAAAGGTAGCATTGATTTTATATTTCTCAACCAATTCTAGCATATAATCCAAAGCAGTAAGAACCGCTTTTGCTGGGCGTCTTAATTGATGAGTTAGCTGCTGTTGATTATCATTTATAACTTGATAATCTTCCACATGAAAACTAATAGTTTGCCCTTGATAGTGTTGCAGGGTATTTTCTATTTCTTTAGCTGATGTAAAAAAAAGTGAGCCTATGGTAGGCCCCACAAAAAGCTTATAATGATGCTCGCCTTCTATGGGCTTGCTATCAGGTGCGATAGCGATATAATTAAATATGCTGATGGGGCTTTTTAAAGAATCAATTTTTTTTCTATGCCAAGTTAATTCTTTTTGATTAGTAAGTGGGCAAGGAGTATTTGGCATAACGCCAATAGCAGCCACCCCACCATGTAAAGCAGCTTTGGATATGCTTTGATAATTTTCTTTGTAGGTTTCTTGCTGGGTTTTATCTTCTCTTGCGTGAGTGTGCAAATCAATAAATCCAGGATATATTATCGCTCCTTTAGGAAATTTTATATGACGTTTTTTAGGTAGTTCTTGACAACCTTTATCGCCTTGATTAGGAGGAGTTAAAATAATTTTTTCAATTATCCCTGTCTGATCATCTATGCAAACAGTACCATAAAAATTAGGAGCATTATGATTAGCAATCCATCCTTCATAACTAGCCATAAGAAATCATATTATCTATTAATTAGGGGAGTTTTCTGGTGCTAGACAGCAGTATAGATATTGATAGGCGGGCAGTCAAATAAAAATTTATTATTAGGTAAGCCACTTACAAGTAGATAATATTTGAATGATTATAATTTATATTGATTTTTTATATAAATAGTGCTATAATCTTTAATGCAAGACGTGTATAAATAAACGTTAAATGTGAAATAAAGATACGCAATATAAAATACACAATATAAAAATACACAATATTAAGATAAGCAATACAAGATACGGGAAACTAAAAAAAACATGATTACTAGTAAAATAAAAATATTATGGGAGATATAGGAAAAGAATTAAGATTAACTGATGCCACCGAGGCCAATGCACAAGATGTTATCAAAGAACAATTGGCTAATAATGATATTTTAATATTTATTAAGGGAACTGATGAATTTCCTGAGTGTGGATATAGCTCTAGAGCAGTGCAAATAATGGATTTAATAGGCAAGAGCTATAAATTTGTTGATGTGCTAAAAAATGAGCATATTAGACAAGGAATAAAGGTTCTTTCTGATTGGCCAACTATTCCTCAAGTATTTTATAAAAATGAATTTTTAGGTGGTTGCGATATATTAATTGAGATGTTTCAAACGGGAGAGTTGCATAAAAAATTAGGTGCTACTGCCTAATAGTGCGGTTAGCCACTGGTTTGGCGTTAGCTAGTAGATAAAAAATTGCTAATAGTGTCTTTGGCTGCTTCGTCCCAACTGGTGGCTGGCAAAGGATTAGCTTGGGTTCGAAACCAGGTTAATTGCCGTTTGGCATAGTGGCGAGTTTTTTGTTTTATGTCGTCTATCATTTGTTGATAGGTCAATTCATCATTCAAAAATTTTATTACTTGCTTGTAGCCGATAGATTGGAGCGGTCTTAATTTAGGGTCATAACCCTTGTCGATTAAATTTTTAACTTCGGTTAATAATCCGTTTTCAATCATTTGATCCACTCTTTGGTTAATTTTTTGATATATTAACTCTCGCGGCGGTCTGATTTCTATCATTAGGTAGTTGAATCTTTTATTTTTGAATGAGTGGGCTGCTTGGTAGTGCTCAATAGGTTTATTGGTTTGCAAAATAACTGCTAAGGCACGTTTTATTCTTTGCGGGTCGGCAAAGGAATTATTTCCTTGAGGGGATAGTTTTTCTAACCAATTCACACAATATTTTATCCCTTTGGCTTGATATATTTCTTCGACATGGCCGATTATTTCTTTTGATATTTCAGGAATATCGGCAAGTCCATAAAGTAAGGCTTTAATATATAGCATGGCGCTGCCACAAATTATGGGCAGTTTATTTTTTTTCGATATCTTCTCTATGGCCCGGTCAGCGAGTTTTTTAAAAATAGCGCTGTTATAAGCCTGATCTAACTCCAGTTCGTCGATCAGATGATGTCTAATTTTCGCTCGATCAGCCAGAGAAGGCTTGGCCGACGCTATATTTAGATGCTTATATATTTGGATAGAATCGGCAGAAACTACCTCCCCAGAAAATTCTTTTGCTGCCTGCAAAGAAAATAGCGATTTACCAGCAGCGGTAGCTCCTACGACAACTAAAATTTTAGTGCTAGCTAAATTATTAGTTAGTTTCGATATCACTTTTCCCTATTGTCTGCTCGCTATCCTCTTTATCCATGGGGCTAACACTCACCTTGCTTGGTGAAGAAGAAATAGGTTGAGGGGCAACCAACAAGGCTTCATAGATAAAATCAAACAGGCTACTCACCGCCCGGATTTCTATATCCTTAAGGTCTTCTTTAGCGTCTTTTTCCAGGTCATCTAGATCGATAAGATTATCTTTACAAATAATAACCTTTTTTATGTTAGCTCGACTAGCGGCTAATAATTTTTCTTTTAGCCCGCCTATTGGTAAAATTCTACCTCGCAAAGTAATTTCCCCAGTCATGGCAAGATCATTTTTAATGGGAATTTTAGTGAGTACTGAAACTAAAGCCGTAGCCAAAGCCACTCCAGCCGATGGACCATCTTTAGGCACCGCTCCCTCAGGGGCGTGTAAATGGATATTTTTGGTGGTAAATATTTTATCATCAATACCAAATCTACCAGAGTGAGCCCTAACAAAGCTCAAAGCCGCTTTAGCCGATTCTATCATCACATCCCCTAAACTACCAGTTAGCATGAGTTTGCCCGTTCCTGGAGTTGTTAACGCCTCAATTATTAGCATTTCACCACCTAGCGTGGTCCAGGCTAGTCCGTTTACTATACCCACTCGGTGAAGTTTTTCTATTTTATGTTGGCGAAATTTAGCCCCTTTTAAATGGATGATTAGGTCTTTTTCTTTAATACTTACCTTTTTCTCACCCTCTTCATTGGTTAATAGTTGGCGATTAACTTTTCTTATTAGTTTGGCTAGAGTTCTTTTTAGGTCACGAATGCCGGCTTCTTTAGTGTAATTTCTAATAATTTTTCTTATGCTTAAAGGCGATATAGTTATCTGATTTTTTTTCAGACCAGCCTCATTAATTAGTTTTGGTAGCAGATGTTTTTTAGATATTTTTAATTTTTCCGTTTCTGAATAACCAGTAAGGGAAATTATTTCTAAACGATCCCGCAAGGCGTAAGGAATATCTTGCACGTTGTTTGATGTGCATATGAACATCACATTAGATAAATCATATTCAACCTCTAAATAATGATCGACAAAGGAAGAATTTTGCTCAGGATCTAAAACCTCCAATAAAGACGCCGCTGGATTAGATATGTGGGTCGAGGAAGTTTTGTCTATTTCATCTAATAGAATAATCGGATTTATCGATTTAGCCTTTTTCATCGCATTTATAATTTTACCAGGTAAAGCTCCAATATAAGTGCGTCTGTGCCCGAGAATCTCAGCTTCATCTTTTACCCCGCCAAGGCTCATCCTAGCAAAATTCCTCCCTAATGCACGGCTAATAGATTTAGCCAAAGAAGTTTTACCTACTCCCGGAGGGCCAGTAAAGCACAAGATAGGGCCTTTTAATTTATTTGTTCTCAGCGCTAAGGCAATAAAATCTAATATTCTTTCTTTTACTTCAGTTAAAGAATAATGATCTTCATCTAAAATTTTTTGAGAATCTTTTAAATTAAAATTATCCTTAGTTTTATGAGACCAAGGAAGATTAATCAAACACTCTAAATAACTTCTGACGATGTTAGCCTCTGAGCTTAAAGCGGGTATTTGTTTTAATTTTTTTAGTTCTTTCAAACAAACATCTAGTACCGCCTTAGGCATGCCTGTTGCTCTAATTTTAGTTTCAAAAATTTGCCATTCATCCTTTTGATCCTTACCCCCCAATTCTTTTTGAATCGCACGCATTTGCTCATTAAGATAATATTCGCGTTGGTTGCGTTTGATTTGATTTTTTATTTTCTCCTTAGTGGATTTTTCAATTTTATATGTCTCCGCTTCTTTTATTAAGTATTGGTAGATATAATCCAGCATATTTTTGAGATTATTCATCTCTAAAATTAATTGTTTCTCTTTTGTATCTACGAGCAAGGCAGGAGCTAAGCGGTAGCATATGGTTGTTGGATCTTTTTCAAGGCTTAGAATCAAATCTAAATCGTCAGGAACATGGTTATAATGTCTTTTGAAATAGTCTTTAAACTGACTTTTAATGAGCAGGGATATGTTATCTATATAGGCTTTATCCCTCGCTACCGGTTTTTTGATGGGTGTTACTGTAACCATAGTTAAATCTTTTGCAAAATCGAAAGTAATAATTTTGGCTACCTTAATTCCTTCAAAAATAACTTTCACCATTTGACTGCGCATATCCATCTCACTTACTATGCGACCTATTACCCCCACATTATAAATATCTTTATTACCCGGATCATCCACATTAGCGTGTTTTTGTGTGGAAACAAAAATTAATTTATCACTAGCTAAAGATTTAGCTAACGCATTTAACGAGCGTTTTCTCCCTATAATAAAGGGCATATTATTTGATGGAAAAATAACTATTTCTCTAACTGGAATTAACGGAAGAGTGATAGTTTTTTTAGCTAATATTTTTAGGTTCTGTTTGTTTTTTGTCATCAAAATTTGCTAGTCTGAGATATATGTTAATGATTTATCATCAATTATTATTTAATTAACGATAAAGGAATATTTACAAAAACAAATACTTTGTGCTAAATCAACATAAAGAAATCAGTATGGCGATTAATTAATTAATAGTATCACAAATAAATACTAAAACTATGCAAAATATCTCACATCTAGACAAACATAATCAACCTAAAATGGTGGATATCTCCGCAAAACCTGTATCTAATCGCACTGCGATTGCCAGAGCAATATTATCTATCAGTCATAAATTGAGCGAGCAAATAGAACAGCAAACCTTAGATAAAAAAGGAGACCCCTACCAAATAGCAAAAATTGCCGGCATAATGGCAGCCAAACAGACCTCGTCACTAATACCTCTATGCCACCCTTTGCCCATTTATAAAATAGATTTAAACATAAAACATATTCACGAGAAAGCACTAATAAATTTGGAGTGTCAGGTAAAATCAACTAGCAAAACAGGGGTAGAAATGGAGGCATTAGTGGGGGTAAATATAGCCGCACTAACTTTTTATGATATGATAAAATCTGTTGATCCTAAAGCGATCATCATCAAAATAGGTGTTTATAAAAAAAACGGGGGCAAGAATAAAGACTATATAAACAGCGATTTAGCCTGGTAAATTAGTCTAGTACCAGTATAATAAAATGCTATTCGTCGTCGTCATCGTCATCGTCAAAATCCATGCTCACACTTTCTTCTGGTTTATCAGTTATTTTGGGGATAAGCATGTCTTGCTTATATTCCATAAGAGCCTGATATTCAAAGCTATAATTACCAATTTTCCTTAACACACTCATCTTTTGGAGGTCTTTGGCTCTGGAATTTGCTAATAGGATTTTTTCAAATAAAGGTAAAGGTTTTTGTTCACCTTCTTTATGGTCTTCAACTAATTCCAAGTAATTTAAATTATCAGTTTTCATTTAATCAATTGTGTGTTGATAGTTTTGGGCAATAGCGACCAAAGGAGATTGTGGAAAATCATTAATTAAGCTATCTAAATGCTGGAGGGCTAAATTATTATTGCCTTTGGAAAGCTCAATTCTAGCGGAGATAAGTAACTGCATATCTTCCATTAATTTATAATCAATATATGCACTCTGCTCGGTAGCGGCATCATATTTTTTTAATTTCAGATAGGTTTTTGATTTTTCTAAAGCAATAAAATTAGCTAAAAGATCATCTTTTATATCGTAATTAAGCGATTTTAATATTTCTTGTGCTTTCTCTTTTTCATCATTAGTTAATGCATTTTTTAGGCTTATGGTGGACGCATAAATTTTAAAGAATTGAGCACTAGCAGAAGATAAATATTTATTTATAGAGCCTTGATTTTCAGTAAACGTTAGATAATCGGTTAAATATTTTTGATCCTTTTCGTCTTCAAGGATTTTTGAATCATTAACTGCTAGTGAGTAAAATTGGTTAGCAGATTTTTTTTGTTGTTCAAAATAATAAAAAACACCAGCACCTGAAGCACTAATCAATAAAAATATCACTCCAGCAGCCGCAAAAACTAGTTTGCGTTTTTTTAGTAAAAAATTTCTAAGTCTAGTAAAAAGTAAATTTAATAATTCTAAAAATCTCATCCTAAATGGTTAGTTTTTTAAAGGGTATGGTGAAAATCATAGTAACTAGCTAGCATACTAACCACAGTTTAAAAAGCAAGTTTTTAATTTAATTTATGCACTACTAAGAGTTTGGCAATGTCAGTATACTTGCTAATTGATTGAATATATGTTATAATATATAAAATTTTAAGTGCATTATTTGTGTGATTTGCGAGCATTAAAACAGCTTTAACTAATTGATAATTTTTTAAAGAAATTTGTATAAAAATATACTCTTTGTAAATTTACTAATCATTTTATCACTAGGGATAGTGCCCTCTTGCCAAAAAGATGAAGAGGCCTTTGATAAAAAAACATGCGATGATGACGATGGTGATTATACTAACGCTCAGTGGTATATTACAGGAGCTGATAATGGAGTGGGTAGAGAGGTTCAGCCATTAGATTTTTCGGTTAATGTAGCGATAGTTTCAGACGGGCTTGATTCTAGGCATTGTGATTTAACCGATCAAATAGATCATCAATATAACTATAATTATTATAATAAAACCAAGATACCTACTCTAGAAGGAAATATGAGTAGAGGCACTGTGATGGCGGGATTGATAGCGGCAGAAGATAATACTTTTGGCATTACCGGTGTAGCACCTAGTAGTAAAATAGTATTTTTTAATCTTCTCAATAATCGTAATTTTGTTAATGAAGCCAATGCGATGGGGAGGAATGCTGGAAATTATGATATATCACTTAACACTTGGGCGTCTATCCCTGGTAAGACTGGCTTTGTGCCTAGTGTTTTAAAAAATATTAAATCTTGGGAGCATGCGGTTAATTGCCAATTAGGCCATTATGCTAAGGATCTGAAAACCTGTAATACAAATGATAGAGGGGTGGTGTATATCTTTAGTGCGGGGGAAAAATCACTTGATAAGATTACCTCTTTAAGAGAATCGAGAGATAGCAATTTAAATGCATATGCTAATTTTCATGGGGTGATGGCGGTCTGCTCAATCACTAGCGATGGAGTGGCGGCTGATTATAGTGTTACAGGTTCTAATCTATGGGTATGTGGGCCTTCAGCGGGGAAGAAAAAAATTGTAACTACTGATGTGCTTGGCGAGGGGGGATATAACAATTCAGATGATAATATTAATCATGATTATACTGGTGTAGGCACAGAATCAAAAGAGGCATTTTATGGAGGAGATGTTTCCGCAGCGTTAGTGGCAGGGGTGGCGGCGTTGGTGAGAAGCAAAGAAAGCACCACAAACAGGGCAGAATTATCATGGCGCGATGTTAGGATTATATTAGCTGAATCGGCGAAAAAAATAGATCCTAGCGACGATAGTTGGCAAGAGACTGGGGCGATGAAGATATCAGATAACACCAAAAAATATGAGCATTCTGAAAAATATGGATTTGGTTTGGTATCGGCGAAAGATGCGTTAATTTTAGCACAAAATTGGGCTCATTTATCTCCTCACTATTATAAAACAGTAGCAGTGACTGCAGAATTTGAAGAGGATATGCCTGATTCTATTGTAACGATTGGTGCTGATCAAGTGGGGGCTGAAAATCTTGAGACACCTGATCCAAGCAAAACTGTTGCAAAAATTGAAAATATAATAATTAATATCTACTCTGAAGCAGAAGGCGATCTAGATGGAGCAATTATAGAATTAACAGCACCAGATGGAAAGGTGAGCACCTTAATCCCTGAAGATGTGGCTAAGGAGTTATTAGATAAAGACATACATTTCCCTACTGAGTGGAGATTTAGCACAGTGCGGCATTTAGGAATTAATCCGATAGGGGATTGGAAATTAACCATCAAAAAAGCGTCTTTTGGAAATAAGCCGAAAGCTAAAAGATGGACTATAAGATTCTGGGGAAGAACCTCCTAGTTTAATTTTTGGATTATTAGATTATTGGATTCTTAGCAGGGCCCAGCTTAAATTTTTAGGTTGCTAAAGGCCTTAGCAAAAACCTCTTCAGCTACTAGATTAGCCTTTTGCTGACCAATTTTTAATACATCGCGAACGTCATCATTCTTTAAACTATTATACTTAACTCGTAAGGGAGTTAAAAACTCAATTATATGAGTAGCTAATTCTTTTTTTAATTCACCATAAAACCTAACTTTTTTTTGCTGATGAAAGCCTAAATATTTCTGATATACATCATCTGGGCAACAAAGCTTAAGCAAATAATATAAATTTTTGATAGGTTGAGACATCTCGCCCTCATCAGCTCCTTGATCAGTAAGGCAAGCTAACACCTTCTTTTTAATTACCGAAGGCTCTTCAAAAATTCCGATATAGTTTTGATCAGATTTACCCATCTTACCTGTTCCATCTAATCCTGGCACTCTAATAGCTTTAAGTTTAAGCACATCTGGCAACTTAAAGGTGTTCCCATAGCGATTGTTAAATTTAGTAGTAATATCACGAGCCATCTCCAGATGCTGCAACTGATCATGGCCAACTGGAACAAAATCAGTTTGCATAATAATAATATCAGCAGTCATGAGCACAGGGTAGCTGAGTAGACCGAGAGAAACAATTTTTTCTTTAGCAATCTTTTCTTTAAAGGTAGTGCACTTTCTTAACCAAGATTCAGATGTTAGCATTCCTAAAATAGTCGCTAAATAAGGAATTTTATTTATGTCACTCTGCTTGTAAATAATTGATTTAGCAGGATCTACCCCGCAAGCAATAAATCCCTTAGCAATATCAATTGAAGCTTGGTTGATATCGTCACTGCCACCTTTAGTAGTTAATGCGTGCAGATCGGCGACAAAGAAAAAACATTCATTATCATCAATTGATTGAAACTCCACAAACTGCCGTAAAGCTCCAAAATAATTACCTAAATGCAGCATGCCGGTAGGCCTGACGCCCGATAAAATACGCTTTTTCACCTATAATATAAACACTAGTATTTAAATATAAATAGCCCTAAAGATCATAAAAACTCTTAAGCGTACGGCTTCGTGTGGGGTGGCGTAGCTTTCTCAAGGCCTTAGCCTCGATTTGCCTTATCCTCTCCCTAGTCACATCAAAGTCTTGCCCCACCTCTTCTAAGGTATGGTCTTTCTTCTCACCAATGCCAAATCTCATACGCAATACTTTTTCTTCTCTAGGAGTCAAAGTATTTAAAATTTTCCTAGTCACCTCTGATAAATGGCTATCTACCGCATTTTCGCTGGGCAAAGCATTAGTTTGATCAGCAATAAAATCACCTAAATGAGAATCATCATCACCAACAGGGGTTTCTAATGATATAGGCTCTTTCGCAATTTTTTGAATTTTCCTTATTTTATCAATAGGCACATTTAACCTTTGAGCCAATTCTTCAGGGGTTGGCTCACTGCCCACCTCTTGCATCATAATACGAGAAGTTCGTACTATTTTATTGATAGTTTCTATCATATGCACGGGTATGCGGATTGTTCTAGCCTGATCAGCAATCGCTCTAGTAATAGATTGCCTAATCCACCAAGTTGCGTAAGTGGAAAATTTATACCCACGCCGATATTCAAATTTATCAACCGCTTTAATTAAGCCTATATTGCCCTCTTGAATCAAATCCAAGAATTGCAATCCTCGATTAGTATATTTTTTAGCAATGCTAATAACTAATCGCAAATTAGCCTCAACCAATTGAGATTTTGCCTTATCAACCTTTTGATTGATGTGCTTTAATTTACTAAATTCTTCTCTAAATTCATCAAGATTGCTGCGTGTTTCCGCAATCATTCTTTCTACTCTATTACGAGAAAGATTTATCTTTTCTAATAGCCTAAAAGTAACCCGGTAAGGTAATTTGGTAAGTGCTAAAATTTTAGCTTCAACCGTTCGTTTATTTTTTACGCTATGCCATTTTTTGATCATAGACTCAACTTTATGAATGGGGGAGCGTAGTTCTTTTTGATAACGACTAAGCTGGTTAAAAGTTAAATCAATTTTATCATTATGATCCACAATAATCTTAAACATATGAGCAATATGCCTAGTGTTAAATGAAATCTTTTTTAAAGATATCATCAACTCTTTTTGTTTTTCATTCCATTCTTGTTTAATTAGCTTAATTTCTGGTGCGTGAGAGATGCGACTTATTTTATGATTAATCTGGTTTCGTTCATTAACTAGCCTAGTCGCAACCTTAAGTTTTGCTAAAAGTTGATTCCTTGATTCATCTTCCTCTTCAATTACATTGTCATCATCATCTAATCCACCCACCACATCTCGTGCCCGAACTTTATTATTTTTAATTTTGATTTCTAGATCCACCAAATATTTAATAATTAATTCCGATACCAACAAAAAATCAAGCATCTCGTGATGACCCTCTTCAATTCGTTTAGCAATATTCACCTCTCCTTCCCTAGTCAACAAGTGAATTCGCCCCATCTCCTTCAGATACATACGCACATGATCTTCTAGATTTTTATCAGAACCTCCGGTTTGTTGATCTTTTTTATAATAATCAGACGCTTCAAGCCTTGTATCAGATGGATATTTATCGGAGTAAGATTTATCAGTTATCTGAGAAGAATGAGAAGAATGATCGTCTACCTCCGATGATGATTTTTCGACTAAAATATCAATATTTTTTTCTGCTAATGATTTATAAACATAAATCATCGCTTTTTCATCTAACTCATCGGGCAACATTCGATCAATTTCACTACTTTCGATATAGCCTTGTTTTTTACCTTTTTGGATAAGTTTTTTGAATTGTTGATATAATTTTTCCTCATTCACTTTGGCTAGTTTACGTCTTTTTGTGGCGGACGCATTTTCATTAGCCAAGGATGATTTAGTAAAATTATCATCATCTTGTTGATGGGCGGATGAAGATAGATAATCAGGTTTTTGTTTCTTTTGATATTCAATGATACTTTTAAATTCAACGCTAGTATCTATCACCGATTTTCGATTTTGCTTTTTAACGGCAGAATCCACTTTTCCTAGGCGATTTTGGTAGTGGAGCTGTTGTTTTTCTCTAAGGGAGCTGACTTTCTGAGCTTTTTTGATTCTATTTTTTAAGATGATATTATCGGATAATTCATTTGAAGAAACTAATTCTTTATTAGAAGAGCTCCCCTTTGTTTTATATTGCCGACGTATTTTTTTATCATCTTTATTAGAAATAGATAACCCGCCTATCCTTTCTCGCTTGTCTTGTAGTGATATTTTTACTCGCTTTTGTTTAGCAATTTCACCTTCAGTGCCGCTAGCTAATAAGTTTGGGATATTTTTTTCTGATAATTTAGTTAAAGCCGGTGGATTTTTCCTTGGCCTACCAACCCTTCTTTTAACAATAGAATCCTTAGCCACAGCGGCTAATTTTTCTTTGGCGAGTATACTTTTTTTAGGGATGCCAACAGGTAAATTATTTTCTGTTAGATGAATTTTTTTGGGCCTACCAACCTTTCTTTTAATAATAGAATCTTTAGCCACAGCGGCTAATTTTTCTTTGGCCAGTACACTTTTTTTAGGTCTACCAACAGGTAAAGTATCTTCTGTTAGATGAATTTTTTTAGGCCTACCAACCTTTCTTTTAATAATAGAATCTTTAGCTATAGCAGCTAATTTATCTTTGGCGAGTATACTTTTCTTAGGTCTACCAATAGGTAATTTTTCTTTTGTTAGGTGAATTTTTTTAGGGCGACCAACCTTTTTTTTGAGTAATCCACTTTGCTCACCTTTTTTATTCAATAAGCTAGTAGTTTGAGCAACCCTTCCTTTGTTTTTACTGGTGAGTGGGAGAGACTCCTTTTTTTTATTAGTTTTTGTAGTGGTTAATGTGGAGCTCGCTTTATCTTTAGACAAAATAGGATCGGGGGAAGAATCTTTTTTTGACGTGAATATTCCTTTAAAAGAACGTGCTTTAAAATAAAAACCGCCAATTCCTTTTTTAAGAATTTTTTTTATCTTGTTAGGAATAGCTCCACTTTCGTCAAAGTTTTCGGGATTATTTTTTTTCATCTTCTATGAAAATATATCAAGGTGGATAAAGATGGATTGTTCTTTACAAAATCCCCCAGCTATTAGCATAATATTTAATAAAAAGCAAACCGACAAAGAGGATAATTCTTCTATTATCTATATTTTATGACGATAAAATTGCTTCTTTAATTGATAATTTTTTCTGTGATTGATAGATTCAATTTTTTGGGTACAGGCTTGATATTCTTCAAATATTTTAGATTTTTCGCCAATATCAATAGTCATCTTTAGCTTATTATCTAACCTTTGACGGAACTTATCGCTTAGTAGATGATGAATTAAACTCTCAAACTCTTTTTGCATAAATTCATCATATTTAACTGCCCAAGCTGTCTGGAGAATATAGCTAAATAAATGAATATTACCGCCCCAAACTATCGATTCATTATCACTAATTATTTTGGTTAGGCTAGCTTCATTTAGAGCGGAAATATCTTCATAAAATTGACTTAATTCGGCAGGAAAATCTTTACCAGTTAAAAACTTTTTACATATAACCAGACTTTTAGGGAATTTAATTAACCATCTTAATATTCTAAATTCTTGGCTAAATGAGCGCTCCATATTTTTTATTTCATGCAAAGAAGAATTTAGACTTCCCACACTTAAAGGGGTTGGAGCCGATTTAGCAAAATTTTTGTTGGTAATATTTTGTTTATCTATCTTAAAATTATCAGCAATCTTGCTAATCCATAAATCATACTTTAATGGAGAACCTGCATGTGGATATAGCCCCACCAAAGAATCGATAATTTTTGCCTTTTGATTAACATCAGATTTTTGAAATTCTTGGTGATGGTGAGCAATATAAAAATCTTCTGCACTTATTGCAGCGTCAAAAAATTTTTCTAAATCACTAGCCAAGTGATCTTGCAAAAATTCATCAGGATCGTTACCTCCTTTTAATAAAACAACTTTCGCGGCTAATTCTTTTTTAATAAATAATATTGACGATTTTATCGCGGCAGCGTGCCCCGCAGAGTCATTATCAAATAATAAGTATGTGCCGTTAATTCGCTGATTTTTTAATATATTTATATGTTTTTCGCTTAAAGCAGTTCCACAAGTAGCTACCGTTTCTTCAAACCCATGTTCATGCATGCGAATTACATCTAAATATCCCTCCACAATAATGGCTCGTCGCTTTTTTCGCCAATAGTCCTTGGCTTTATCTATTCCGTAAAAAACAGCATTTTTATGATAAACTTTTGAATCAGGTGAATTTATATATTTAAAAGAAGAAGAAGATTCCATCGATCGCCCCGCAAATGCTATCGTACGGCCTAATTCATCTTTAATGGGAAACATTATTCTATTTTTAAAAAAATCATACTTGCCCCATTCTGGATTGTTCCTCGCTAATCCACAATCTTCAATAACTTTAATGGGAATTTTTTTATTTAATAAAAAGTTGCCTAAAGCGTCTTTTTGATTAGATGCAAAGCCGGTCATAAATTCGTTTAATATTTTCATATCAAACTTTCTTTTTTCGATAAATTTTCTCACTGGAGAGCCAGCTGAAAGTTCATCTAATTGATTTAAATAAAACTTACTCGCTAATTTTAAACAAGCAAACATCTGCTCAATTTCTTTATCAACTAGTTTATCATCGGCAGATTTATAACGATTAATAGTTATTCCCGCCCGCTCGGCTAATTGGGATAAAGCTGTGAAAAAATTTAAATTTTCCACTCTTTGTAAAAAGCTAAATACGTCCCCATGGGCCTCGCAACCATAGCAATGATAATTTTGATAGTCGACAGAAACAACAAATGAAGGAGTTTTTTCTTTATGGAAAGGGCATAGGCCAATATAATTTCGCCCAGCCTGTTTTAAATTAGTATAACCACCAATTAAAGCAATTATATCAGTGCGATCTTTAATTATTTTGGCTGATTCTTTATTATCCAATGGTAAATCCCCAAGGATGGCCAATAAACATAATTATTGATATCCCATCTTTGCCATATCCCGCCTCAAAGCGAATAACATCTCCCGAATCGGTGATAATTCTTAGCCCTGAGCCTAAAACATAGGCACTCTTTTTCCAAAGCTCGCCCCTATTATCAGCCACAGTGCCCGTTTCGGCGAAAACAGCTATTTGCAAGGTAGTTTTGATATTCTTAAGCACATAAAAATCAAATGGAATAGCATAATTGTTGATGTTCCAGCGAAATTCACTTGCTAAAAATTGAGTGTTAGCCCCGCTAAATCTTCCCACAGGGTAGGCTCGTAACCGAGATATACCCCCTAACGATGTTGCTTCGCCATATTTATTAATTAATATTTGATTATCAATAACTGTGTTTAACTTTTTCTTGCACTGCTTTCGTTCTCTACAATTACGAATTGTATTACAATTATAATTTGATTTCCCTATCAAAGTAGCCCAATCGGTTATTCCTTGGTTTACAACCTCAGCTCGGCTATCAAATGCATGAAAGGCCAAAGAACCAAATAGCAGAGGAGTATAAAATTTAAGCCCTATATCCCACCGGTGATAACGTAAGCCATCATCATTAGTTATCTGATCAGAGCGTGCAACCTCAACATTTATTCCTTTTCTAGGGGCATTAAAATCATCAGTATTATCAAACACCACCCCAGTTGTGGACTTATTTCGGTTAATTTTTTTTATCTTGGACGCCGCTACTATAGTCTTGCCCGTATGATCGGCAATAGCTCTCGGGGTAAAATCCATCTGATGAATAGACCTAAAAAACTCAATATGTCGCTCTTTAAAGGAAGCAGTTAACCTAGCTCCTGTGCTGGATTGACCTTCATATTTAATCAAATTATAATCACTTTTTTTAGCGTCCATGCCCCGCTCGTCATAGATTTTAACAGAATCGGTGGAAAAATGATTATTAATTAAACCAAGCCTTAAATAATTTTTATAAATAGGCAAATCATTTACCGCCAAAACATGCCCACTTAAATCACCAATTAGGTATCCAAGGTAAATATCAGCCGGTGAGCCTGCTATATTAGTGAATGATGATATGGCCGATATGCCAGTTCCTAACCCAGGAATCGAAATGGGCATAGGCCCTATAAAATGACCAGGTTGATGAGACCACCCTTCAATTTGAGGGCTTCGCCGCTCAATGAAAGTAAAGGCGTGAGCACTAGAATGAGAAATAAAAAAAATTACTACCGTGCTAATAAAATAAAGTAAGCCAAGAAAAAATTTAATCATCTTTTAAAATAACCTACAATAACGTTAAGAAGATATCTTTTTTTGTAAAAATTGATACCAGTTCTGCCTCATATACAAAGATTTATCCAAACAATAAAAAGTGCCTAAATTAGAGCCTAGCACCTCTTTAAGGACAGGAGTAGATTTAATATTGCCCTCAACTATCAAATCAATTTGAGAATTTTTTGCCACTGTATTTAACACAGGCTCATCATGTTCATCATCCTCAGTGGGCTTAATTAAAACATGTGCCAAATCAGGATGGATAAAATCTACCTTTTCAGCGACTAAAATTTTTAATAACTTCTTTAAATCAGGTAAACTAGATAAAAATCCATCACGCTCTAAAAGATTTTTAAAGAAAAAACTTAATAAAAGTTCGCTCCCCACCCGCCTTTTTATCTCCTTAATAATAGATACCGCCAAAGACATTCTATTTTTTATATCACCCCCATATTCATCATATCTGAGGTTAAAGGCAGGACTAATAGTCTGCTCCAGCAATGAGCCTTGCGAAGCATTAATTTCAATAAAATCAATATCCGCTTCTTGAGCCCTCTCTGCGGCGTGACCAAAAAATGTGCAAATCTCATTAGCATCATGTTCATCAAATTCTCGACAAGCATCAAAATCTTTACCTAAATTATGAATAGAAGGACCAATAGGAGTTTCTCCACAAATATTAGTATTAGTTCTCGCCCCCGCATGTGAAAGCCGAAGACCAATAAAAGCTCCATCTTCCTTTAAAATACGAACCATATTTCTAAGCCCAGGCACGTGCTCTTCTTCAGAAATGCCTAGTTGCATGTTATGCCCTCTTCCTTGCTTGCAAACGTAGGTTGAATCTATAATAATCGCTCCCGCTCCTTGTTTAGCTAACCTTAATAAATTTTCAAATAGAGATTGAGAAACAACCCCCCTTACATCAGCTTGATGATTAGAAGAAGGACAAACCAAAATACGATTTTTAATATTAAATTTTCCTACTTGAAAAGAATCAAATAATGACATTTACCTTATATATTTTAAAATTTTTTATTAACGATCTAAAAAAATAAATCTTACTGCCCAGTAATAATAAACTAAACTCGGCAGTTTTCCAAACCATGCACCAAAATAGCACTCGCCCCCACCTTGGGCAATTCATCAAGTAGCCGGTTAATGCTAGTCTTTAATACCATAGATTTGATAGCTACCCAAGCGTCATCTTCTAATGCCAGCACCGTTGGTGATTGAAACCCAGGAGTTAGCTTTTCTCCTAAATAACGATTCTCTTTTTTTATATTATACTCAATTAAGCAATATTTATGAGATATTTTTATTCCCTCTAATCTTCGCTTAACTACCCCGATAAGATTTTTATGTGGGCTATTGTGATTGGCAATTAATACTGGGCTAGAATCTAGGATTGAATCTACCAATTCTAATCCTGCAGCGCGCATAGTTTCTCCTGTTTGCACCAAATCAATCACTGCGTCAGCTAAGCCCAGATGGCAAGCCACCTCAACTGAGCCAGAAACAGCTCTTATTTCAGGTAATTTTGCTAAATTTTGCTGCGATAGATAATCTTTCGCTAAATTAGGAAAAGAAGTAACTACCTTTTTGCCTGATAATTGACTAATATCTTTTATACTTCCAATTGGAGCCTGTAAACACAAACTGCAACACCCAAAATCAAAATTTAATAATTGCTCAACTTTAACTTTCGATTCTTTTATCACATCTAAACCAGTAATGCCAAAATCAACATCGCCTTGCCCCACAAAATAAGCGATATCTTTAGCTGGAATAAAAAAAATTGCTAACTCAGGAATAGAAGTGCAAATGGCTACATCCGATCGGCTGCTGCGGCTAATCGCTATATCCGCCTGTTTAAGATAGGCCATGACATGCTCATACAATCTTCCCTTTTTAGGGACGGCAAACAAGACTTTACCTTTTATTATATCCATTATTTAATTTTTTAGATCTAAATTGAGTGAAAGATTTAAGCAAATTAAACCCTAATCATCCTCAAGCCTAGTGGATTCTCTTACTATTTCTACTAACTTAATTTCATTTTTTAACATCTCCTTGACCGTAAATCGCCAGATTCCTAAATGAGTAACAAAATCATTTATTCGCGGAATTTTTTTAAGTTGATGCATGACAAATCCTTGTAATGTTTCATAATCTCCATTTTCATCAAACTGTAGCAAAAGATGTTTTTTTAAAGAATAAATATCAATGCTACCACTAGCAATCCATTTATTATCACTAATTTGCTTTAATTCGGGATCTTTTTTAACATCTTTTTCATCTAATATATCCCCCACTAACTCTTCTAATATATCTTCTAGAGTGATAATGCCTCTAACTCCGCCAAATTCATCAACCACTACCCCTAAATGGCTTTTTTCTCTTCTTAATGTATTTAAAACATTCCATATAGTCCAAGTGTCCCGCACAAAAATAGGTTGAGCGGCGATTTGATTTAATTTTTTATCTTGCAACTCACTTTCTTGACTAGTGAACATATCTCTAACATGGACTACCCCATTTATATTATCTAGGTCATCTAAAAAAATTGGGACTCTAGAAAACATCTGCTTCATCATAATAGGTAAAGCCTTTTCAATGCTCATATCACTTTCCATCGCAAATATTTGGTTGCGAGGGCGCATAATGGTCATCACATAGCGGTTAAGGGCCATTACATTACGAATTACCTCGCTTTCATTTTGACCAATAAGCCCCTCCTTCGTGCTTTTCTCCGTAAAACCGATAAAAGCCTTTTGAAAAACATCTGGATTAGTTTTATTAAAAGATGATTTTAATCTTTCAAAAAGATTAACCACCACCAACACACTTTTTGATAAAGGTGCAGTAAGATAATTAACCCATAATAAAAAAGATGCGAAGGACAAACATAAATCATATTTAACCCTTAAGCCTATCACCTTAGGAACAGCCTCAGCGAAAATTATGACCACCACCGCAAATACGATAGTGGCTATGCTAGCCATTAACTCAGGGCGAACATCAAAAATTTTTGCCAGCTCTAACGATAAAAAAACGTTTAATGCACTAGCAGTAATGTTTGTCGTATTATTGAAAATTAAAATACCAAATAGTAGATTATCCTTTTCTTTTTTGAGCTTGAGCAATTTATTAGCGTTCTTATGCTTAGCATGCACGGCAGTAAGAAAATCTAACTCATCCATAGCAAAAAAAGCTATCTCAAGAGCAGTAAATAGCCCTGATAAGGCTATCAATACAACTAGTATAATATATATGGTTAACAATATTAATTATATGTGGTTTAAGTTATCTGCTAGTATTTATTATAATAAATTTAGTCCATAGGAACCCCAGGGGTAGCTCCCAACTGTTTTAATAGTTCATCAAAATTAGAAAGATCCTTAGGTGCCTCTTTGCCCTGCTCGCCAGGGGCGATTTCACTTGTTTGGGAATCTTTTATTTTTTCATCTTCTATTGACTGTGTTTCTGGAGAAATAATTTCTTCTTTAGGGAAAATTGGCCCTATCTCCTTTTCTAGAGCTTTTAGATATGGAAAAATTAATTCTTTTTGTAAATATTCCAAATTTTGTAGCTCCAGCTCCTTTTGATAATTATGATTTGGGATAGCAAAAGTTGATTTACCTTCTCGTTCAGGCATTAAACCATAATAAGAATTCATTTGATAAAGATTACTATTTAATTGTTGATTAACTAGCAAGGATTTATCTATTAACCCGATCAAAAGGTCAGAAATATTTTCAAGAGGAATAAGATTAGTTACTAAAATTTTATCTAGTACAACCAATTTAATTTGTGAATAATCCCCGATAGAAAAAAAATTATCCCAATTAAGTCTAATTTGCTCGATAGCTTGAGGGTAATCTTTTAAAAAATCTTCTAAAAATAATTTAAATGGCTCAGTAATAACCGAATAATCAATGAGATCAGGGGCGAGAGCATCTTTTTTATCATTGGTATCACCAATAGATTGTTGCCACCTATGGAGGCTAGCTACTAGTTTAAATAATTCATGATTTTTTCCCGCTCTTAAATAGTGAATAACCAATTTTCTAGTATTAAAATAGTGCCCTTTAGTGCACCAAAACTTATCGGGAGATATATTTTCTGAATTTTTAATATACCACCAAAGATAAGTAATTATTTCGGGTTGATGGGCAAAATCTTCATTACTCAAAGAGTCTATGATCTGTTGGTGCTTTGATAATGTAATTCTCTCATCTCCCAATTTAGCATTGAGAGTTTGCGAAGACCAAAGATGAAAAACTCTATCTAGCACCTGTTCTAGCAACATAAGCAAAAGCTCATTTAACGCCTCCCTAAGCTCAAAAGAAACACCATCTTTTTGTAAGGCGTCAGTTAAAGACATATCTAACCCAAAAGCAAATACTTCGTCATCAGCCTTAAGTGAAGCCTTGCGGGGCTCTCCCAAAATACAACGTTCGCCCACTAAAGAACTACTAACTTTATCTAGCCTTTGATCTTTTACATAGACCGACAAAGAGCCTTTTAAAATTAAAAAAATCCATTGGTCAAAATCGCCTTCTTTAATTAATATTTCACCTGGAGATAGTTTTAGCACCTTGCCGTATTTATAGACTATATCAAGTAATTCTTCTGAGGCATGATGAAAACTTTTCAAGTGCCTTAATGCCTGACGAGCGTTTTTGTTCTCAGGCAATATATTTTTTAGATAGTTGGTAAATGGGCTCATGAGTTATAGTTATCTAATCTAATTTGCTATAATCTGTTATTAAAGGATAGAGTTTAAGTTGAATTTTTAAATTTTAGTGGCTTTTATTAATTTATAACAATAATTACGATGCATTTTTTTTTTGATTTTGACAGTACTTTATACGCCAAAGAGTCGTTAGACGAAGTTTTAATATCATCACTAAGTTCTGCTAAGGCAAGGGAAGTAATGGCAAAAAAATTGGCTGATATCTGCTCTTTAGGAATGGCAGGCAAGATGGATATAATAAATTCAATAAAAGAAAGGTTATCATTAGTTAAGCTTAACCGAATACATATCAGTAATTATATTAAAAAAAACAAAAAATTACAAGCACCAGTACTGGTTTTACTTAAGTCGCTGCTTAAACAAGGGCACGATGTGTTTGTGATAAGTAACGGATTTAAAGAATTAATATTGCCCATGTGCGTAAGGGCGGGCATTAGCGCTGATAATGTTATTGCTAATAGCTTTAGTTTTACCAAAAATGGTGTGGCGGTAATCTATAAAAAAAATATGCCTTTACTGGCGGGGAAGGGGCAAACCATCAAAAGCATTAAGAGAGTAAAAAAATTAACCCAAACCACTTTTATGATCGGTGATAGCATTACTGACGCAAAAGCTAAAATTAAGGGGGGAGCAGATTTTTTTATTGGATGGGATATTTATATTAAAAGGCCGCAAATAAGCAATATAGCAGACGCTACTGTTAGCCGAATAGCTGATTTTGAAAGAGAGGTTAATTTTTTAGAAAATACAAAGACATCAAGGTAGCCGTGTTTGCTGATTTATGAATATATAATTAATCGCTAGGTTCAATTTTAGCTATTTTATCGTTATCGTGCCATTTAATAGTAACTTTATCCCCTTCAGTTACTTGGGTGGATTTGGTGATTAGATTTCTTTTTTTAAAAATTACCGCATATCCTTTTTTTAAAATATTGGTGGGATTATTATCCTCTAAGCTAGTTTGGCGGTAGGAGATATTTTTTTTATGTTCATAAATTTTATGTTTCATTAATTGCCTGATATCAGCCGATAAATTAGTTAGTAAGCCACACTTTTTTTTAAATAAGTCATGCACATCAAAGTTTTTCAAGCTACCGCTAGCAGAAGCCAATTTTTGCTTAAAACCGGTAACTACATAAAAATAATCTTTATCTAGGTTGGCCTGCAATTTATTTAATCTAATTTTAGCGGTTAAAATTAATTTATTGCAGTGAGCACCCAAGGCGTTATTTATATTTGTTAAGCGGTAATTTACCGATTGGGCGTGGTTTGTTATATATTCTTTAAAAATGATAGCAGAATTTTCTATTAATTCATTAATATCGTCTAACGTTTTATGGGTCACATAAACAGCTGCATCGCTAGGAGTTTTTGCCATATGATCAGCCGCTAAATCGGCTAAAGATAAATCCGCCTGGTGGCCAATAGCAGTAATTAAAGGAGTTTTGCACTTAGATATCGCCTTAACTACTACTTCCTCGTTAAAACCCCATAAATCCTCTTTGGAACCGCCACCGCGAGATACTATTATTACGTCAAGAGGGGTAGTTTTTTGGGAGTAGGCATCTAAACGTTTAATTGCTGAAGCTATGCTTTGAGCAGATCTTTTGCCGGTTACTTTAGTTTGCATCACAAAATAATGAATCTTGGGAAATCTATCAGAACTTACCTTTATAATATCTTTTAAGGCGTCACTTTGCTGAGCGGTTACTATGCCTAATCTTTGCACGAAAGTAGGCACCGATTTTTTATTTATCTCCGCAAAAAATCCTAATTTGGTGAGTTTATGTTTTAATTTTTCGAATTCAAGATCCAATACCCCTCTATCTCGAGGGATTATGTGGTCAATAATAATTTGATAAACGCCTTGCTGGGGATAGGTGCTTATTTTGCCTAGAACAATCACCGCGAGGCCGTCTTTTAGTGTGAAATCAAAATTAGTTTGGTTTTTAAAAAGCACACATTTTATAGTTGCCTGATCATCTTTTAGGCTAAAATATCTATGCCCTGAGAGGTGATGGTTAAAATAATTTGATACCTCGCCGGTGACGTAAACAACGCTAAATTTATTTTCTAGAACACTCTTTATTTTTGCCGATATCTCCTTTACCTGCCAAACTTTAGGTGAGATATCTTCTTCGGCAGTGAGCTTTTTTAAGGGGGCTCTATAATGAAATGACATAAAAACTAAAATATATTAAAATAAAAAAAATTCACGTTTAATAATCGGTATCTCAATTAATATTTTATGCTCACCTAGCTTAATATAATTTAATTAATATAACCTGTTGGTATAAATAGGGGCTAGTTTTTTCCATTTATCATTTAAGGAATATTTTTGCCACTCTTGCCAAATAAATGCTTCTTTTTCATTAGCTAATTTTTGTATTAAATCGGCTAAATATTTATGTACCACCTTTAAAAGAGCGATATTATCGACTATTTCACCAGTTATATCTTCAATAGAAGTAACTTTATCAGCAATATTCGCCGGAAAAGATTCTTTTTTAATATTAATCCCAATGCCAACCACTATTGTTTGAGGCGATGAAGGCTTATCTAATTTACTTACGCACCACGACCTTTCACATAAAATACCGGCAATCTTTTTTTCATTTTTTTTTGTAGCAACGATTAAATCGTTAGGCCACTTAATCTTTAAATTACTAACTCCAAATTCACATAAAGCTTGGTGCACAGCCCATCCGATGTAAATACTCAAAGGGCTATCAGCCGGTAAATCCTGAGGAGTGATGAGGGGAATAGATACCAACAAACCACTTCTAGGAGGGCTTTGCCAAACTCGATCCATGCGGCCCTTGCCTTGGTGCTGATAATCACTTAAAAATATTAAAGGCGGTTGTTTATCGGCTAAATGAGTTTTTAAGGCGTGATTAGTTGAATTTAGCTCAGTAAAATAGCGAACTTTATGCGGAATAAAAGTCCCTAAATCAGTTAAATAAAACTCTTTAAAATTATTAACACTCTCGGCCTTCATTACCTCATCAATTTTAACCAGAGTAGCTGTAAACTAGAGAATTTATCATTACACATAGGCCTAATTTTTAGCTTAATAATCAAGTTATGGCACTCCTTAAAAGCATGAAGAGCTGTCCTATAATGCTCTGCTGGGGAAGGGGTGTCCTTTTCCTCTTTTATTAAGGATACATCTTGCACAGCATCTAATTTAGAACAATCATCATTGAGATTTAAAAATTCTTTATCAAATTTGCTACAAAAAGTTAACATTTCAGTTAAATTATAAGTAGGGTTTTGATAGTTACCTCGGGCAACGCAAATTGAAGATAAGCAATTCATCACCGCCTGAGTGGATAAGAGGAGAGAAGGAATAGATTTCTTTTTAATTAGTCTTTTAGCACTCCTTAAATCCTTGAAAGACTGTTTCCAATATATATTAGCTAGGCGGTAGCTTTCTTTTGTTTTAATTGTCCATTATAGGTTAGGTTCTTTTTCATAGGTTAGAACTATGCCATTATATTTATCAAATTTTTTAAAAAATATATTGGAAAACACGGTTTTAAAAGCTTCTTTAACGGCAGCGTCAGTAGGTTTTCTTTTGAGCCCCCAAACGCCAAAATCACGAAATTGTTGAATAGATAGATTACCAAAATTTAATAAAAAAAACTGATTTTTTTTATTAATATAAAGCTCCTTAGGCAAAAATGGGATGCTTTTAGTGTTAGTGCTTATCAAAATTTTATCGTTATCTAGCTTAGCTTGATAGTTAACCTCGGTAGAAAAAAACCAATCTTTGGGTGGGGCTACCAGGTCATAGGCTAAAATAGGTAATATATCTCCTTGTTGATTATAATTTGACCAATCAAAAAATCCTTTAGCCTGACTAACTCGTAAATTATTAAGCTTGATGATGGGGATATTATGTTTGGTAGGCACTAATACTAGCGGGGTGGTTTTCTTTTTACCAGAGCTAGTAGTTGGTGCTTTAAGCTCACCGGTTTTTACTTGATAGCTATAATAATCAATATCAATTGATTCAATTGCGTAAAAACTCAAAAAACCAAAGGACGGCTTATATATAAAATCTTCGCCAATAAAAACGCCACTTTTCTCGTTAATACTGGCCTTTACAGATTTTCCTTGATTGGGAGATTGAAAATCTATCGATAATTTAATATGATCATATTGCTTAAAGCCCCCACCGATTTGATTAGAATCAAAACTCAATTTACCAACAATCAACACACTAAACCAAAAATATTTTTCTGCTAAAAGCTCTTTATCATCAGGCTTTAAAGATAATGCTCTGGTAAATAAAAAGTGAGCGGATCTAAATTCTTTTTTAGCTAAAGCGTTGTGGTAGGCTTCTTTTAGGTCATCAAATACTTTTAGGGCCACCCTATCACGTGCTACTTTATATCTACCGCGAGAAGGGAATTTATGATAGGCTATTTGATATTCCTCGTAGCTTTCTTCAAAGCGGCCCTCTTTTTCGTATCCTTGACCTAAGTGGTATTCATAGCTACAACTAACAATCAGCAATCCCCCGAGCAAAGCTAATGATGAGATTGGTAATATATTTTTTAGTAACGAAAATAATTGAAACTTTTTAAACATAATTATAAATCAGCGTAGGTATGTCAAAACCGTGATCAACATCTTAACAAAAATGATCAAACCAGGCGAAAAGTTTTTTTTAAAATTAAAACCATGGTTAACCTTTTCCATTAGGCTTATAATTGGTTTTTTATTAATTTTTTATCTAATAAAGGGTGGTAAACTTGATTTTACTAAAATAATAGCTGTTTTTAGCTCACAACCGCAAGTATTAATAATTTTTCTGTTAGTAATAGTAGTTAATAATTTTATCTTAAGTGGGTTGCGTTATCAAGTTTTGTTGAACGGTAAGTTTAATTTACCTCAGGATATACTAAAATTAACTATGATCGGGCAATTTTTTAATTCCACTTTGCCAGGAGCGGTAACGGGGGATTTGGTTAAGGGATATTATTTTAAAAAAATAAATGCCAATTTAAAAACAAGTGATCTAGTAGTAAGCCTAATTTGCGATAGATTAGCCGGCTTAAGCGCATTAATGATGGTTGCTCTGATGTGCTTATTAATTTTTTATTTTGGGGCTAGTTACCAGCCTCATCAATTGCATATTATGTTGCTAGTAATGGGGATGCCTCTAGTTTTAGGATATATTTTTTTAATTATATTAGCTAGGTTTAGTAATAATTTTAGCCAGATGTGGGGTAAAATTAGTTCTCTAGCCCAGAGCAACAAAGCACTAGTGAGTTTATCCAACTCATTCAAACTATTTAAATTATCCAAACTATCCAAACTATCCAAACTATCCAAACTATCCAAATTAAACATCACTTTACCCAGCGCCAATAGGTTGATAGTGGCATTAGCGATATCGCTGGTTATTTTTACTAGCACCACCTTATTAATTTATTATGGAGCAACCAAATTAGGAGTGGCCCCGGCCTTGAATTTATGGCAACAGGCTCTTTTAATTCCTATAGGGTTAATAGTAGTGGCTTTACCCATATCACCAGGAGGGATAGGTCTAGGGCACGTGGCCTTTCAAATGCTATATGCCAGCCATGGAATAAAAGGCGGGGCAGACGTATTTAATATATTTATAGTAGTTCAATTATTAGTAAATTTAACCGGAGTAGTGCCCTATCTAGCCCTTAAAAACAAACAAAGAAAAATTTAATCTTAATTAATGATAATTTTACATAAAAAGCTAATCATCCTTATTCGATTCATAAGTGGCGTAGCCTAGCTCATTTAATCTTTGATCTATTTTTAAAGAATGGCTCAAGCCCTTATCATAAATAAAGGTGAGTTTTAATGATTTTTTGAAGCTTAAACTTTGGTAGAGTTTATTTTGTAAGGGAATTATTTTATGTTTTAAATCAGCGGTAATCATTTCGTGATTAGCATCACTAAAAGGAAGATAAAAAATCTTAGCATTGCCCAAAGAAGGGTCAAGCTGAACGCGAGTGATAGTTATTTCATGCAATCTAGCATGGCTAAAGTTGCGTCTTAATATATCAACCAATTTTTGTTGAATTAACTTCTGGCGTCTTTCTAACGAACGGCTAGTTTGCATTTAATCAGATAAAGTGGCGGTTTGGCTGGTTTCAAGATAAAACTCAAATGAATCATTAACTCTTACTTCTTTAAAAGAATCTAACATTATTCCACATTCAAAGCCCTCAAAAACTTCTTTTGTGTCATCTTTAAAGCGTTTTAAGGAACTAATTTTACCAGTATGAGTGACCATATTATCTCGTAAAACTCTTACCAAACAGTTATTAATAACTTTTCCCGTATCTATTTTACACCCAGCAATAACCCCTACCTTGGGGATAGTAAACACATTTAAAACTAGTCCTTTACCCAATTCTTGTTGATGGATAGTAGGAGCAATCATGCCTTCTAGCGAGCTTTTCACATCATCAAAGATATGATAAATAACGTTATAAATCTTTATTTGCACATTTTCTTGTTTACTCAAGTTCTTAGCAGAGTTATCTGGGCGAACATTGAATCCTATCACAATAGCATTACTAGCTGAAGCTAACGCCACATCAGAGCTAGTGATAGCCCCTACCGAAGAGTGGAGATAACGAATTTCTATGCTATCACTGTCCCACTTAGATAGAGTATTTTGAATGGCTTCTAGAGAGCCTTGTACATCAGTTTTGAGGATTATATTTAAAACAACTTTGTCGACCACTTGTAATTGTTCAAATAAGTCCTCCATTCTAATTTTGGGCTTATTTTTTAATTTAGCCACATGCTCTTTTTCTAACCGAGCATGCTGAATTTTTTTTAGGGCTTTTTCATTTTCCGCCACATTAAATTGATCACCAGATAAAGGTAATTTATCCATTCCTAAAATCTCTGCTGGATGAGACGGTAAAACCTTATCCATTTTATTTCCTTTATAATCAAATATCGCCTTAACTTTACCAATCACTGTGTTGGCAATTAATAGATCGCCCGTTTTTAAACAGCCTTCTTGCACCAAAAGAGAAACAGTGTTGCCCCTTATTTTATCAAGCCTAGATTCTATCACAATGCCTTTAGCTCTTATTTTACTGCTAGCGGCAAGCTCCATAGTATCAGCTTGTAAAATTAGTAAATTCAGCAATTCATCAATGCCAGCACCAGTTTTAGCAGACACATTCACCATAGTGACGTCCC
Source organism: SAR324 cluster bacterium (assembly GCA_016735295.1). GTDB lineage: Bacteria > SAR324 > SAR324 > XYD2-FULL-50-16 > JAERRU01 > JAERRU01. Next base: position 52,115 of record JAERRU010000006.1, read on the forward strand.
CACCATAGGATTCATCAATTAGCCCCGATTCCATTAATTTACGTTTTGTGCTCTCAGGATCAGCGTCAGAGCGATCACATTTGTTGATTGCCACTAAAATAGGCACTTCAGCTGCTTTAGCGTGATTAATCGCTTCAATTGTTTGTGGTTTAGGGCCATCATTTGCGGCTACTACTAGCACCACTATATCAGTAATATTAGCTCCCCGAGCTCTCATAGAAGTAAATGCTTCGTGCCCTGGGGTATCTAAAAATGATATTCCGCCCTCTTTGGTGTGTACAAAATAAGCTCCTATATGTTGGGTAATGCCTCCCGCCTCTCCTGACGCTACATCGGTGCTGCGAATTTTATCTAGTAAGGAAGTTTTACCGTGATCGACATGTCCCATTATGGTAACCACCGGTGGACGTTTAATTAAATCTTTTTTAGGAGTAGTTTCTTGAAGTAGCGATTCAGCGTTAAAATCATCAATTTTAATTTCAATACCTATTTCTGGGCAAATCAATTGAGCTGATTCGGCGTCAATAGTTTGGTTTATATTGGCGACTATACCCAGATCTAGTAAAGACTTGATTAAGACGCCTGCTTTTAAACCAGTTAGGTTTGATAATTCAGAAACGCTTAATATTTTAGGGATAACAATAGCCTTTTTTCGCTGAGCTGTTGATGGCCCTTTGCCAGAAGTGGATTTAGTTTTAGTCCTAAATGATGAGCGTTGTGAGCGAAATCGGTTAGCTCTTTTGGCTGGACGAGCATGTTTTTTAAATCCCGTTTCTTGGAATGAAGGTGCATTGTCAGCGGTAAACCCAGCTTTAGCCCCCTGATCTCCTGCTGGAGGCCGAGCCATCTTTTTAAAAAATTTGAAACCTTGATCAGGTTTAGGCGTATCAGCAGGTTTTGCGGTGGCCTCTTTTTTAGATGTTGAGGTGGTAGAATCATTTTTTTGGTCAGGATCAGCGTCTTTAAGGGTAGTTTTGCCCAAGCTTTTTTTAGGTAAGGCAGTGCCTTTCTCTCCGCTAAGTTTACTGGGCGAAGAAGGAATATAAGTAACCTTATTATTAGCACTTAAGGTAGTTTTCTCATCTTTAGTGGCAGGTAAAGCAGTCTTTACAGCTTGATCAAGAGAATCCTTACCTTTGAGCGGGGTATCTTTTCTAGGGATTAATTTTTTTAAAGAAGGAGAAGATTTAACATCTTGCTCAGCAACCTCTGGCACCACGCTTTTAATTACAACGGGAGCTTTTTTCTTGAGCCGAGAGGTGGTTACAGGAACAACATCTGGCTCACTAATTTCAGCAGATGGTGCATCCACTTTAGCCGATACCGATTTTTTAAGGGCTAATTTTTTCTTTAGAGGGCTCTTCTTTTTTAAAGCACCTCCCAGATGAAATTTAGCTAAAGCTTCCCTTAACTTAGTTTCCTCTTGCTCATTTAAAGATGTAGACATTTGCAAGCCAGCAATTTTTAATTTTTTGGCCGTGCTGGTTAAAGCAGCTAAAGGAACCTTAAGCTCAGTGGCTAATTCATAAACCTTAATACCCATTCAATTAATTACTATAAATGATAATTTTTTTTAAAAAACAATTAATCTTATCTTAAATTAAGCGTAAATGCCAAAGCACAAGCCTTAAAAATGTAAGATAAAATAAAATTTAAATATTGTCTTTGTACAATAACTATTTAAATTAAACTATAAAGTTGCTCTCATATTATTTCTAGCCATCTCATTTCTGGTGTAAAGCTTTAATTTAAGATTTATTTATCACTTGATGATGAGGCTATCTTTTTGGTTTTGGTTTTGGTTTTGGTTTTGGCGGACTTAGCTACTGACGCCTTAGTCGCGGTACTATCTTTTTTAGGGGCTATCTTTTTGGTTTTGGTCTTGGTGGACTTAGCTACTGACGCCTTAGTCGCGGTACCATCTTTTTTAGGGGCTATCTTTTTGGTTTTGGTTTCAGTTTTAGCAGATTCCTTACCTGATAAAATTTCTTTATCCAATCCAGCCTTAGCTTTAACATCCTTATCTGGTTTATCCGCAGGTGCATCTTTTGAGGCATTAACAGTAGATGGATCTGGCTTGAAAAGATCCGCTAAAAGCTCTTTTCTTTTAATTTCTGGTGAGAAAGGGACAAATTTAATTTCATAATTAGCAATTTTTTGAGCTAATCTAACATTTTGTCCTTGCTTGCCAATCGCTGAAGGTAAAGATTCTTCTTTAATTTCAACATGAGCTATGCGTTTTACTTCGTCCACAGTAATAGATCTTATTCCCTCTACATTTAATGCACCACTAATTTTTTCTCCTACATTGTCGCTCCAAGCGATAATATCTATTCTTTCCCCATTTAATTCTGAAATCACTGGCGAAATTCGAGAACCGCGTGGCCCTATGCAAGCACCTACTGGATCTATATCAGGATCTTTGCTTCTCACTACTACCTTTGATTTTCGACCAGGCTCTCTTGCTACTTGGACTATTTCAATAGATCCATCATAAATTTCAGGAATTTCTACTTGCAAAAGCTTAACTAAAAATTCTTGATGTGTGCGAGATAATACCAACATATGCTGTTTATTCTCCGCTTTAATATCAAGCAATAAAGCCCTAATCATTTCTCCTGATTGAAAACGATCATTCCATAACATATCTCGGCGATCTATCGCTGCTTCAATATTAGAACTTAAAATAATATATGTTCGATTAGCTTCTATTTTAGCAACTTTTCCGTGAACTATTTGCATAATTTTATCGGAAAACTTTTTCATCACAGTATCATACTCAATGCCTCTTACCTTATTGAGCAAAATCTGCCTTGTCGCCTGTGCGATGGTATTTCTTACTTCCTTATTATCAATGGTGAACGCGATTTCGTCTCCTAACTCAGCTCCGTCATCAATATTTTTTGCTTCATCTAAATCTATCTCGTTATCGGAATCTTCTATTGTTTGCACTACCACCTTATATTGCTGCAAAACAAAAGAGCCAATTTTTCGATCTAGCACTACCTCGATATTATCAAAGTTAGTATATTTGCGCTGCGCTGCTTGCAATAAAGCGGTTTCTAGTGCTGATATTAAAACCTCTCGATCAATTTCTTTTTCATGACTTATCTCAGAAATAGCATCAAGTAGATTAATTCCTCTCATCTTACTCATTTTATATTGATAAATAACCTATTTAATAGTTATTGCCTAAACAGTTAGGTTAATAGTCTTTGGCTATGATATATAAAAAAATTAGCTCTTCTTATTCTTTAATTAGTTGTCTTTAAATATAAATAATAATAATAATTAGGTTTAAAATAGTTTAAACTTTAATTAAAAAGTATACTATATAGTACATGCACATAAAATACCAATAGCAACCGCCTAAAGTAAACTTATTTAGCTAAATAATCAATTGAATAATTATTATTAATCTATGATTATAATCTATAAACCAATTATTAATTAAATTTATTTTTTTATACTAACCTTCTTACTCAGTAAATCCAAGTATGTCATTGATAAGATTACAAAAATATATAGCCGATTGCGGATATTGCTCAAGGCGTAACGCCGAAGTAATAATGCTAGAAGGCAGGGTAACCATTAATGGTAAAATTATAAAAGAATTAGGCACCAAAGTTGATTCAGATAAAGACGCGGTGAAACTAGATGGGAAAAGGCTTGTTTTTCCTAAACAATCTAGTCGAGTAGTCTACAAACTCTACAAACCCAGACTTTGTGTGACCACTCTATTTGATCCCCAAAAAAGAGAAACAATAACTAAATTTATCCCTCCCTCGGCTCCCAGAATTTACCCAGTAGGGAGATTAGATTATGACACAGAAGGTTTGCTTTTACTTACTAATGACGGCGAATTATCTGATATGATAACTCAACCTCGTTACCGAGTTTGGAAAATATATTTAGTTAAAATTAAGGGTTTCATCAAAAATGCCGACATGAAATCAATAAAAGATGGATTTGTTTTGAAAAATCAAAAACTTGCCCCGGCTAGACTTAAGATAATCCATAAATTAGCCGATAAATCATGGTTAGAAATTGGTCTTAGTGAGGGACGACATCATCAAATAAAAAATGTATTTATGCATTTTGGTCACCCAGTACTGAAAATAAAAAGAATTCAAGTGGCTAATTTATCTCTAGGAGATATGAGAGTTGGGGAGTGTATTAAATTAAAACTTAGTGAATTAAATGAGCTAAGAGAAAATGTTTCACAAAGTGTTTCAAAGAGTCTTATTGACTATAAACCATTTAAAAAAAAATAAAATAAGCCTAACATTATTAGGGGGATTGCTTTTTTTATTAGTGAGCGCCCCTCAAGGATTTGCTAGATACCGAGCCCATTATTTAAAAGTTTATGATGAAATAGGGCAAATAACTTGGGAAATAGTAACAGGATTACCGCCTAAAAATTATCTTTCTTCTATTAGAAGAGGGGTAGGGATTTCCGCAATCATCAAAGCTAGTTGGATATGTAAAGGCAATACCTCATTTAAAAAGGTATGCCCCCTACCCTCTCCGCTTGAGCCTAAATTCGCGATAGGAGATTTAGTGGAAGTAAAGCTGACTAAACATATAACTGATGCTTGGAAAGGTGTGGTGGAAATAGTTTTATGGCGAGAAGATTTAAATAGTAATGTTTATGGAATAAGATTTTTAGCTAATCAACAATTTCTTTATGGAAATTACTACGAAATTAATTTAACGCCCGCTGATATCGCAAATTCAAAAAATTAACGAGCTAATGGGGTTATCTATTGGTGATTATTTAACGAGATTATTTAACGTGATTGTTTAACTCGACTAATTTTATCACGGTTTAAAATTCCCCACTAAGGGTATATTTAATTGCTTTTCCTCTGGAGGGGTTACCCCTAAATAAATTAAAGCTTTATCACTCAATATCCTCCCTTGAGCAGTCTTTTTTAAAAAGCCTATTTGAATTAAATAAGGCTCACAAGTGGCTTCTAAAGTGTCTTTATCTTCTGATAATGCCGATGCTAAGGTGTTTATCCCCACTGGAGCATTATCATAGGTAAAGGCGATGGTTTTAAGGTAGGTCAAATCAAGCTCATCTAAGCCTATTTCATCAACTTTTAGCTCAGTTAAGGCCCTTTTCACTAATTTTTCGCTAATCATATCTTCTTTTGCCACCAAAGAAAAATCTCGGCAACGTTTCAGATAACGATTAGCAATTCTAGGCGTGCCTCTGGAGCGTCTAGATATTTCAGTGGCGGCTTTAATATTTATTTTAATATTAAAAATTTTAGCTGATCTTAATATTATAGCTAAGATTTCTTTTTGTTGATAAAAATTTATCCGTAGAGGTATGCCAAACCTGTCTCTTAAAGGAGATGACAACATACCCATTCTAGTTGTTGCTCCAATCAAAGTAAATTTGGGTAAATCTATTTTAAGGGTCCGCGCCCCTATCCCTTTCCCTATAATAACATCAAGTTTAAAATCTTCCATCGCACTATATAATACTTCCTCGATTTTTCGATTCATGCGGTGAATTTCATCGATAAATAAAATTTGATTTTCCGATAAATTAGTCAAAATAGCCGCCAAATCTCCTTGTTTAACTAAAAGAGGGCCAGAAGTGCTAGTTATTTTAATCGCCATTTCATTAGCGATAATATCACTTAAGGTAGTCTTGCCCAGCCCAGGTGGGCCACTTAGCAAAACGTGATCTAGTACTGAATCTCTTAATTTAGCGGCGGTAATAAAAACGGTGAGGTTTTTTTTGATTTGGGACTGGCCAATAAAATCGTTTAATAGCTTAGGCCGTAACGATGGCTTTTCGTTATTAAGCTCATCAGCTACTGAGAGTTTATCTTTAGCATTTATTTGATGATTTTGGACCATATTTTAAATGCTATTATATTTTTGTAGTAAATTATAAGTGAGATAAATACTCTTTTAATATTTAGCCAATATTAATTAAAGTTGCAACTATCATTTTATAGAGGCTTACATTTTTTATTTAAAGAAATATTCAGCCTGCTCCCTAGCAATTGCTTTTATGTCTTGATCAGATAAAGGGGCAGCAAAAAATATTAATTCAGCTATAGCAGTAACTTTTTCACCACTTACTTCATTAGAAAAATAATTATAATGGGATAATCCCCCAGTAGGCTTAGATTGATTGTAATCATGAATAAATCTTCTTCCTATGGAAAGGTGAGCGTCCCCAGAGTTAGCATTTCCGGTGGTAGAGTTACTTTCTTTGTTTTGGTATTTCAATAGATTCCAATCGGTCGCGCGCTGCCTTTTCCATAAATACCAAGTGCTAGCTAGTTTTCTATTAGAATTAATACTCATTTTTGAGACTAATAAATTTAATAATTCATTTGTGCCGTCAAGATAATCTAATATGATATATGGATTTCTAGATTGAGTATTAGAGTGGGTAGTATTAACTATATCAGAGCGTGAATTATCTATACCCCCATAAATTTTCATACTACTTCGGCCAATAGAAGCGGCTAATTGGAGATCACGAGAACTAAACCCCCAGGTATAAACAGAATCTCTATTATGATTACGCAGCACCACCATGAAAACAGTACCTCCCATATCTGTGTTGTTAGAGCTTGTGCCGAGCATATCTCTTAAAGCACGCCTTTCGGTGATTAGCATAGGATATTTATAGGTGGTAAGACCAGTGGTATTACTATATCTACCAGGAAAAACCATTACCGGTTTATTTGAGCCTTTAACTTTTGGGATTGGGCCAGTGAATTTACTTCTTGAGCCTACACCTTTAATAAATATGATTGGTAAGTTAGTATACTTATATGTCTGGCTATTACTATCAGTTTGCCCGCGACCTTGTTTTAAATGGTGGCTTGCTACCTGATCGTACCACTTATAAACCCCGAGGAAGTCACTACCAGAAGCAAAACTAGTTACGCTAGTGGTGTTTAATTGCCCTTCAACAGATTTACCGGCACTATCAGTGCTTCCAGCAGGGAAAGAGCCAATTGCTCGGATATCCCCGCTGCTGTATTGCTTATTAGCACCATTTAATTTTACTATATCTATTAAATTTCCATTATAGCTACTATTTAACTTTCTTAGCCCATAAGCCGCCGTAGCCTGTTTGCCGCTACCAAGCATTTTAACTATTCCTTGGAAAGAATAATTAAGAGAAAGGCTGGTGCCTGTATCTCCGACAATAATTACATTATTATTAGTGAGCAATCTTTTGTCTAGATTATCTCCTATTTTCTCATCGGCTAAGAGAGTGTAATCATAAGATAAATAATAAGAAGACGCCTGGCTGCTAAAGCCTTCATGCTTTAAAGTGATCTTGTCGTTTAACGCTGATGTATTGGTTATATTTACATCTAAAGGGGCAGCGTTGGTGATTAGCCCCTTAATTTTTATGGCAGTAGCTATATTATTATTTTTCAAGCAGAATTTGCTATTATCAATGCGTTGATCACAATTTAAAAAGATATCAGCATTATAAATTTCTATATTACCAGAAGGAGTAATTCTCCACTGACCTAATGTTTTTAATTTATTTATATTTACCGCAGTATAAAAACTAGTTGAACTTTTGTTAGTGCCAGTACCAGCAAAAGCTAATCCATTGTTGGTGGGCTTTATTTTATTGATCGGGATATGAATATAAACTCTAGATGATTTAAGCAAAGCAGAAATCGCATTATCCTTATCCGCCGGAGGAATAGTTAAATTAAGCTTAGTTGTTATGGTGGCATCTATCGTGGCGTTAGCTGCCGCAAAGCTATATAAAATAACATTACTATTATAATCACGAATGGTTATTGCAGGGGCACTAGCGTCAATAATGAAAACAGTATCAAAGGTTAAGTGATAAGAGCTTTGGTTAACATTTACTATTTTATCTTTCTCTGGAAAAGCAATTAATTTTATATCTTTTTTATTAACGGTAAAGTCAAAGCTATGAAAAGCTTTTCCTGTTGTGCCAGTCTCTGATTCAGTAAAAGTTAATATACACTTCACATCACACCTATTATCGCAAGCAGGAGGTAAAGTAGCATTTAGATATTTTAGTTCATCTTTATTTAAGGCAGTATTTAAGTTATCAATGTTATTAAAGCAAACAGAGCCATTTGGTGGGGTAGAAATTGTTAATGTACCATTTTTAGAAGGGTTAATTGTCATAGGATATTTGCTAATATCAGAAATGCTGGAGCCATCTATCGGAGGATGTTTCAAATTTAAATCAACATTATTTTTTAGCTCTATCTTTAAAATGGCACTAGTAATGATCGCTTGGTTGCTATCAAGCAATTTAAAGGAGTAAGATTTTACTCCTGGAATCATATTACTAAGAGAAAAGAAAATTGATGAATTAGCTTGTATAGGACCATTAGCAGTCCCACAATCGCCCCCTTCTACGCTGCAAGTTATTTTGTTACCATTAACTGATGGGGTGATGATTAGGTTAAATGGCACTTGGCTAGTGGAAAAATCAATAGGACCAGATAATTTGTTTGCGAAAGATAAAGTAGGGGCGTCATATTTTACTGTTAACACAGTGGGGGCAGCAGTAGCATTGCCCGCTAAATCTGTTCCCGTGAAATTACAGGTATAGGTGATAATCCCACCCGCCGTAGAACCACTTTGAGTGGAAAAATCCAGCTCAATAATGCTAGTGCCAGCTGGGATTAATTTATTATTAGGATTAAGGCAATTAGATGAAACATTCGCTATTTCACTAAGAGAAATAGGTTGGCTAATTTGTTTACTTCCTGAGCCAGCAGAAATTGAATTTGGATTAAAAGTTATAGTTGGAATTGTCTGATCTACCGTAAAGCTAAACATGTCAGATAAAGAAGACGGAGGTATCTCAGCCGTAGTCAAGGTAAGTTTGCAAGAAACCATAGTATCTTGGCTAGGAGGAAATTGGCTAGCAGGAAATTCAAGTGACAGATCGTTAGTTCCACTAGTGATGCTATTTAACACAGCAGCGTCAAACCCAGGGCACACTCCTCCAGAAGCTTGATCAACTACAGTGCCTGGATGAGAAGAAAATGCTTTAATAGATACATTATTAGCAGTAACAGCCGCCTTTCCTACCTTAAGAGGAACGCCTGATATGGAAAATCTACCAGGATTTTGGGCAGCCAAAATGTTAGCGGTGGCGGTAGCCACATAAGGCTCATTAATATGTTCTGGTTGATACGGAGGATTAGGCACCAGAGTAAATTTATATTGATGGCTATCTGCCATAAGATTAATCATGTTTGCCGTAATTTCAGTATCAGGAGTATCGGCAAAAACAGATATATAATCTTGAAAACAACTTTTATCGGTATCTAAAGTGGCGTCTAGGTTTTCACAAAATAAAAATCCAGAGTGAGATATAGAAAATTTACCTAAACCACTGGTGCGGTTAAATCTAGTCGCTCCAGTATAAATTAATCTAGGTGGTTTGATTACCACATTAAAATTAACCTCAACTGAGTGATCAATATCTAAAACAAGATCTTTAAATACAATCGAGCACCGGCTAGGAGGAGTGGCCGGAGGAGGAGGGGTAGTAGGGGTAGGAGTGACAGGCGGAGTAACAGGCGGAGTGCCACCAGGAGGGGTGACGGGTGGAACTACCGGCGGGGTGTTATCAGTAAAAAAATCATAGTTAAGGCTTTTTCGCCAATCATTAAGTAAATTGGTGTTATGAGTAATATCACAAGAATCACTTATCACTTGCACTGATTCACTAATAATAAAATCAACGCTAGTGTTTGACGCCTTATCGACAGGCACGGTTATAACACTCGTATTAGGAGCGTCAACTGATATAGTGGGCTTAGTTTTATCTACTACAAAAGAAAAATTATCACTAATAGTAATGCCCGCTACGCTAGCAGGAGCAGTTACGGTGAAGGTAGCCACGCATTCCATTTGAATGTCGGCTTCATTGATTGGGTAAGTGCTATTTAGGGCCGATACCTTAGATTGCGGAGTGGTGACGGGAAGATTTTTTACTACCACCACATCAGGATAAGCAGGACACTGCTTAACAGGAGCATTAGCGTTAGCACTAACAGGAGCAGAGAAAGAAACCACCCCATCAGCTTCAGCGTTAATATCAATTAAAGGTATATTATGAAAGTATTTAGGAGCTCCAATTGCTGTATTAACGGGAAGTTGCACTTTAGCAGAAAAATCAATATCAACATCAAATTTTATACTATTAAAAGTAATTTCTGTAGCCCACGCAGTGCTCGGCGCTCCTTCAGGGGAGTAGGTAAAGATATAGCTATTTAACCCTTTTCCCATAGAAGAAAGATTAATTTCATGCTTTTGGCTATCACCTAAAATAGATTTAGGCCCATTCAAGCAATCAAGTAACTCATGAGTAACGCAGCTTATCTTACCTTCAAAATTAGTTTTAGCCGATAAAATCGCCCGCCCAGAATTGGGGCTGGTTTCTTTAAAGATAAATGTGTGTATCCCATTTACCGCAACTGGTAGGTCTTTAAATTCTGCTTCAAACGTTGGTTTAACTACCTTGATATCAAAAGCTTTAGATACTTTATTGCCCGCCCCATCTTGGAAATGTAGCACACAGTTAGTTACCCCATTATTTTCTGTAGGATCATTTAATTGACCAACATCTATAGAAAAGATTGTCGGTGCAGAGCTAGAAACTTGGCTATGAGATTGAGGAACAACACAAGAATTAGTTGTATGGAGTAAAAACACAGATTTATTACTAGTTACCTTAATCTTTGAGCTATCATTTGTTAAATCACTAAAAGTCAAAGCTTGAATAGGCGTAGTTACTACTATGATGGGAGGGAGATTATCATAATAAAAACTACCTAACTGGATAATTCTATTTTTATCATCCTCATCTTCGTCTTCCTTATCATCATCATTTACGGAGAACCAGCCGATTTGGCAGTTATCTAACCTGATCTGACTAGCCATAGGGCTACCAGCTATAGCAGGTATAGCAAAATCTAAATCAATAAGTGCTAATCCAGGGATGAAAGTTCTGTCTACATCATCCGTTGTAATGATAGTAACTTGTTTAATAACCCCACTGGCATCTTTAAAACTACAAAATGAAAGATCTTTTACTAGCTTAATGGTGGTATCAACAATGCTAAGTCTGATAGCAAAATCTGTAGAGCGATTAGTGGGTAAATTTTCTGTAGAACGCCATTTACCAACTAAAGAAACTAAATCAGGAGTTAAATCATCTTCTAAAGGATCTTCTTTTTTCTCACAGCTAAATATCAAAAAAAATGATAATCCTAGCAATAAAATTTTGTTAGCACGCTTCATAATAAATAAAATTCTATTGTTCAATATTCAATAATAAAAATAAGTGTAAACAGACTAAACTAACCACTATTAAAGGATAGATGAATATGTTGAGGGGCACATATATTAAAATAATTCTTAACTTCCAGCCAAGGCAATGAGGCTATTTAGAAAATACACCTATAGCGGTGATTATACACAAAATATGCTATAAAGTCAACAGTTATCAACTAAACCTTGAGTGGTTAAGGCGTTGTTAAGAGATGAACAAATTTTGTGGGGAAATAATGCTATTATTAGCATATGGGCTGAGTTTATTTATATGGACGCTTAAATGATGATAATAATTTAATAATTTGCTGCTTTATTATGATAGGGCTAGATACGATTAATCCGCCTAAAAATATAAAAATAGAGCCAGTTATCACCCAAATATCTGGGGCAATAGAGAGAAAGGCCCACTCAAATAAAAACATCCAAATAATTTGTGTATAGTGAATGCTACCTAGCACTTGTAAATGAATATTTTGAATGGCAAGCACGATTAACATTATGTTAAAAGTAAATAGCAAGCCTGACGCGGCTAATATTACGTAAATCCAGATAGGGATGCTGGTAAGGTTTTGCCCTGAAAAATAAATTAAAGTGATAATGGTAATAATACCGCTATAAAACACATAACTGCTAGGATGCTCAGATTTAGCAAATTTCTTAATTAATACCCCGTTAATTGCTATAGTAGACGCCCCGATTATCGCATATAGATGCCCTAAGTTAAGATTAGTTTGCCCCGGCCTAAAAATAACGAGTATACCAAAAAAACCAATTATAGTGCCCAGTATTTGCCCTCTAGTGGGGGGGCTTTTCAAAAATATAAGACTTAATATGACACTAATGATGGGGGCTAAAAATATCAAAGAATAGGCGGTGCTAACCTTTAGCAAACTAAAAGAAGACACAATGCACACCCCTCCTATTACCGACATCACCCCTCTGGCTATATGCAAAGGGTAATTATTAGTTTTTATTATTTTACTGCCAAATATGCCAACCCCGATTAAACACCAAAAAACGGTAAAGAAATTAAGAAAAAAAGTTATCTGTAGCGGTTGTAAATATGAGGTAGTTATTTTAAGCATAAAATCCATCACAGTAAAACCTAAAAATCCTAATCCTGCCGCTAACAAACCAATTATTTTGGTTGATTGAATTACTGTTTTAAGTGGTCGTTTAATATTAGCAGGTAGCTTGTGATAAACTACATACATAATACGGCGATGCTTTGGTTTAATATGCGTTTTTTGAATTTTTTTAGTCATTTAAATAGTTTTGGTCATTTAAATCATCTAAAGGGAGCGAACACTAAAAATAATGTTTACTTGTTGTTTTGCAGTGAGTAGTTAATTTAATTTAGGTTATTAGTTGATTTTGATCTAAATTTCAAAGTAGATTTAATTTATAATAGGTTTTATTATAGGGCTTAAATTATTTTTAGAATACTTTATTTATATTGGTGAATTTATCTTGGTAATTGATTATCACACTGCGGGCAGTATTTTGCAAAATCAAGCGATTTTGGCACAACAAAAAATAAAAATCAGCAAAATTCCAGCAGCAAAAGCATTAAAATTTTATCTAGCCCAACCCCTAAAGGCTGATCGGGACTATCCACCATTTGATAAATCTGCTGTTGATGGCTACGCCTTAGCTTTTGGGAATAATAATAATAATAATAAAATAAAAATAAATGCTAGCTATCACTATCAATTAACCAACTCAGCTGAAGAGCTGGTAAAAACCGATGAAGGAGCGTTACAAGAAAATCAAGCCTCGTTAGTATTTACTGGTATGAAGATACCTAAAAATAGTTATTTAGTTGTTAAACAAGAGGATGTTGTTTTGCAAAATAATGCAGTGATAGTGCCCGAGGAGTTGATGAAAAAGGGGGATAATATAGTATATCAAGCTTCAGAAACTAAAAAAAATGATTTACTAATAAAACCAGGGCAACTAATAAATGCTAACCTAATCACCCTAGCCGCAGCGTTAGGTGAGCAAGAGCTTTTTGTTTATGAAAAACCTAGCATAGCCCTATTAGCTACTGGTGATGAGTTAGTGGCTCCTCATAAAATAAATGGAGCTAAAGAAGGGCAAATAAGAGACGCAAATACCAGCTATTTAAGTAGTGCTTTATTGGATAATGGTTTTAATGCTCACTCGTTAGGAATTAAAAAAGATTCTCTTAATCAATTAACAAAAGTTTTTCAACAAAATTTGCCCAGCTATGATGTGTTAATCACCAGCGGGGGAGCGGCTAAAAGCAAAAGAGATTTAACCATTACGGCTTTAGAAAAGTTAGGCGCTAAACAGATTTTTTACCAAGTAGCGATCAAACCAGCTAAGCAAATTTGGGTTGGTGAGCTAGATAGCACCTTAATATTTGTATTAGCAGGAAATCCTTTATCAATGCAGTTATCTTTCAAAATATATGTATTACCTTTTTTACAGACGATGAGCGGGAAAAAAGGTAGATTTGTGGATTGGTTAAGTTTTAAATTGGCTAGATCGGTAGAAAATGATATTAACCTTGATCGGTTATGGCCATTTTACTTTGCTAAAGAAGATGATTACCAAACTATAATTCCGGCAAAATTTAAATCTAGTGGTAATTTTATTATTGGAGCAAAAACTAGTGGCTTTTTTCATGTATTAGCAAAGCAAAGGATTTTACAAAAATCACAAATAGTGCCCGGTTTATTATGGTAAATACCCCGTCACATCTTCCAACTAGTGCAATTGGTTTGATTAATTATGATGATCCTCATCAAAGAACGTTTAAATCTCTTAGGTTAGGCATAACCAAAGCATGCAACCTTAGCTGCGTTTACTGCGTTCCACCAGGCTTTACGTTGGTAGAAGATGAGGCCGATTTATCAGCAAAAGAACTAATCTATCTAACAGGGCTAATCAAAGAGGTGGCAGGCATAACTAAGCTCAGGCTAACTGGGGGAGAGCCTTTAATTAGCCCAAAATTAGAGCAAATTTTAATAGGGGTAAAGGAGTTAAATTTTGCAGATGTTGGATTAACTACTAATGGGGTTTATTTAAAAAAGCGACTTCATTTGCTTAATCATATCCCTCAAATAAGGCTTAATGTGAGTTTAGACACTTTAGCTAAGGATAAATTTTTAAAAATAACTGGATATGATAAATTAGAGCAAATTTTAGCGGGGATAGATGAGGCGTTAAAATTAAAGTTACCGATCAAAATAAATATGCTTTTACTTAAGGATATGAATGCTGATGATATTTTGGCGATGTTGGATTTTTGTTTTAAGAAAAATCTAGTTTGTCGATTTATTGAGTTAATGAAGATGGGGCACATAGCTAGTAGTAATTATGAGGATAAATTTTTATCAAGCAAAGATTTATTGTCTTTAGTGTCAAATAAGTATACAATAAAAGAGTTAGCTAAACCTAAGCATTCAACGGCGATCTATTATCAAGCAGTAAACTTTGGTAAATTTGGGATAATAGCTAATGAAACTGTGCCCTTTTGCCAAGATTGTGACCGGCTAAGGTTAACTTCTTGTGGGGAGCTTTATGGGTGTATTAGCCAGGCTAGGCCTATGTCCTTAAAGCCGTTATTAAAACTAAATCGAGAAAAAGCGAAGGCGGAGTTAGTGGTTATTTTACAAAAGTCTATGAAACAAAAACAGCTATATAAATTTAAAGGATCAAGCACTATTATGCAAACAATTGGGGGGTGATTTACGGATAAGATGATTTTTTGAAAATTAAAAATTAAAAACAAGCAACCCAAACTATTTTTAGTAAGATGAAAGTATCGCAAGATTCCATAGTAAAGGCACTAGAAACCGTTCAATATGATCAAGATAAAAATCTAATATCAGCCGATGTGATTGATACTCTAGCAATAGATAAGCAAACCATTGCCATCACATTTTTACCAACTGATTTATCTTCAGAATTAAAAGATGATCTAACGAAAAAAATTACGGAAGTACTGACAGAGTTAGATGGAGTAACAGAAGTTAAAGTTAAGTTCCTTGATACAAAACCAAGCAAACCAGCTGCTCAGCAGAGTCCGAAGCGAAAATTTTATTTTGATAATTACCAACGAGTAATTTTAGTAGTGAGCGGTAAAGGAGGAGTAGGAAAATCTACTTGTGCTTTGAATCTAGCTTTGGCTTTAAAAAGAATAGGCAAAACAGTAGCTTTGTTTGACGCCGATATTTATGGCCCCTCACTTCCCTTGATGTTGGGGCTCAGAGGAGAGCAGCCTTATATGCAAGAAAATCGCTTGATACCGATGAAAAAATTTGGCCTAGAATTTATATCAATCGGCAGCCTAATATCAGAAGGAGAGGCCGTGGCGTGGCGTGGGCCAATGGTTCATCAAACAATTGAACAGTTGATGAAAGACACCGATTTTAGCGGAGGAGATTATATGATTATAGATATGCCCCCAGGCACAGGAGATGTGCAAATAACCGTGAGCCAATTAACCGCAGCTTATGGGGCAGTGGTGGTTTGCACCCCGCAAGATGTAGCCTTGATAGATGCTCGTAGAGCCATGGCCATGCTTGATAAGGTGGATATATCCATACTTGGTATAATCGAAAATATGGGAGTGTTTGTGTGCCCTAAATGCTCTCATGAAAGCGAGGTATTTGGTAATGGAGGAGCAGAAAAAGAGGCGGAAAGCTTTAAAGTGGATTTTTTGGGTAGATTGCCAATAGATATAGAAATAAGAAAAGGTACAGATAATGGAAATCCTTTAGTTTATACGAATGCACAGTCTTTGAGTACCAAGATATTCATAGAAATGGCCACTAAATTGGCGAATAGAAAGTAGCCAATGGTTAATAGCCAGTAATTAATAGTTGATAGTTAATAGTAAATAAGATTAAATTTTATAAATTTATGAAAAAACCAAAGGATATTTATTGGGATAAAGAATTAACTATCATTTGGCAAGATGACAGCAAGACTAGCTTAAAATTTTACACTCTAAGGCTGGCTTGCCCTTGTGCAGTGTGTATTGATGAATTGAGCGGAGATAGGAAAATTAAACCAGAAGAAGTTAGCCTAGATATACATCCAATAGATGGCCAGTATGTAGGTAACTACTCCATAAGATTTACCTGGAGCGATAAACACGACACGGGAATATATACTTTTCAGTATTTAGATAGCTTGGCAAATTTTAAAATTTAGCGGTAAATAGTGTCGTCGGCACCGGTTTTTTTGAAGTCGTAAAAGCTAGCCCACACGATAGCCGATGTTTTAAGATCAATGAGCTCAAAGGTGAATTGCATAAAATTAGAAGATATGCCTGTTTTATTGGAAAAGCCACTAATTGAAGTGATTCTGCCGGTTAACCCATAATCAGCAGCGATTAAGTTAAGTTCGTTAGATAATTTAGCTTCTTCAATAACTAAATCAGAATTTTCTCGAGAGATAAAAATTAATTGTCCATTAGAATTGCTAATTAATCCTATTCTAATGCGGTCAGTTAGCAAGCTAGTATTGATGATTTGGCTAGATTCGTTGATCATTTTATGACTATCAACGATTATTTTGGGTACAGAGTTAGAGTTAGTGGGTAGTTTTTGCGATAAGATTTCATCAATCATTTTATTGGTCATGCTATCAATATCGTGAGATTCTAACCCTACCCCTGACACGCCATCAATTTCTTCTCCCACCTCAACAGATGATACCTTTACGCCAGAGCTAGCGCAAGACAAAATTAATATGGGCAGAGCCAACAAAGGGGTAATTTTTTTAAATTTCTCTAAAGAGCAAGCTAGCTTAATTGGCGTAACTAATAGCTGACCTATCAGGCGGTGGATAAGGTTGATTTTAACTTCTTGCATCTTTGCTTTGTCTGTTGTTTAATAAAGTTTAATATTTTAGTTGCATTATATCTAGTTAGGTCATGGCACATAATAACCGGCTATGATATATATTTTTGGCAATAACACAACCCACATTTTTTATAATTTATTATTTATGCAATGTCCGAGTTAAGAGACTACGCCCTAAAGATGAATAATATCAATAAGAAGTTTGGTGATAGCCTGGCCAATAATCAGGTATCTTTGTGCGTTGAAAAGGGTAAAATTCATGCGATAGTAGGTGAAAATGGGGCAGGCAAGTCAACTTTAGTAAAAATTCTTTATGGCTATCACAAGGCGGATAGTGGGGATATTTATATTAATGGAAATAAAGTAGCAATCAATAATTCCGAACAGGCGATAGGCTATGGTATAGGCATGGTGCACCAGCATTTCATGCTTATTGAGGCCATGACAATTCTAGATAATATAGTCTTAGGAAATCCCCTGCTAAAGTTAGGTATGGTGATAGATTATAAATCTGTCCGCAGTAAAATAAATGCTTTAGCCAAAGAATATAATTTCACTTTTCAATTAGATGATAAAGTAGATGCTTTAGGGGTGGGCAGTAAGCAGAGATTAGAAATTTTTAAAACTATTTACCGCAAAACAGACATTCTTATTTTAGATGAGCCTACTTCAGTATTGACTAAGGTAGAAATTAAAGATTTATTTAAGATAATTGGAATTTTAAAGAAGCAAGGAAAATCGGTTATTATAATCACTCATAAATTAGGAGAGGTGATGGAGATTGCTGATAACGTAACTGTGATGAGAGATGCTAAGGTGGTGGCGAATAGAGAGATAAAAAATACTAGTATTGCCGAATTAGCAGGTTTGATGGTGGGTCGCGAAATAATTGCTAGCCGAAAAGAAGAGGTGATAGCGGGCGATGATGTGTTGGTAGTAGAAAATTTAACCTATCAACCACAAAAATCTAAAAAATTACTTGATAATATAAATTTAAGAATAGCTAAAGGAGAAATAGTAGGCATTGCAGGGGTTTCAGGGAATGGCCAGCCCGAACTGGAACAGGTTTTAACGGGGATGATTAAAACTGGAGTAAAAGGCAAGTTAAGATATCGTGGAGTTAATATTTCACAAAAAACTACAGCAGAGCTAAGAAGTAGTGGATTGGCTCATATACCCTCAGATAGAAATAAATGGGCTTATATTAATGAATGGGTGAATTATCAAAATTCAATACTCGGCTATCACGCCAAGCGAAAATATAATATAGCGAGCTGTTGGTTTAATTTTCCAGTGATAAAGAAGATGGCCAAATCGCTATTGGATAAATATAAGGTCACTCCGCCAAGCATAAATTATAGCACAAAATCTTTGTCTGGCGGTAATCAGCAAAAATTGATAGTAGGGCGAGAGCTAGATTCTAACCCCGATTTAATTATCATAGCTGAGCCCACTCATGGGGTTGATATAGGTTCGGTAGAATTTATTCATGGCAAAATACTATCAGCAAGAAAAGCGGGCAAGGCTATATTGCTCATATCTTCCGAGCTGAGTGAGTTAAGAAAATTAAGTGATAGATCCTTTGTGATTTGCGAGGGTAAAATAGTAGATGAGATTAACTGGCAAAAAGACGATGATCAATCAATCGGCATAAAAATGATTGGTGGAGCTAATGCAATTAAGAGAAATTAACATAATAACAACTAGCGTAGCATAAATAATGAGCAAGGAGAGCCTGTCGGTTTTAGCAACCACACTTTTATCATTAGTGGCGGCTTTTTTTGTATCGGCGGTAATAATTCTGATTTTAGGAGAAAATCCGGTAGAAGTATTCAAAGTTTTTATAGTAGCTTCGTTATTTAGTTGGGACGGAGTAGGGTTCACCCTATTTTATATGACCCCACTTTTATTAACTGGTTTATCAGTTTCGATGGCCTTTAAGGGGGGTCTTTTCAATATAGGAGCGGAGGGGCAGCTGTATATGGGTTCAATGGCGGTGGCCATATTTGCTGGTTCGGGGATTAATTTACCATTTTATTTGATGATTCCTATTTGCATTTTATTAGCATTTCTAGCAGGAGGAATTTGGGGAGTTATTCCAGGATATTTAAAGGTTAAATTTGGTTCGCATGAAGTAATTAACACAATAATGCTAAATCTAATAGCATATGGCATATGTAATTATTTGGTAGTGGGACCGTTTAAAAGGCAAGGGGATCAAATTTTGGAAACAGAATTTATAGCACAAAGTGCCCGGGTATTTAGGTTAAATAAAATAATACCTTGGATATCAGAATCTGTGCCGGTTAATTTTGCTTTATTGTTGACAATTTCGCTGTGTGTGGGATACTGGTATTTCTTCCATAAAATGCGTTATGGTTATGAAATGCAAGTCAGCGGGCATAGTTCTGAAGTGGCGAGGTATGCGGGGATTAATAGCGGGAGATATATTATATTATCAATGTTTATTGCTGGTGGGCTGGCAGGTTTAGTGGCCGTGCATGAGGTGATGGGCTTTAGATATACATTTCATGATAATTTTTCTCGAGGGGTTGGTTTTATGGGAATAGCGGTAGCTTTATTGGGTCGTAATAACCCTTTGGGTATATTTATGGCAGCATTTTTATTTGGCATGATGAACCGCGGTAGTTTATTTATTGATATAAATTTTGATAAATTATCCAATGATTTGGTAATTGTAGTTCAAGGGGTAATAATTCTTTTTGCGGCGATGAGTGGAATGTTTCAAAAGTTAGTTAGAAGTAAATAAATAAATAAATATAATTTGGTAAAATAGCAATTTTAGAGGTAAGCTTATGTTGGATAAAATAGCTCCAGTTAGGCAAGTGGCGTCAATTTTGCCTAAGGTTAGTGCGTTGTTTGATGTGCAAGACAAAACTATTCCTAATGGAAATAAGGTAATAGAAGTAGTTGAGCAAGACAAACAAATTAGAAGAACAATGAAGGTTAATGAGATTAGGGCGATAGATAAAGTTGAGTTAAGCACCAAGCGTAGTTGAGTTATTTTGAGAAAGAAATCTTAGAAAGAGCAAGGCAAGCGTCACAATTTTCTTATAGTCCTTATAGTAACTTCAAGGTGGGTGCCGCGATAGAGGATGAGAAGGGAAGAATTTTTGTGGGGACTAATGTAGAGAATGTTAGTTATGGGGCCAGTATTTGTGCGGAGAGGTCGGCAGTGGTTTCGGCGATAGGAGCGGGGGGGCGTAATTTTAAACAAATCGCCATAGTTTGCAGTGGGGAGGTTCCAGTTACACCTTGTGGGATATGTCGGCAATTTTTAGCTGAATTTAATTCAGAATTAAAAGTTTTATGTTCAAGTTATAGCCAGTTAAATGCTGATAAATTTGATGTTTATCAGTTAGCTGAGCTATTTCCGCAGGGATTTTTAAAATTTTAGTTTCAATTTTAGTTTCAATTTTTTAAGCAAGTAATTTGAGTATTAAGTCAATATTAGAGATGAATTATATAAAATTAACCACATCATCAATGATAGGAGAAAAGTTGGTGATGGCCACTACTGGCATGGTAATGATGCTATTTTTGGCAGGACATTTGGTAGGCAACACACTACTTTTTGTGGGGCGAGAGGAGTTTAATTTATACGCGGATTTTTTAAATTCATTTAAGATGGTGTATTTAGTCGAAGCTGGTCTGATGCTGGTTTTGGTGGCACATGTGTGGTCGGCAATTCGCCTTACCTTGGCTAACAAGCGAGCGCGCCCTGTGGGATATGTGATTAAAAGAAAAGCGATTAATAGCACATGGATGTCTAGCCATATGGCACATACAGGCGTGGTGATATTGCTATTTTTGATAATGCACATTGCCAGCATGAAGCTAGGACCTTGGGACAATGAAAAGATTAAGCATGCCGATACTTTGTATGATTTAGTGCTCAAGCTTTTTGCTGATCCTATTTACTCGGGGATATATTTAGTATGTATGATTTTACTTGGATTTCATTTGCATCATGCCATGAAAAGTTCGTTCATCACCCTTGGCGTAGCGAGGAAGCATAGGCTAGATTGTTATGCTAAAGCAAGTTTATTATATTCACTGTTTATATCAATTGGATTTAGCAGTTTTCCGGTATATTTTTACATATTATCGATTATTTAGGCAATCACTAAGCGAAATTTATAAAGATTAAGGCAAAAGTTATGACAAATAAAAAATTACAATCAAGTATTCCTGAAGGTAAAATTGAGAATAAATGGGATAAACATAAATTTAATTTAAAGTTAGTTAATCCAAGCAATAGGCGAAAATATGATGTTATGGTGGTGGGCTCTGGTTTGGCTGGGGCATCGGCAGCGTCTTCGTTGGCGGAGATGGGCTATAATGTTACTTGTATTTGCTATCAAGATAGCTCAAGGCGAGCACACAGCATAGCGGCTCAAGGAGGAATTAACGCGACTAAAAATTACCATAATGATGGCGATAGTATTTACCGATTATTTTACGATACCATTAAAGGAGGTGATTATCGCTCAAGGGAGGCCAATGTTTATCGGTTAGCCCAGCTTAGCGGAGATATAATAGATCAATGTGTGGCTCAAGGAGTTCCTTTTGCTAGAGATTATGGCGGAACATTAGCTAATAGATCATTTGGGGGGGCTCAGTTATCTAGAACATTTTATGCTAGAGGGCAAACGGGGCAACAGCTTTTATTAGGAGCATATAGTGCATTAAGCCGGCAAGTTGGCTTGGGTAAAGTTAAAATGCTTACTCGCAGGGAATTTGTTGATTTAGTGCTAGTAGATGGCGTAGCTCGGGGAGTGCTGTGCCGTAATCATTTAACAGGAAAAATTGAGCGTCACTCTGCACATGCGATTTGTTTAGCGACTGGGGGTTATTCACCGGTTTTTTATCTTTCTACTAGTGCGGTTGGTTGCAATGTAACGGCGGCTTACCGGTCTTATAAACGGGGAGCTTTTTTTGCTAATCCTAGTTTCACCCAAATACATCCTACTTGCATTCCTTTATCAGGTAATGACCAGTCTAAATTAACTTTAATGAGCGAGAGCCTGCGAAATGATGCTAGGGTGTGGGTGCCTAAGCAAGCAGGGGACAAGCGAGACCCAGTAGAGATAGTAGAAGATGAACGAGATTATTTTTTGGAGCGTAAATATCCATCATTTGGCAATCTAGTGCCTCGAGATGTGGCGTCACGTAATGCCAAGATGGTATGCGATGAAGGGCGTGGTGTAGGTGAAAATGGATTGGCGGTGTATATGGATTTTTCTGATGCGATCAATAGGTTGGGTCGTAAGGCAATTGAAGAAAGATATGGCAATTTATTTGATATGTACCAGCATATCACTAACGAAAATCCTTACCAAACCCCGATGAAGATATCTCCGGCTGTCCATTATACTATGGGGGGATTGTGGGTTGATTATAATTTGATGTCTAATATTCCAGGTCTTTTTGTATTGGGAGAGGCAAATTTTTCTGATCATGGGGCTAATCGGTTAGGGGCTAGTGCATTGATGCAAGGCTTAGCTGATGGATATTTCATCGCCCCTTACGCACTGGGTAATTATTTAGCGACGCAAGAATTTTCCCAAGTTAGCACAGAAGATGAAGCTTTCACGAAGGCTAATGAGAGTGCTGATAAGTTTTTTGAGCGATTGATGGGGATAAAGGGGAACAAATCGGCGAAATATTTTCATAAAAAATTAGGTACATTATTGTGGGATAAATGTGGAATGTCGCGTAACGCTGAAGGATTGCGAGAAGCTTTGGCTAAAATTCCGGAGATAAGGAAAGAATTTTGGAGTGATTTATCTTTACCAGGCGATATTGATGAGTTTAATCCTGAGCTAGAGCATGCTAGCCGAGTAGCAGATTTTTTAGAATTTGCTGAAATTATGTGTCACGATGCATTAAATCGAGAAGAATCTTGTGGAGGACATTTCCGCGAAGAACACCAAACTGAAGGTGCGGAAGCACAAAGAGATGATGACAATTTTTCTTATGTAGCAGCTTGGCAATACCAAGAATTAGGGGAAAAACCTATTTTACATAAAGAAGAACTCGAATTTACAGAGGTTGTGAGAACTAGACGGCAATATAAATAGTTTTATTATTTTTATTATTTTTATCATTATTTAAAATTTTAAGATGGATATTGTTTTAAAAATTTGGCGACAAAAATCAGCTACCGATAAAGGTGCAATGCAAGAATATCAGCTAAAAGATATATCAAGCGACATGTCATTTTTAGAGATGTTAGATGTTTTAAATGAAAAACTGATAGTTGAGAAACATCCTGATGGCCCGGTAGCTTTTGATAGCGATTGCCGTGAGGGTATTTGCGGCACTTGTGGCGTTATGATAAATGGGCGTGCACATGGGCCTTTAGATAAAACTACTACCTGCCAACTACATATGAGGTCTTTTAAGGATAAGGACACTATTTATGTAGAACCTTTTCGGGCAAAATCTTTTTCTATTATCAGAGATTTAACGGTTGATAGATCATCGTTTGATAAGATTATTCAGCGTGGTGGGTATGTTTCAGTTACTACAGGAGGGGCTTGTGACGCTAATTCTGTATTAGTTTCTAAGGAGCAGGCCGATCAGGCGATGGATAATGCCGCTTGTATTGGCTGCGGGGCTTGTGTGGCTAGTTGCAAAAATGCGTCTGCTATGCTGTTCACTGCGGCTAAGGTTAGTCATTTGGGGCTTTTGCCTCAGGGGCAACCGGAGCGATTTAGTAGGGTTGATAATATGGTAAAAGCAATGGTTGATGAGGGGTTTGGTGGCTGCACTAATGAAGGAGAATGTGAAGCGGTTTGCCCTAAGGGCATAACTTTAGGGAGCATTGCTCGGCTTAATCGCGATTTTTTATATGGTAAGATAAAACCACGCGAACTCTAATATATCAAGCAATAATTTTTTCTTATGGCGATAAGTTTGGCAAAAGAGTTAGGGAAAAATCCTTGGCAAGCGTTTGCTAGCTGTTATCAAAAAAGACTTAAGCTTGATGTGAGAAATCCTAATTGGATGATGTTAGTGACTAGTCTTAATGATATTCCTGACGCTAGGGTTGTGTTATTAAAAGATTATGGCGTTGATAGTGGATTTGTTTTTTTCACTAATTATCAGAGTGCAAAGAGTCAAGAATTAATGACTAATGATAGGGCTAGCCTAGTTTTTTATTGGGATAGCCTTTGTTATCAAATCAGAATTAAAGGGCGAGCTAAAAAAATATCACGCCACCTTTGTGAAGAATATTTTAATAAACGAACCAGGTTAAGCCAAATTGGGGCTTGGGCGTCTTTACAGAGCCAACCTCTTGCTAGCCGTGAGCAGTTATTGACTAGAGTTGATGAGGTAGGCACAAAATTTAATAAAAAAAGTGTTCCTTGCCCACCACATTGGGGGGGATGGCGAATTATGCCTGAAAAGTTTGAATTTTGGAAAGAGGCTCAAGGCAGACTCCACGAGAGAGTAACCTATCTTTGGCAAGACCAAACTTGGAAAATGGAGTTATTATATCCTTAACTCACCCTAAAGCTTTCATATTTAGGGAAATATAATTTTTTTTCCATATTCATTCATTAACCGACACTAATCGGGGGCGGTTAGCGATATCCAAATTCACTAACATATATCCTTTTTATCGGACAACCCCTCGCAGGGCTGTCCGGTGGATATCATGATATTAATTATAATCGGCTTACCTTCTATTTATTACCGGTTACTATCTTTTGATATCTATCAAATCACGCAACATTTCATCGCTGGTAGATATAACTTTGGTATTAGCTTGAAAGCCTCTTTGATATTCGATCATATTCACGAATTCTCTACCTAAATCTATATTAGATTTTTCTACAAAACCAGACCTGATACTCCCTTTTTCTCCTACTGTTGGGTCTCCCACTATTGCTGCTCCCGATTTAGAAGTTTCTACAAACCTATTTCGGCCAGCTTCTGATAATTTTTGCTCGCCTATAAAAGTAGCTAACTGCACCTTTCCTAGTGCTCTTGATGAGCCTGAATCAAATATTGCATCTATTACCCCATCACTATCAATTCTGATTCCTTCAATCTCACCGGCTTTGTTACCATCTGAGAAAATTCTAGAAATAGAATTTTTACCGGTAAAAGAGTTCATTCCATCTAATCCATCTCTTTTATCAGATGGATTATTAGGATCAAAGCCATCGCCAAAATCAAAGCCTATCATTACTGGATCAATCACATCTTTAAAATCAAATGCTACTTGAGGATTTTTTGCTGTTGGGTCGTTGGGCACTCTTAGCAAAATTTTTGCCCCTTGTGAAGAATTTGGGTCATTAGGATTAATGGGAGGCAATTCTTCTAAAACTCCTTGATAATAGTCTACTAGCCGGCCATTATCAGTAAATTGCAAAAATCCTCCTCCTTGTGCTTGCAAAGAGCCAGGAGAGCCACTTTTAATATCGCCACCGTCTGATAAGGCAAACCACGCCCAAACATTTAGCTGTGCAGTGCCAGGAATGGGATTACCAGTATTAGGATCTATTTGAGGTGGAATATCTGCTAATTTACGAAAGGCTATGGTGAGAGTGTGCTCACCCCCTGAGCCATCAAAGGCTTTTGTGGTAGTAGCAAAATTATACATATCCTCTCTAACATCATCTAAATTCATCGCTGCGCTAGGTGGGGACTGATCTTTACTTAAATTACCCTTAATCACAATGCCTGATCCTTTAACATCACCATTGCCCGTGGCTCTAGCTGGGTCGACTATATTTTTAACATCAACCGCTTTTAATAAACCTTGACTTTCCCTTGTGGTATTATTCACATCTTTTACCATCAAAGGATTTCCTTCATAATCAACTAAAAAACCACTTTTATCTATTTCAAAAGTACCATCACGGGTATAAAAGGTTTTATCGGTTTGTTTATCTTTTAAAATGAAAAATCCTTTCCCTTCAATTGCCATATCTGTGGCTTGATCGCTATTTTCAAATCCACCTTGATTAAAAAATATCGACACGTCTTTTATTAATGACCCTTGGCCAACTGCTCCTTTGGTTGTGCCAAATTGAGTGGCCACGAGGTCTCCAAATTCAGCACGATGTGTTTTGTAGCCAAAAGTATTTGAATTAGCAATATTGCTTCCAGTAACTGTCATAGCTTGTGAATGAGACTTCATCCCACTAGCACCTGTTTGTAAAGATGGCAACATTTTTTCTACCTCCTAGTAATTATTGTTAATATGTCTAATATTTTTAATTTAATATATTTATAAGATAACCGGTTATTGAGCCTTACCAATCATCAATGCATCATCAATGGTGATAAAATCATTTCCTACTTTAAGTAGTGGTTGAGCACCATCTAATTTAATTTGAGTTACTTTTTCTTGCTTAGTTAGCTGAACATCTACAGTTTTACCCTTTTCGTTATAGGCATAAATCTCGACTGAGTATTTGCCAGGCAAAGCTTTATTACCTAAATTATTTTTACCATCCCAAGTTAATTGATGAGTTCCTTTATCTTTAAGGGATAAATTAATTTGTTTTACCACCTCACCTTTATCATTGATGATGTTAGCCTTTGCTTGGTAAGCATTATCTAGTAATTGATAGTTTAAATCAGTTGCTCCACTAGCCGATAACTGCAAATGATTATTTTTAACATGAACATCTTGGTTTAAATAACTAAGAGCATTTAATTGAAGCAGGTCTCTTTGCGAGCTTGCCATATTTTTTAGCTCTTGATTTAATGTTTGTAACTGCTCCATGCTGCCTAACTCAGCTAAGGAAGCCATCATTTTTGATGAATCCATAGGATCAAGTGGATTTTGGTTGGCTAGTTGATACATGAACAGATTCATAAAATCGGATTTTTCTAAATTATCCGTACCTTTTGCGTTGCTAGCGGCATTTTCTAAACGATTAGCATTTAGGTTAATGATGCTTTGGGTGTTAGATATTTCACTCATAATTATTTAGTAAATAAATGTTATCGTTTTAATGGTTAAATGTGTAAATCTATTATACGATTTGATTTACTAGTTCTCCCTCTTGAAGTTGAGTTTATTGAATTAGTTTGCGATTCTAATGTTTTTGGGTCGTTGGTTTGATTATTAGAATTTTTGGTAAATGATGATGATGATTGCTGTTCTGAATTAAAATTTGAGTTACCAGCAAAATCTTCAACCGGGTTATATTTGATAACTAGATTATCTAGTTTTATGCCCTGTTCTGCTAAATTTTGGCGTACTTTATCAATTTGATGTTTTAAATGTTCACTTAATTCCATATTATCAGTTAGGAGCTCGGCAGTTATTTTGCCGTTATCTTTTGATAATTTAAATTCAAGTGATCCTAAATTTTCAGGGTTTAATTTAATTTTTAACTGAGTTCCTCCATTGCTCAAGGTGCTTTTCACTTTAGGTAAAAATGAATCTAAATTTTGAGCGAATTTCAATTTATTAGCATCACTTGGGCTGCCTAAAATATTATCAGCTGAGCTTGATTGGCTTTGTTGGCTAAATTCTGCACTTAAAAACCTAGTCGCACTATTATCTTTAGCCGATGTGTTATCAAAATCTTCTTTGCCACTACCGCCGCCGCCACTAAGTTGAGCTTGAATCATTTCTGATGGGCTAAGTTTGTTAGTGATTAAATTATTCTCGTTGGGCGTGTTAGATGCTAATTCATCAATTATTAATTGATTATTTTTCCCAATTTTTTTATCGTCAGCAGTAATGGATTTTAGATTATAATTGTTGCTACTAGTTTTCATTAAAATGGGTGGCATAAACACAGTAGCTGCAGCCATATTATCAATTAGTTGATTTTTATTTAGAACAGTAACCTTCGCTTGCCCTAATTGGTTGGCTGGGTCTTGATTTTCAGGATTCATCGCCAGCTGCCAAGATTCTAAATTAGCCATCTCACCTATCTTGGGGGGAGATATGCTTTGTTTGATTTGATCAATAAAAACCACCCCAGCCTTTAAATTAGATTGATAAAGCTCGCGATTAATAATTTTTGTATTAGCTGCTCCATTATTGACAGAATTAAAATTATTATCGTTAGTAGTAGGGCTATGAGCTAATGCACCTTGCTCATCAACGGTTTCATCATGTTTTTTGCTACTGGCTAACCTTTCCTTGCGATCAGCAATTGCTTGTTCATGGTTATCATCGTAGTGGTCATTTTTTCTTTTATTAGCTAAATCATCAGCAGATCTTGACGTTCGATTTTGCCTAGTATTACTAAAAATTTGGTCAAAATCAGTGTTTGACATACTTTTTTTCACCATAGGCGATTGATTGCTCAAATTAGGCGAATGGGGAGATATATCTAGAAGATTAGCATTCATTGCGTCCTTGCATGTGTAATGTAGTAATGATTATCCCTAATAAAAAATTATCCTTGCATTAAGCTAAGGTTAATTTACTTAACCGCAATAATGCAATTGCCGTGCACTTTGGGTTAGCTAATAGTAAAAATAAGTTAAAAATTAAGCGTATTTTTAATTTGACCCAGGGTTTACCGGAAGGTCATCATATTTGGGAAGAGATAAATAAGCCTCTCTATTTTCTGCAATCTTAGCTACATATTCAGTAATGCTAACTGCTACCTCTGGTGATAAATTTGCTAATAAGGCGGCTGCTTTACGTGATTTCATGCGAGTTAAAATCATAGTTGAGGTTTGTTGATCCATTTGATTAAAGAATACAGCAGCATTTTCGGCAGGAATTTTTTCATAGTAGCTAACTAATTGCCTTAATGTCTCTGTATCAGTGATTGCCTTTTCTTGACGCATTTTTTCAATATTTTGATTAATGCGAGCGACCTCATTTATTTTTTGTTCAATTCTTGATTCTAGAGCAGATAATCCCTTTTCTCGATCGACAATCGTTAATTCTCTGGTATCTAACTTTTGTTTTCGGCCTCGTAAAAAGTCTAGAATCTCTACTTGCTCTTTAATTATATCTGGTGGAGGAGGAATTATTTCCTCAGACCCGCAAGTGACTGAAAATGGCTGAAGGGTGAATTGGCAACCCCATGGGCCATATTCAACATCAGCCGTTGAATCGGTAGTACTATCTTTAGCTGCAGTAGACTGCAAATCAGAATAAAAAATCTTTTCATCATCTTCCTCTTCTTCTTGCGGGATTTCATTATCGGTAGTTTGCCCATAAAGAGGGTATAATGATGCCAGTAAACACACTAAGCCTAGGCCTAGCAACGATAATTTAATTGATTTTAATTTTAATGGAAAGTGATTATTATTTAACATAGTTTAAAATTATTATTAGATCGGTTGATAAATTGCCTGCTAGCCGCTTCGTCTAACATATTTGATTCAATTTTTTTTAATTTAGCTGATAAACGCTTCTTATGAGCTTTTTTTAATATTTCAAAAGTTTTAACTTTAGTAGTCGATTTAATTAAAATATCACGGTTAATCTTTATGTCATTATCAAGATTTTCTATTTGATGCTTAACCTTTGATATTTTGTCCATTTGCTCATTTTCATATTCAGTTTGTAAACGCAAATGTTGTCCTACCACTGAGCCAGAATTCCACATATTTTGCAGATTAATTCTTGATTGAAGCACCTCAGTTTGTATATTTTCTATCAGCATAATGCAATTTTGACGCTGTCTATTTACTTTAGCTAAAGCAAGCATATCTTGACTAGCAACACTTTTATAATAACGATAAAGTTGCTCAAGTGATGATTCCTTCATGATGATAAATAATATTCAAGTAATTTTTGTTTATAGCCTACCTAGAGAGGTGGCGATATATCTATAGATAAGCAAATATCAAGCCTAGCTAGCTGCTGCTAGCATAGGCGGTGATATAAATTAACTTGAGATAGGAAATTGACTTAATGAAGGTAGGTCTTTTTTAAATTTGATGACATCATCAACTTTTTCTTTAGTATCTATTTTAGATTTTAGCTGTTTTTTACCTACTACCCATATGTTCAATTGTTTTTTGTGAGCATTATTGATCATTTGTTGCCAAAAAGCTAATACATCAGGCTTGGTTAACTTTTTTAGAGCGGGAAGTACGATTAAATTTCGTTTAAAATCTAGATTATTTTGCAAAATATCATACCAAAATTGACTACTAAGCTTGATGATAGTTTTTGGATATTCAGTAATTTCATCAATCAATGATTGTTTGGTGGATTGCCACTGTTTATCTGAAATAGATTTAAGTTTAGTAGTATATTTTTCATTAAAATCCCACACCCTTTGATCAATTTGTGCAGGAGATTTATCAGGGCTTTGCACGATAAACGCTAAATAAGGAACCCATCGATCAGAAAAACCGCTAACACTAGCAATATATCCAATCTGCTCTAGCGTGCGAATTTGCGTATAAAAAGGTTCTTGTAAAAAACTATTTAATACCCAGCTATTAGCCACTCCCTTTAAAGTTCGTTTATCAGATTGAAGTAGCATCACCAAAGCACTATCGTTATTAAGGGAAGGTAAAATTAAAGTTTTAGTGCCAGGAGAAATATCAGATATTTTATTTTCGATTAATTTATCCGGTAAAGCGGGACTAGATTTTATTTTAGCCACTATTAAATCGCTAATACTTTTAGCCTTATCGGTAGGATAATTTCCGTGCAAATAAGCGATTATTTTAGTTTTAGCAAAGAATTTTTTATTAAATTCATTAGTAAGCTCAAGATTAACCGAGGCTAGAGCCTTTTGTTTGCTAGTATAGTGAAAGCTAGGTTTTTTTCTGATAAAAGATAAAGCAATAATAGCCCGATCTAAAGGTTTATTTAGAGCTATATTATTGAGCCTTTCTTGGAGTAATTTTTTGTGTTTAGCAAATATTTTAGGCTCAATGCTAAAATCACTTAATCCAGAAATAACCTCTTCTAATAAAGGGTAAATACTCTCTTTTAGACCAAATAAATTTATGTCTATTCCCTGATTAGCAGGGCTAACGCTATAATCAAGCCCCACTACCTCAGCGGCGTAAAGGCTAGGATTTATTTTTTCCAACCAAGCAGCGATTAAAATTTCACTCATAATAGCGTCTTGGGGAGTTTGATTGGCGATAGGGCTCATCACTCTTATATTGAGTGCGGCATTTTTCCCATCAATAGTTTGTTCATTAAAGAACCAAAAGTCTAATTTATCATTTTCTACCAATTTAATAGGTTTTTCAGGCTGATTTGCCAATTTAGCTAAGGCCCTCTCATTGGTGGCTAAAAATCTATTAGGGGAAGGTAATTCAAAGGTTACTTTATTGTTATAGCTGACCAATTTGGCTAATTTTGGTAAAGGATACTTCTCTAAATTATAAGACGTGCCATACCATTTTTCGGTGCTAGCCCCCACAACCTCTGAGGCTGCGTAAGTAGCGAACATATTAGATGGGGTAGTTTTTGCTAAAATTTCATCAATTAATTTAGGGTTATAGTCATAATAATAATAAGGACCAACCAAAACTTGGTCAGCAGGATAACGGTGTAGCCGGGTAGCAATAGATAATACATAGTTGCCGGGGTCTTCTTTGGGGGTGCTTTCAAAATTTATTTTCCCAATTTTTTTGAGTTGATCAAAACGCCATTTTTGAGGACCAATTTTTTTTATATGAGCCACATATTGAAAAAAGTAATTAATAATTTGATCTATTTCATCTTTAGCCCGCTCGGTTAGCCCAATGCTAATGCTTAACATGCTATAAGCTTGATTTTGATATATACCCGCTCCCAAGCTAGTGGCTAAGCCTTCTTTTTTCAGGAAATCAAGCAGGCTACCAGATGATTCTTCTCCCAACAAATCAGCCACGTAAGAGGTAGATTTTTCTTGATAAAGATTCCATAAAGAAGGTAAAGGAAAATTTAATATTAACTGACGATTATTTTTAATAGTCTTAACGCTCAGCAAGCTAGCTAGGTTGTCTCGATTAAAAGCATCATCATTTAACCATTTAGGAGAAGGTACCTTTTTACGAGAAATATCAGAAAAGTATTCGTGAGCTAAGTCTTTAAGTTGGTCAATAGAATCGCTACTTAATAGAGATAAAGTCATTTTATCGCTGCTGTAATGGTGGCTATAAAAATCAATCAGCCTATCACGCAGCCCATCAACCCCTTGAAGAGTTTCTTTATTGCCAGTAGCAAATCTACTAGCCGGGGAAGATTTTTTGAAAATTAATTTTTGCGTTTCATATATTTTGCGGTAATCATTACCTAAATTAACCGAATGCTCAGAGTGAATTGCATTTAGCTCCCTTTCTACTAAATCAGCATTAAAATTAGGATTGATGAAAAACTGGCTAAAGCGATCTAAAGCCTTAGCAAAATATTTATTATCTATATCAAAAAAATAGCTAGTGGTGTGTGATGATGTAAAAGCGTTAGTAGAGCCGTTGTGTAGGCTGATAAAGCTAGCATAATCACTAGGATTAGGATATTTTTTGGTGCCTAAAAAAAGCATATGTTCAGTAAAATGAGCCATGCCCAGCACATCAGATGGGTCATTAAAGCTACCCACCTGCACACTAAGGGCTGCGGCGGCTTTAGGGGCGTCTTTATCTGATATCAACATCACCGAAAGGCCATTTTCTAAAGTTAGGGCATGATAGGATCTAAGATCAGCTTGTCGTTTTTGCACACTAGTACCAGCAAAGGATGAATAAGGCATTATATTAATAGTAACCATAGCCAAGGCAACAGATAAACCTAAGGCGATAAGTCGATTTTTGATTATTTTGCAAGTTAACATTATTATATTTCAAATTAATTATTTACCAAATAAAAATGAATAAATAAACCACTATCATAGTATCTCATTTATTTATATTTTTGTCTAAAAAAGACAAATAGGGACAGCTGAATTAATGAGTAATTTTTTTAATTATGCAAAATCGAATATCTAAAATCGGCAGGTAAAATAAAAAAAACTTGCTAAGAAGTAAAATAGATAATATAACTAATAATAGTGGGGGTGTGTTGGCTTCGACTAGAAATGGTGATTCTTAGTGTCAGCAAGTAGCGGTTGGTCGAAGGGCCGCTTTAAAAATCGGCTAAACATTATCTGCAAACGATAATGACAACACTCTAAATCAATTAGCATTAGCTGCTTAATTTAGAGTCTCGGCCATTAGTCAAGTACTAATTGCTGAGCATGAGACCGGTGATGCCTGATTAATCCGATTCTTGTGAAAATCTTTATCAGGCTGTTGATTTAGTTTTGAATTGCCAGGGCTAAGTTAGAGTAAAAACAGCAATTAGCTAAGTTGAGCTAGCCAAATAGTGAAATACTTAGTGAAATTTAAAAATTTGGCTAAACTTGTAGAAAGCTAAGAAATACTTTTTTAGGACCCGAGTTCAAATCTCGGCATCTCCACCAGTAAGCTAGGGAGGGATTTTATACGCAAAGAATGCATTTGATGGTTACACTTTAAGTTTAAATAAGGGCGGATTTAACAAAAACATTAAGTACATGGAGTGAAAATATGAGAAAACTCTTTTTGGGGGCATTATTAATAATGGCCAGTAGCAGCGTTTTTGCTGCTAAAAACTTTGTATATTGCTCAGAGGCTAGCCCGGAAGGGTTTTACCCAGCTTTATTCACATCAGGCACCACGTTTGATGCGGCAGGGCGAACTATATACAACCGGTTAGTAGAATTTAAAAATGGCACAACTGAGGTTCAACCAGGTTTAGCTGAATCTTGGAGTGTTTCTAATGGCGGAAAAACCTACACCTTTAAACTTCGTAAAGGGGTAAAATTTCATAGTAACAAAAGCTTCACACCTACTCGCGATTTTAACGCGGACGATGTGCTTTTCACCTTTAACCGAATGTGGGATAAGGAACATCCATACCATAGGGTATCTGGAGGCACATATGAATATTTTAAAGGAATGAGCATGCATAGCTTGCTTAAATCTATCACCAAAAAAGGCGATTACACGGTAATATTTAATTTAAACAGTGTAGAAGCTCCATTTGTGGCTAATCTAGCAATGGAATTTGCTTCTATTGCCTCAGCTGAATATGCCGATTCTTTAATGAAATCGGGCAATAAAGAAAAGATTGACCGAGAGCCAATAGGCACAGGCCCTTTTTATTTGGTGCAGTATCAAAAGGATTCTACAATCAGATATAAAGCGTTTGATAGCTATTGGAAGGGGAGAGCTAAGATTGATAATTTAATTTTTGCGATTACTCCTAATGCGTCAGTCAGGCTACAAAAGGTTAAAGCAGGAGAATGTCATGTAATGCCTTTTCCTAATCCGTCTGATATCGAAAACATCAAAAAAGATAAACGGATAAATCTTTTATCACAGCAAGGGCTAAACGTTGGTTATTTGGCTTATAATACAGAGAAAAAACCATTTGATAACCCTAAAGTGCGTAAGGCTTTGAACATGGCAATTGATAAGGCAGCTATCATTAAGGCTGTTTATCAAGGAGCAGGGGTAGCGGCGAAAAACCCTATACCACCAACTATTTGGTCTTATAATGATTCTATTGTTGATGATCCATATGACCCAGTAGCGGCAAAGAAAATGTTAATTAAAGAGGGAGTAACTGATTTAGAAACCAATATTTGGGCTATGCCGGTGCAAAGACCTTATAATCCTAATGCTAGGAGAATTGGGGAATTGATTCAACAAGATTGGAAAAAGGTGGGAGTTGACGCAAAAATAGTTTCATTTGAATGGGGCGAGTATTTAAAGAAAGCTAAATCAGGTGAGCATGACACAGTGCAACTTGGCTGGACAGGAGATAATGGCGATCCTGATAACTTCTTGGCGGTATTACTTGGTTGTGATGCGGCTAAAAATGGATCTAATTATGCTCGTTGGTGTAATGAAGATTTTGAGGCGTTAATTCAAAAAGCTAAAAAAACTACTAGCATAAAAGAGCGTACTAAGCTTTATGAGCAGGCGCAAGTAATCTTTAAAAAAGAAGCTCCTTGGTTTACTATTGCACATTCAGTAGTATTCTTGCCTGTACGAAAAGAGGTTACAGGAGTCAAGATTAGTCCTTTGGGAACGCATGATTTTTATGGGGCAGACTTTAAATAACTTTTCTGAGATGAGGCTTTAATTAAATGTTTAAGGTCATATCGAAGAATCTTTTGTTGATGATTCCCACTTTGCTGGGAATCGTCATTATATCATTTTCTTTTATTCGGGTAATACCTGGCGATCCGGTGATTGCATTATCTGGCGAAAGGGCTATGACGCCTGAACGCTATGATGAGTTGATGCATGAATTTGGGCTGGATTTACCTCTTCATGAGCAATTTTTTAGTTATTTAGGTGACGTGGTTAGTGGCGATTTTGGCAAATCTATTGCTACTAGACGCCCAGTGGTAGAAGAGTTTTTCACTCTTTTTCCTGCCACAGTTGAGCTATCGCTTTGTGCATTATTTTTAGCAATTGTGATAGGCATACCGGTGGGTATGGTGAGTGCACTAAAGAAGGGTAAGTTAGTCGATAATCTATTGATGGGGGTATCATTGATTGGCTATTCTATGCCAATTTTTTGGTGGGGATTGTTGATGATAGTATTTTTTTCGGGGTATTTAGGCTGGTTGCCGGTATCTGGGCGAATTTCCACCCAATTTTTCATAGAGGCGAAGACGGGTTTTTTGCTGATAGATTCATTACTTTCTGGTGAAGAGGGAGCATTTTTATCGACAATACGACATCTAACTTTACCTGGTATAGTTTTATCAACTATCCCGCTGGTGGTAATAGCACGGCAGACTAGATCGGCGATGGTAGAAATTTTAGATGAGGATTATATCAGAACGGCATATGCCAAGGGCTTGAGTAAATTTAGGGTGGTTGGCATTCACGCTCTAAGGAACGCCCTTATTATAGTTATCACTGTGATAGGCTTGCAGATAGGAATTTTGCTGGCGGGAGCCATTTTAACAGAGAGCATTTTTTCTTGGCCGGGGATAGGAAAATGGATGGTGGATTCTATATATCGCCGTGACTACCCAGCAGTGCAGGGGGGGCTTTTATTTATTTCTTTAATAGTAATGACGATTAATTTTATAGTTGATTTCACATACGCACTTATTAACCCAAAACTACGTAAATAATGGGAGAAGGAGCGAAATTTTTTTTCAAATCACTTTTCCAAAATAAGGCGGCATTTTTAGGATTAGTAATAATAATTTTTGTGTTTGCTCTCGCTCTGGGAGCTGATTTTATCGCACCATACGACGCTTCTTATCAAGATAGGGAATCTTTTTTATTACCTCCATCGTGGGAGGAAGGGGGGTCTAGTAAATATCTGTTAGGCACTGATCCGATTGGGCGTGATTTGCTATCAAGGATTATTCATGGCTCGCGTTATTCTATATTTATCGGCGTATCAGTTGTTTCCTTATCATTAATTATCGGCATTATCGGAGGGGTGATCGCGGGATATTTTGGGGGAATGATAGATTTTGTGATAATGAGGTTAATGGATATTTTATTGGCATTTCCCAGTTTACTGTTAGCTTTAGTGATTGCTTCTATTTTGGGACCTGGGCTGGTGAACGCTGCTATTGCTATTACTGTGGTGCAGTTACCCCATTTTATCAGACTCACTAGAGCGGAGGTTATGCAGCATAAAACTAAAGAATATTATACCGCGACCAAGGTGATAGGGGCGTCTAAAATTAGATTAATGTTTATAACTTTGTTACCTAATTGCTTTTCTCCATTGATAGTGCAAGGAACGTTAAATTTTTCTAATGCTATATTAGACGCAGCCGCACTCGGCTTTTTAGGGCTAGGGGCACAGCCGCCCACTCCTGAATGGGGCACTATGCTAGCTGATGCCAGAGAATTTGTGCTTAGTGCTTGGTGGGTGGTCACCTTTCCTGGATTAGCGATTTTAATTACTGTAATGGCGATTAATGTTTTTGGTGACGGACTAAGAGATATTTTAGATCCCAAATTGAGAAAATCATAATAAAAATAGGATTAACTAATGCTTAGGATTAGAAATTTAAGTGTCTATTTTCAAACTATAAAGGGAACTTTTGCTGCAGTAAATAATTTTGATTTGGATTTGAAGCAAGGTGAGATAGTATCAATTGTGGGAGAATCTGGCTCGGGAAAATCGGTTTGTATGCTCGCTTTGATGGGGCTGTTAAGCAAAAATTCTATTATTAAATATGATGAAATAAGCTTTGAAGGAAAAAATATTTTGCAACTCAAAGATAGCCAAAGAAGGAGCTATTTAGGGGCGAAAATGAGTATGATTTTTCAAGAACCAATAAGTTCACTCAATCCTTGTTTCAGAGTCGGGGATCAGGTAGCAGAAGTATTTAGATTCCATCAAGGAGATAGCAAAAAGGCAGCTCAAGATAAAACCATCGATTTATTTACCCAAGTTGGCATAGCGGACGCTAAGCATAGATACCGTGATTACCCCCATCAGCTATCTGGAGGAATGAATCAAAGAGTGATGATTGCTATGGCGATTGCTCTTAAACCTAAGGTATTAATTGCCGATGAGCCCACTACGGCTTTAGATGTAACTATCCAAGCCCAAATTTTGAATTTACTTAATGATATTAGAGATAAATACAATATGGCTCTAATATTAATTACTCATGATATGGGGGTGGTGGCGATGATGGCTGATAGAGTGGTTACTTTATATCGAGGTCAGCAAGTTGAGATTAGTGATAAGGAACAATTATTTAGCAATCCTAAACATCCCTACACGGTTGATTTATTAGCTTCTTTACCCGAAGAGGCAAAAGGAAAAAGGCTTAACAGCATTACTGGCGTTATTCCTCCTTTGCATGAAATATTTACGGGGTGCATATACGCCCCGAGGTGCAAATTTGCCGTACCAGAATGTCAAAAACCAATTAAGATGAAATCGGCAGGAAAAAACCACCTTTATCGCTGTATTCGTTAATTATTATTCCTGATAATCAGATCGATAGCAATAGGATTTATGATTGGTATATTCTACCGCTTCAGGGAATTTTTGATCGCATTTTTCAATTTTAATCGGGCAACGAGTCACAAATGGGCACCCTTTAGGCGGATTGAGCAAGGAAGGAATTTCTCCTGATAGAGGGGGAATCTTTTTTTGATCACGATATCTTTTTACACTCGGTGACGCTGCGATTAATGCCCTAGTGTAAGGATGTTTAGGATTAGAAAGCACCTCATCCACCGCCCCTTCTTCAACTATTCTACCTAAATACATAACCACCAAATAATCGGCAAAGTATCGCACAATAGACATATTATGAGAAATAAATAGATAGGTTAATTGAAGTTCATCTTTTAAATCTTGAAGCAAATTTAATACTTGCGCTTGCACTGATAAATCTAAAGCGGAAACAGGTTCATCCAAAATAACCAATGAAGGCTTTAAAATAATCGCTCTAGCAATAGCAATTCTTTGCCTTTGCCCGCCAGAGAACATGTGTGGATATCTATTTAGCATATCAACACTAAGTCCAACTTTTTTGAGCATTTCAGCTGATAATTCCCTTCTTTTTTCCTTATTATATTTGGTATGAATCAACAAAGGCTCGCTCACAATATGAGAAATTTTTTGCCTTGGATTCAAAGAAGCGTAAGGATTTTGAAATACCATCTGAATATCTTTAAGTAGCTCCAAAGGTCGTTGATTAGATAATGAACTGATATCCTGATTTTTAAATTTTATGTTACCACCCTCATCGGGTGATTCTATGCCAGTTATCATTTTAGCTAAGGTGCTCTTTCCACAACCAGATTCTCCGATAATAGCCAACGTTTTTGCTTTATCAATATTAAAAGATACATCGTTAACCGCTTTAATAGATAGCTTATTTTTAAAAGACCAATTACCAATATTAAAGGTTTTGGTTAGATGGCTAACTTTTAATAGTGGAGACATTTTGCTTATGTGTTTCTTCATGGCAGAAATTTAACCATTGTTGAAAAAATTCATTTCTTTGCCCCCGCCAACGATTAATCGGGCGGCGGATATCAAAATTTTCTGGGCCATTAGCTTGGTTTTGCTCTTGGTGGTCTCGCTTATATTCTTCAATAATGCGTACAGTGCTATATTCAAAGTGACCTAAATTTATTAAAAATCTTTGATCATGAGATTCAAAAATAGGATAATCAAGATTAACCGTTTGAGCAAGTAAATTGATAATTCCAAAATCACGTGCTTGCTCGATTACTTGATTAGAAAAACCGGCGTGGCGGCTATGTGGCAACCAAAATATATCATCTAAAGAACCGGTGACATGGTGATTACGTTGTAAATTAATAGTTTCATAAATTCCAAAATGCTTAGTAGCATAATTTTCCTTTTCAATACCCAATAAAAATGCTAACGCCATTCCTCCCCAGCAAATACCTAATGTGGAAGGCACCTCCTTTTGAGAATAAAGCAAAATATCTTTTATTTCATTCCAATAGGTAATCTGATCAAATGGTAGTTTTTCCACCGGAGCGCCAGTTACTATCATTCCATCAAGTAATTCTTGTTTGATGGCCTGTTCAAAAGTTACGTAAAGGTCTTTTAAATGATGGCTAGCAGTGCTTTTATATTTATGAGAATGTAATTTAATCCACACAGGGATAATCTGCAAAACAGATCTACCTAAGGGTTGAAGTAATGAAAATTCATAAGATTTGGCCTCAGGCATTATATTTAAAATGCCAATTCTAAGGGGACGAATGTTTGCCTTAAAGGCCGTTTTGGCGGTGATACAAATCACCCGATTATTCTCTAATGCCCGCTGGGCGTGATAATTTTCAGGTAAGATAATCATCGTGATTAACTAAAATATATCAAAAATTTAATCCCTACAAAATAACCACTGATCCCACCGGGACTTGAACCCAGATCAGTGGTTTAGGAAACCGCCGTTTTATCCGGTTAAACTATGGGACCGATTTTACGCGATATAGCCAATTTTTTGTCAGATATACCTCCATCAAAAAGAGAAAATCAACAGAGCCACTAAATGACTATCTTTATATATAAAATTGGCAGCGTTAATTAGCTATTTATTTAGCACCTAAAGACAGTTTCAAACGATTTTGCTTGTCATAGCCAACCACCTTAACGTTCACCTCTTGCCCTTCATTGTAATCGTTAGGATTAGTGAATTCAGCAATTGGCACTAAACCATCAACTCCCGGTAGGCATTGCACAAAAAATCCAATCGCCATTTTCTTTTTGATAATGCCCTTATAAGTTTGCCCAATTTGCAATTCACCAATCACTTGTTGAATCATTGCTAAGGCTAATTCAGCTTTCTTTTGGCTAGTTGAGCTGATGTTTATCATGCCATTATCATTAATATCTATCCTCGCTCCCGTCTTTGCTGTGATGCCTTTGATAGTTT
Source organism: SAR324 cluster bacterium (assembly GCA_016735295.1). Taxonomy (GTDB): domain Bacteria; phylum SAR324; class SAR324; order XYD2-FULL-50-16; family JAERRU01; genus JAERRU01. The sequence continues at coordinate 92,658 of JAERRU010000006.1, forward strand.
TACCACCTTGGCCAATCACCAGCCTAATTTTAGAAACAGGAACCTTAAATTGGATATATTTAGGGATATTGTTCATCGCAGAACTACGCTCGTGAATAACAACTTTTGTCATCTCTTTCAAAATATGTAGCCGACCATCTTTAGCTTGCATCAATGCTTGACTTAAAATGTCAGTTGGCAACCCATCTATCTTAATATCCATCTGTAAACCAGTGATACCAGATTCAGTGCCCGCGACTTTAAAGTCCATATCCCCAAGGTGATCTTCATCTCCCAGTATATCACTTAAAACAACTGATTTTTTCTTGCTATAAATTAAGCCCATAGCAATGCCCGCAACCGGTCTTTTCAAAGGGACATCACAATTTGCCATAGCCAAAGAACCACCGCAAATACTAGCCATTGATGAAGAGCCATTAGATTCTAATATTTCAGATACCACCCTTATAGTGTAAGGAAACTTACCCGCTTCAGGCATAACTTGAGCTAAAGATCGCTCTGCTAATCTGCCATGGCCAATCTCTCTTCGGCTAGGTGGTCCCATACGCCTAACTTCTCCCACTGAAAAAGAAGGAAAGTTATAGTGTAAGAAAAAATTCTTCCTAAATCCATCAGGATTAGGTGGTCCTTCAATGAATTGTTCATCATCTCTAGTCCCTAAAGTGGTTACCACCAAGGCTTGCGTTTCTCCTCTAGTAAATAAAGCCGAGCCATGAGCATTAGGCAATAACCCAGCTTCACAGCTAATAGGTCTTATTTCGTCAGGTTTTCGGCCATCAACCCTGATGCTATCATTTAAAACTGCATTTCTCAGCAATTCACCAGTAACATCATGAATTAAATCATCTATTTTGGAAGATTCTGCTTCATATTCTTTAGGGAATTTATCTATCACCAACTTTTTGGTATCATCAAAAGCTTGAGAGCGAGCTTTTTTTTCTTTGATTTTAACCGCTTTTTCCAAAGTAGGAGAAATTAATTTTTTAATTTTTTTCTCTAAACTAGCATTAAGTAGCTCAACGCTAATTTCTCTTTTAACGGGTTTTAGTTTAGAAATTAATTTTTTTTGTAGTTCTAATAAAGGTTTAATGGCATCTTGACCAAAAGCTAGAGCCTTTAACATTTCATCTTCTGTAACCTCCTTAGCTTCCGCTTCTACCATCGTAATAGCATCTTTTGAGGCGACTAATATTAAATTTAATTTGCTTTTCTCTAACTCACTACTAGGTTGATTTAAGGTAAAATTTTCCCCATCAAAGCCAATAATAGCTGAGGCGATAATCCCATTAAAAGGAATATCAGAAATATTTAACGCCGCTGACGCCCCCAACATAGCTGCCACCTCAGGAGGAGATTTTTCATCATAGCTCAGTACATTAGCAATTACTTGTGTTTCAGCTTGATATTCTTTAGGAAATAAAGGTCTTAGCGGGCGATCCATCATGCGGCTAGTTAATGTGTCGTGATCACTTGGCTTGGCCTCTCGTTTGAAAAATCCACCAGGAATTTTTCCCATTGCGTAACTTTTAAATTGGTAAGAACACATCAAAGGGAAAAAGCCTAATGAGTTGTTATTAGATTTTGCCGCTGTGACTGTCACCAAAACTCTGGTATCGCCATAACTCACTAAAACAGAGCCATTTGCTTGTTTAGCTAAACGACCAGTTTCAAGTGTTATTTTCTGACCAAAATATTCTATCTCAAATTTATTCATCTTTTAATTTTTTAAAATTGGTTAATAAAAATTATTCAGCTCGCTCACTAGAGCTTGCCTAGTAAAAAAGGTAGAAAATTATTTCCTTAAATTTAAGGAAGATAAAGTTTCTTTATGTGTTTGAGGGGATGTGCCCTTTAAGTATTTTAGCAAATTACGCCTGCTACCAACTAATTTTAATAACCCTCTACGCGATTGATTATCGTGTTTATGAGTTTTAAAATGTTGTGTTAATTGATTTATCCTAGCTGATAAAATAGCTACTTGCACGCTTGTTGAGCCAGTATCTTTTTCGGAGGAACCAAATTTTTTAATTAATTCTTTTTTTTGCTCTTTAGTAATCATTGTTTAGTATGCCAGCCTTAATCGAGGTTTAAATCTGAGCCAATTATTCTCTTGGCTGTATTCAAGAGTGCCACAACATAAAGCAGGGCTATTGGCATAGGTTAAAATAATTTCTTTTTTAGTGGGGGTTTCTTTTTCTTTAATATTCAAAAAATTATCCCCTAATCCAGACGACCCTACATCAAACTTATCGCCACTGCAAATCTTTTTCCATAAAAAATCATCTATTATCTTTGATGAGGTGATTTTAAAGGGTAAAGCTCTTAAATCAACTGTAGATAATTGATCTAAATTATTAGCTCTAACCAATTCCACTAAGCCGATAGAGCTGCTTTGGTTAAATGTTTTGCCGTTACTTTCTCTAACTAAATAATCAACATATCCAGAAGTACCAAACTCATTAGCAATATCTTTTGCTAGTGATCTCACATAAAACCCTCTTGAACTCACAATTGATAATTCAATTTGATTAAAAGATAAACTATGTATTTGATAACTATAAAGATTAATCTCTTTTGCTTTATGGGTTAAATCTAACTTCTCATTTTGTCTAGATAATTTATAAGCATTCACCCCCTTAATTTTAACTGCGGACCTTTTGGGGGGCACTTGCATGGATTTACCTAATTTTTTATCTAAAAAACTAGTTAAAATTTTAAGGTCAGGAAAAATAAAATCTCGCTCATCTTTACATAAAGCCCCTTCAGCATCTAGTGAAGCAGAGTGCCAGCCTAATTTAATAATAAAGCGGTAGCTCTTAAAATTATCATCAAGCAGGGCAATAAGCTTGGTGGACTTACCGGTGAAAATAGGTAAAACCCCTTGTGCTAAAGGATCTAATGTGCCTAAAAATCCTGCTTTGCTAATGCTAAATTTATGCTTGAACCACTGTAAAAAACGATTAGAGCTGATCGCTCGGGGTTTATAGAGATTAAATATCAAAATTAGTTATTTTTTTCTTTTTTTGACGCTTGTCTGATGAAAATATAAAATCCAATCATAGTGCCAATTATCATACCTACCATAATAAAAATAGGCCTAGTTAGCCAAATTCTATCAGCTAAAAAGCCTAATCCTGAAAATAATACTATGGATAAAACTAAACTATAAGAAACACTAAGTAAATGCCAAGGCAATCCTTTTTTCTTTACCTTCATAAATTATTATTACTACTTAGGATAAATAGATCGTTTAGCTAACTCACTAATGCTATCAGAAAAAGCTTTAATTGTTTTTTCTATATCCTGATCGTCGTGGCTAGCAGATAAAAATAAAGCCTCAAACATTGAAGGAGGTAAATAGATACCCCTAATCAACATTTCTTTAAAAAATAATTTAAAATAATTTGTATCTAAACTCAATGCTTCTTGATAATTTTTTATAGGATTTTTCCTAAATCCCATCCCCAACATGCCCCCACAAAATAATTGATAAAAAGGAATTGATAATTTATCAGCTTCTTTTTGCCAAGAACTAGTTAAAATTTTTGCCTTTTCATTGAGAGATTTATGGAAATCTGGCTCCATAATTTTACGTAAAGTAGCTATACCAGTGCTCATAGCTAAAGGATTTCCTGATAAAGTTCCTGCTTGATAAACATCTCCTATTGGAGCTAATCTTTGCATAATTTCCATGCTTCCCCCAAAACAACCGACGGGCAATCCTCCTCCTATGATTTTACCTAAAATTACCATATCAGGTATTACCTTAAACAATTCCACACAACCTCCTTTAGCTACCCGAAAGCCGGTCATAACTTCATCAAATATAAGCAAAATGGCTTCTCTATCGCATATTTTTCTTAACCCCGATAAAAAATCTTGTTTAGGCATCACCATGCCCATATTTCCCGCAATTGGTTCTAATATAATAGCCGCAATTTCTCCTTCATGTTCTTGCACTGCGTCGGCTACTGCTTTGAGGTTATTATATTCAAGAGAAATAGTATCAGCCACAAAACTACTTGGCACCCCCTTAGAATCAGCGACACCTAAAGTAGTTGCCCCTGAACCCGCCTTTACTAATAGATAATCGCTATGCCCATGATAGCAGCCGTTAAATTTAATTATCTTATTTTTACCGGTAAACGCCCTCGCCGTTCTAATCGCTCCCATCACTGCTTCAGTGCCAGAATTTGTCATTCTGAGCATTTCTATGCTCGAAAAACACTCAATCACTAAATTAGCTAAATCAAGCTCCAACGTGGTTGGTGCCCCAAATGATGTGCCATTAGCTAAGGTGTCTTGCAAGAATTTAATAACACTAGCGTCTCCATGCCCTAAAATCAAAGGCCCCCAAGAGTTTACGTAATCAATATATTCATTGCCATCTACATCTATTAATTTGCTACCCGCACCTTTAGCTATGTAAATTGGGTTCATCCCTACTGAATTAAAAGCTCTAACTGGGCTATTCACCCCGCCTGGCATTACTTTTAGGGCTTGTTGATGATAATTATTAGATTTTTTAAATTCCATAAATATATTTTTATTTTTTAGGTAAATACGCCTAATAGATATTTAAAAAGAGTATTTAAGATGAGCGTCTAGGTTAATATATGTATCAGGAGGAGTATCTTCAGGGATTATATTATCACTCTCAGAATAGGCTTCTTTAGGGATAAATACTGATGCGGACAACTTTAAAAATAAATTTTGACTTAACGTGAAGGTAATGTCGTTATCTACTTCAATACCAATATTTTTAACAAATGAACCAGATTTATTATATTCACCATTAGTGCGAGAAAAATTATAAATATTTAAATCATACCCAAAAGAATCAATATCTTTTTTATAAGAATAACCAACTTGAGCAAAGGTTAAATTACTTACTGAATGGCCTAAACCAAATCCTTCAAAGTGATTAAAATATATATTGGCATCACCAAAAGTGCCCTTTTTAATTTCATAAAAAGCCACATCATTTGTTTGAGTGGTGTTATTAGAATCATATGTATCTTTATAACCAGCATAATCTTCAGGTTTATTACCTGAAGCTAATAACATACCAAAATTAAATTTATGCTCAGGCATAAACCGCCAAGAACCATCAAGCGACCAAGCATACCCGGTGCGTGTTATTTCTTTAATAAATGTAAAATCATCGCTATTATTTGCCGCTTGTTTATGCTCCTTAGATTTACCAGCCATGCTAACATAATGAGTGTTAACGATAAAAGGATAAGATTGCCAACTAACATTAATGCCAGCATACTGCAAATTTAGATCATTAAATATTAAAGATTTTTGGCTATCTCTAACTTGATCAGGGCTGTAAATACTATCAGCGTGATTGTTATAATTAGGCAAATCAGCCGCCCCACCATATTTGGCTAATGCAACCTTAGCATCTCGATAACGAACAATATAAACCTCAACTTCTAATCGATTTTTGCTGATCCCATCAAGCCATAAATCAGCTACCGTTTCTTCTTGATCATAAATTGGATAGTTAATATGAACAAAATCTATCCCACTACTTTGATGTTCGCTAATTTCAGAAATACCAATATAATAACACCAAGAACCTACCGTACAAGCTTGGGTGATAGCGTTAAGATCTCCTCGGTAAACTAGACCAATTTTATCCCCAATAAAAGCTTCTTGCCTCCCATAAATAAGTTTTACTAGCGGATTATGCCGATATTCAAGATAAAATTGCTTCGCAAAAATACTAGCCCCGCTGGAGGTGATGTCTGCTTCGTTATTATCTTGATAATAAGGACTAGTTAATCTTTCCTTGAAAGAACCACCTCGATTAGCTAGCCTTAAAAAAAATGTAGTATCAGCAAATACTATAGACTCAAAATCTATGTGAAATCGCTGTTTTGCATAGTCGTCAATCCCCTGACCAAACAACGTGAGCCGCTTGGATTTATAATGTAAATCAAAACCCCCATGAACCAGCACGTTAGCGCTATAAGATGAAGCTTCGGTGAATATTTCCACATCTTTAGCTTGCACCACCTCAAAGCCACTTTGAGCTAATATTTTACTGCTATAACCAACAAAAAATACTATATTTAAGCAAACTAGAAGCTTTATTATTTTTGACATATTATTTTAGTTTTTAAAATATTTTTCCTAAATTTGGCGATGGGGAGACTTGAACTCCCGACCTTGCGATTATGAATCGCACGCTCTAACCAGCTGAGCTACATCGCCAAGAGATCATCAAACATACTTATTGATATGAAAGGTAAAAATAAAATAATTTTAAATTTTAATAATTTCCTATCATAAGCTTTAAATGAGATAGCAAAGTAACTGCGAACGAGGAGACTCGAACTCCCACGGCTTGCGCCACAGCCACCTCAAGGCTGCGTGTATACCAATTTCACCACATTCGCTAAATTATAAAAAATAATAGTGTCGCTTAGATTGGCATAGTGTCAAGCTTTTTATATGAAGGTAGCTAGGTTTTCGTTTCTGCTACCTTAACTTAGCGGTATTTATTGAATTAATTGATTCATTTCAAAAATAGGTAGTAAGATAGCCAATACAATTGAGCCTACCATTAATGCCATAATTAAAATTATTATGGGTTCTAAGAATGCGACAAATTTTTGTATACTAGCTTGGGTTTCTATTTTTAAATTTTCTGATAATTTTTTTATCATTTTAGCCAAAGCACCACTCTCTTCACCTACTTTTACTACCTGCACAAATTTACTATCAAACACACTGCTTTTTTGTAATGCTTGTGAGAATGAATATCCCTTATTCACCGTTAATTCGGCAACTTCTTTGATGCTTTTTTCAAACAACATATTACCAGTTGAATTACCAGATATGCTTAAAGCCTCCTTTACCGCAATTCCACTTTGTAAAAGGGTGCTAAAAGATAAAGCAAATCTTAATAAACAAACCTTTCTCATTAATGGTCCTACCACGGGTAGCCTTAACAGCAGTTTATCAAAAAAATAACGACCACTAGGTTTTTTTAAATAATAATTAATTCCTAGTAAACTAGCCAATATGCCAAAAATTAATAGTAAACTATAATCAGCAATAAAATCACTCAACCCAATCATAATTCTAGTTGGTAAGGGCAATGAATGTTTTAAAAAAGAAAATATAGGGGTAATTTTAGGTAAAATAAATTCAATCATAAATATCACAATCCCTAATCCCAATACGCTCATAATACCAGGATATATTAAAGCTGATTGCACCTTACGTTTTAAATCTGTTTGGCTTTCTAAAAATTCAGCCTGCTGAAGCATGTTATCACCTAGATGACCAGTTTTCTCGCCGGCCATAATCGCTGTTCTATAATAACTAGGAAATATATCAGGGTAGCCACCCATTGCTTTGGCCAAAGAACTTCCTTCTAAAATCTTTAAGTTCATCTCGGTTATAACCTCATTCATTAACCGATTTTTAGTGCTGTGGCTTAAAATTTGCAAGCCTTGATGGTAAGGTATGCCCGCCTCTATGAGCATACCAAATTGTCGGCTAAAATCGGCTAAGATATCTAAATCTACGGTTTTTCTGAACAGGTCTATTTTGAATTTAAAGCCTTTACCCGTTTCTTTTTTTTGACCGGCTATTTCGGCTATTTTCGAAATATTCAAAGGATATAAAGCCTTGGATTGGAGTTGCTTGATTGCCTGTTCTTGGCTTCTAGCATTGACTTTACCCGAAATTGATTGACCTTTAGCATTTAGTGCTTTATATACGAAAGATGGCATCTTTAAAAATTAACTGTTATAGTTAAAAAAATCGCTGGCAAATTAATTAGCAAATAATGCTTAAGCCAAGCGAGACTCAAAAAAAAAGATCCAAGTTACTTTTAAAAAAATAGCTAATGCTTATGGTTCGGACGTTATGTAAGTTATAGAAGTTCGTCTTATTTTATAATAGAGGGCGTGTTTTTATTTGTAAACAACTACTAATTACCAATATTAGCTCATGTTGAAGTTTATAATTAAAGTTACCTTGGCGAGCTTTATTTTAAAAACTTCGTTTCTAATGGCTCAAAGCCAAGCTATTAATAATAAAAATCTAGACATTAAACTTGTCGCTACTAGTGCTCCAAGCCAAATTTCAATTGGTTTAAATAGTACCAACATCTTACATGTTGGTCTTTATGTGGCAAAACATAAAGGATATTTTAAAAATAATAATCTTAAACTAAAAGTATTAACTAATCAATCAAAATCTGCTTTAGAGTTAGTAATATCGGGTAAGATTGATTTTGCTTTTACCCCTTCTGATCGGGTAATCCTTTTGCGAGACCAAGGAGTGCCATTGATTGCCGTGGCTGCGGTGTTGCAAGAAGATCCTATTTTTTTGGCTTATAAGGGTCCGGAAAAATTTAAAAATTTTAGCTCATTATCTCATAAAACTTGGGGGTTATGGGGCTCTAAAATAGAAATTAAATTAACCGAGTATTGGCTAAGAACCGCTAGGATTGATATTAAGCGAATTAAGCGGCAATATATTTTAAATAAAGATTTAGTGAACGGATTTATCAGAGGAGCTGATTTTGTGTTTATGCGCAAAGGATGGGAAGGCCTTAATGCTGTGCAAAAGGGTATTCCGCTAACATTCATCTCTACTAGCCGGCTTCCTGTGGTGCTTACTTTTCCTCAGTTAGTGGTGGTTACTAGAGAATCATTTGCGAAGAATCACCCAGATGAAATTAGGAGATTTTTAAAATCTTTAGCAGAAGGTTATTATATCGCCCAAGAAAGACCACAAGAAACAGCTGCTATATTTATGCTTTACGCCCCCTATTCTAATCGTAAATTAGTATTAAATAGTGCAAAATATTATAGCCCTTTATTCATAAAAAATAATCCTTATTGGGGAAAAATTGAAACGTTTAATTGGAATAAATTAGTTAGTTGGATGGAAACGCAAGGTATTATACAAGTAGTTAGAAAAAATAAACGGCGTGGATATACAAATTTATTTTTAACTTCTGATATAAATAAAGATGATTTATGGAATTAATTAATATTCTTTATAATCTATTTTTAGTATAAAAATATTTTAATCTAATAGCTAACATGACAAGGCAATACGAAGAAACAAAATTAACCGCAATATCACCATTAGATGGCCGTTATAAGGATAAATTAGCACCAGTATCTGATTATTTTAGTGAGGCGTCTTTAATTAAGCATAGGTTTTTAGTAGAGATAGAATGGTTGCTTTATTTAACTAATTTACCTGAATTTAGTGATTTTAAAATTACCGACGCTAATCGTAAATTCCTTAAAGGTATAATTAATAATTTTTCATTAGTAGAAGCGAAAGGTGTTAAGGCAATAGAAGAGGTTTTACGCCATGATGTGAAAGCGGTGGAGAAATATATTCAACAACTTTTACAAATAAATAATCTATCCAAACTAGCTCCATTAGTTCATTTTGGATTAACTTCAGAAGATGTTAATAGCACTGCATATAGCCTATTAATTAAAGGTTTTTATGATAATTGTTGGCAAAAGGAGGCTAAAAACCTATTAAATAATATCAATCAATTAGCCCAAAAAACCAAACAAAAGGCGATGGTAGCCAGAACACACGGGCAAGTAGCAACGCCTACTACTATGGGAAAAGAAATGGAGGTTTTTTATCATCGGTTGGCTCGCCAGAATAGTCTTTTGGCTGACCAAGAATATTTAGCGAAATTTAGTGGAGCGTCTGGTAATTTTAATGTGCATCATTTCACTTTCCCGCAGATAGACTGGCCTCAGCAAGCAACGATTTTTTTGCGTACTTTAAATTTAAAGAATAATCCTTATACTACACAAATAGAATCGCACGATTTTTTAGCGGAAATTTTTCATAATTTAATTCGGTGGAATAGTATATTATTAGATTTTTGCCGAGATATATGGAGTTATATAGCCTTGGGATATTTCCAGCAAGCGACTAATATAAAGGAGGTGGGGAGTTCTACTATGCCGCACAAGGTTAACCCGATTGATTTTGAGAATGCCGAAGGAAATTTAGGCCTAGCTAATAGCCTATTTAATCACTTAGCGAGCAAGCTACCAATTTCTAGATGGCAAAGAGACCTAACTGATAGCACGGTGTTAAGAAATGTTGGAGTGGCTTGGGGGCATAGTTTATTGGCCATTCAATCTATTGAAAAAGGATTATCCAAGCTTACCCTAAACGAACAAAAGCTAACTGACGATCTATCATTATCGTGGGAATTATTGGCTGAGCCGTTGCAAAGCATTTTGCGGCTTATGGGGCGAGTTGACGCTTATGAAGTGGTGAAAGATAAGGTGAAGGGCAAAAAACTTGACCTTGAGAGTTGGCAGTTGTTGGTAGAAGAATTAGCTTTACCACCCCATTACCGACAAAGATTACTTGATTTGACACCACACACTTATTTAGGTTATTCTGATATTCAAATTAAATGAATTAATGGTTATCAGTTAACTATAATATAATATATTTTTTCGATATGGACACAACCTCACTTATATTATTCGGAGCTTTAGCACTAGCAATAATAATTTTAGGGGGAATGATAGGCGTTGGTTGGTCGGTAAGCAAATTAATTATCAAGCTCAATCATCTATCAAAGGAGCAAGAAGAAACTGCACATTGCATTAAAGAAATTAACAACAAGCAATCAGACGCCGATAAAAATTTAGCCCTGTTAAATCAACGCTCAGTTAACGAATTTACCAACATTAAAAGTGTTGATAAAGTTTTGCAAGAAACAACCGGCCAAATATCAGCTACTTTAGCAGAAGCTAAAGGGAGCATTAGCTTGCTTAAAAATCAAATAGCAGAACAAAGAGAAGAACAAAGAAAAGAGGCCAAAAGGGGCACAGAACATATTTCAGGTATTTCTAGCGTGCTAGACGGTTTAAATAGGGTAATCACCGGCTCTAAAAGCAAGGGGCAGGCGGGAGAAAATATTGTAGATAATTTGTTAAAAGAAATTCCTCCAAAGTGGAGGGCGGAGAAATTTAAAATTGCGGGTAAGCAGGTAGAATTTGCATTAAGACTACCTAATAATCGAGTCTTATCCATTGATAGCAAATGGCTAAATAGCTCCGATCTAGAGGCACTTGATGTGGCAAAAAATGCAGGAGATAAAGACAGAATAACACAAAAGATTAGCCGCAATATTTTAAAAATTGGCGAAGGAATGGATAAATATATAGATCCTAAATTAACGATCGGCTTTGCTATATTAACCGTGCCTGACGCTATCTTTCAAGCGGTGTATCCCTCAATGACGATTGAGATAATTGAAAAAAAGATAGCTTTGGTGAGCTATAGTAATCTATTATCTTTTTTATTGTTGGTGATGCAGTGGTTTTCTGATGATCAGGGTAATATAGATATGGTGAGGCTGCATAATCACCTTGTGCAGGCAGAAAGCAACATAAAAAAATGTTCAACTATATTAGAAGGCAAATTCTCTACAGGAATTACCATGATTACTAATGCCCGCACTGAGATAAAAGAGCAGGTAGATAAATTACAAATTAATCTGACTGCGGCGACCAATCATCAAAACGAAGATAAGGAGTTAGAAGATGATAAGGATCAACCTGAAATTTCTTATTCTTAAAATTTAATTAATTAATCAGCCAATTATTTAGCTAACTAATTAATTAGGGCAGCGGTGGAGACTTGTTAACTGGTGAATAGTTTTTTAGCTTAATCAAGCATTTTCTAGCTGCAATACTCTAAAATATATTAAAACAGCTTAAAATAACTTAAAATACCTCCCAAATACGTCTACTTTAAATACTTCCCCATAAATATTGTGTTTGCATAATTTTTGCTTATGTAAAGGCATATAATAATAAATGGCCTTTTTGATGGTGAATTATGATTAGGATAAATATCATTAGGATAAATATCATTAGGATAAATATTATTAAAAAGGGCTTTAGCTTGCTTAAATATGAATGGCAGTAATGCATAAATATTTTTTGGGGGGATTATTTAAAAATATTGACTAAAATAATAAAAGACATGCTTATTTTTTTTGAAAAGATTCGACGACAAATTGAAAAATCATCCGGTAATGAAGGCTATCTATCTGCCTATGGTTTTGCCCATCTTAATAGCAAGCTTAGTTACCAAACTAGTTCAACAAAATTAGTTAACGAGAAAGACTTTGATTTCGCCAAAAAGCAAGCAACATTAGCACTATCTGATGGTGGTGATTGGTCAGTTAAACAAGAGATGCAAGCTTGGGCTGGAGCGATTATGCGTGATTTGGCACATGGCTTGCTTTTTAGTTGGCATGATAAGATGAGTCATGATTTTTTACGAGCTAGTGCTGATAAAAAAAATTGTGATGGGCTTAATTTACTTGAATCGGCTTGTGTTGATTTATCTAAAGACCCTAATGATATCTATATAAAGTTATTGGAAGTGGCTAAAATAGCCGAAACGATAAGTATTAATTGTGATACTTTATTAGATGAAATTATTGAGTGGCGTAAGCTTAAAGAAAGTATGTATAGCGATAAAAGTGAATTTACTAATTGTCGTTTAGTGGCGAAAAGAAAATCACTTAATTTAACTAAGCATATAACCAAATTAAAAAAAATTAAAAAGTTGTTAGGATTATTTAGCAAACTCAAAACTAACCAAGGGGGAGTGTTGTGGACGCAAAGCTATTTGGAGCTAAGTGGGGTTATATATTCCCTTGAGGCGATGCTAGATAATGATGTTACCTTTACTGAAGACCATGATTTTTTAAAGTGGTTAGATAAAATATTCCCTTTAGAGATAGATGGAAAGCATAATTTATTGCTAGCTTTAGGCTGGCATAATAAGATAGTGATAAAGCTAAGACAAGCTAGTTATTGCTTGAATGATTATTTACTAGAAAACAAACAATCTTTTGTAATCAGAGATAAAATCATCAATGGTCATATAAAAGAATGCATGGAGAAAATGGCGATTAGTGAACTAGAGTCCAGAAATGGCGAACTGAGCGTTGAAGGCCATGCAGGCTAATAAAATGATTATTGAATATTTTTTTTAAGATGAATAATAAATCAATAAAACAGGTTAAATAACAATGGATTTAGCTACTATTTTAGGTTTTATAATAGCATCAGCGGTGGTATTTTTGGGGATGGTGTATGATACCTCAACTCACAGTATATCTTTCCTTAATTTAGGTTTATTTATTGATATACCCGCCTTTTTAATTATCATATTGGGTAGCTTTTTTTGTACAGTAGCCGCATATCCAATTAGTATTTTATTAGGACTAGGGGGTACACTAAAAAAGTTGGTAGTGCCTCCGATCACTCCAATGGTGGAAAACTTGAGTTTAATAGTTGATCTATCAAAAATAGCTAGAAAAAATATATTAGCACTTGAAGATTCAATTCCTAATTTAGATAGCCCCTTGTTAAAAGGAGGATTGAGAATGGTAATTGATCGCATGAGTAGAGATGCTATAGTAGATATGTTACATGCAGAAGTAAAATATCGCGATTTAGAAATGGAAGATGAAGTGGGGTTTTTCAAAATGCTATCAACAATAGTGCCCTCGTTTGGTTTAGTTGGTACTTTACTAGGGCTGATAGTGTTACTACAAAATTTGCAAGATACAGCAAAAATAGGACCAGCATTAGCAATTGCATTTGTGGCTACATTTTACGGGGTACTTTTTAGTAATGGACTCTATTACCCGATGTTCACCAAACTAGCCACTATCAAAATGCGAGTAAAGGTATTCCATGAAATGATTAGAGATGGGGTGTTAATGATTGAAAAAGGGGAAAGACCTGAGCTTATAGAGCAAGTATTAATTAATTATTTAACGCCTGAACAAAAAGGATTATACGAGGATTTAAGATTTAAATCTTATTAACTTTAGCAATAGCTAAGGTTTTAATTTAATAAAGATATACTTTAAAAGAAAGTGATTGGACAAGAAGATGTACATATTCCTGATATTGAGGAGCGCCAACCGTGGATTTATACCTACGGAGATTTATTTACCTTGTTATTGTGTTTTTTCATTATTATAGCAACGCAAGAAAAAACTGTTGTTATGGAAAGCTCCAAATTCAATCTACCATTTCAAGGAGGGCCTCCTGCCTCACCGTATTTTTTTAATGGGGCACCATTGTTAGAGAATAATCACCTTAATACTATAGAATTAATTTCAGAGTTAAATTTTGATACAGATATAACCCTTGATGATAGAGGTATATTGGTATCTTTAAATAGTAGCGTGGCTTTTGAGCCAGGCTCGGCAAGATTGAGTGAAAAAGGAAGAGAGGTATTAAATAATTTTGCCAAACTTTTATATAATGTGCCCAACTCAATTATTATTGAAGGCCATACTGATGATATACCAATTAATACTGCCCAGTTCCCATCTAATTGGGTATTAAGCAGTGTGAGGGCAGCGAATGTGGCTCAAGAATTAGAGCGAGTGGGTATACTTTCTGATAGGTTAGAAGTGGTGGCTTACGCAGCTACTAGGCCAAAGGTAAGAAATTTAGATTCAACCTCGCGCTCTATTAATCGAAGAATAGATATACTTCTTAAGCCAGATGAAGGCCCAAATTAGGAGAATAGGACGGCAGATAAATTAATACATAGTAAATAAAATTAAGATACCTGCTTTTTTATTAAATTAAGGAGCAAGTCTAAGATTAATTTGCTGAGAGAGCAATTTATCATCGGAGCTTAAAGAACTTAACGCTATGGTTTTAATAAAACCTAAATTATACCAACCTTGGTCTGTCTTAATGCTGGAGGGAGAAGTTACCCAACCTACTATTTTATCATTCAAAAGAATATCATTTCCCGTAACTAAGCCAGCCTCACTGATAAATCTACGTAAAACTTTAGTAGGCCTTCCCTTGTGATACATTCGTGAAATCGGCTCTTGACCAAGAAAACATCCTTTAGTATAGCTCACCAAATCGCTAAGACTAGCTTCTTGAGGAAGGTTGCTACTATCAAAATCCATCCCAGAGCGAGAAAATGAAAAAATTGGTCTCATTTCATCAAATTCTTTGATACCCAGTAGTTGCACCCCTTGCGATAATAATGTGTCGGCGTCCATTTTCGTGAAATCTACTATCAAAAATTCATTATTTTGCTCAGTCAGCAAAACAGGGAGCTTTTTCCATAAACTTTGGCTACCATCAAATATGAAAAGTAAATGACTAGGTGGATCCACACTAATCACTAAATCCTCAATTATATGATAGTATTCCAAAAATTCAGCAAGCTTATCTTCTATCCCCGGCTCGCTATAAATCAAATAGTTATCATCATCAAGCTTGGTCATAACACAATCATACAAAATCTTGCCATTGTTCCCCGCAATCAGGCTACGCATCATGTGGTGATTATCATTGTCATCAAGTAAGCCAACATCGTTAGTAATCACTCCCTGCAAAAAGTCCTTAGAACCAGGACCTGTTAGCCTAACCACCCCTCGTGGATAAAAAAAGCCTACCTTATATGGAGCAATTATATCATTAATAGGGGTTAATGTTAGCGGAATATAATGCTTTCCAGCTTTTAAAAATTGGGCACCCTCATATTTACTGTTTAAAAAACTTAATACATCAATCGCCATAAATATCCTTTTTAAATAATTAAAGGTGTAAAGGTTGATTGTTCCAAGTAGCTAAAGCGGCCTCCTTAATGGCCTCACTAAAGGTAGGATGGGCGTGGCAAGTTCTAGCGATGTCTTCAGCACTAGCTTTATATTCCATCGCTACCGCAACTTCCATTATCAAATCAGACGCTCTAGCCCCCACAATATGAACGCCTAGCACTTCATCGCTTTTAGCATCAGCAATCATTTTAACAAATCCTTCAATATCATCAGATGCCCGAGCCCGCCCTAAAGCACTAAAAGGAAAATTACCCACCTTGATTGATAATCCCTGATCTAAGCACTGCTTTTCAGTTAAACCAATTGAAGCCACCTCTGGCCAAGTATAAACAACATTAGGAATTAATTCATAATTAATATGGGGCAATTGACCAACCAAGCGTTCCATCACATAAACTCCTTCTTCTTCCGCCTTATGAGCCAACATCACCCCCCCAATAACATCTCCTATGGCAAATACGCCATCAATAGAAGTTTTGAGTGATTTATCGACTTTAATAAATCCTTGTGGATTAGTTTCTATACCTACCTTATCTAAATCAAGACCGCTAGTATTAGCCTTTCGCCCTACGGCCACTAAGCAATAGTCAGCCAAAAAGGTAATTTTTTTATCATGGGCATCTAAAGCCACCACCTCAACCTTATCACTTTTTTTATTTACGATTGGATTAGCCGATAATACCTTGTGCGATAAATAAAATTCAATACCAAGTTTTTTCAAAGAGGAAGTCATTTCTTTTGATATGCTAGTATCAAAATTAGCCAAAATGCGATCAAAAAATTCAATTACCTTTACCTTAACTCCCAATCTAGCATAAACTGATCCTAGCTCTAAGCCAATAACCCCACCCCCAATAACCAATAGCTCTTTAGGCATTTTTTTAAGTGATAGAGCTTCGGTGGAAGTGATGATTCTTTTTTTATCTAGGGTAACTCCTTTAATTGATGATGGCTTGGAGCCAGTAGCAATGATGATATTTTTTCCTGTAATGATGGTATCATCTTTACTACCCTTAATTTTTATTTGATTTTTACTAATAAAGCTCGCCGCTCCTTTAAAAACTGCTACTTTATTTTTTTTCATTAAATAATCAATACCACTATTATTAGTGGCAATAACTCGATCTTTGCGAGAGAGCATTTTTGCCCAATCTAAAGTTAATCCGGTAGTATTTATTCCGTGTTTGCTAAATTTAGTTTTCGCTTCGTGATATTTTTCTGAAGAATCAAGCAAAGCCTTAGAAGGAATGCACCCCACATTAAGGCAAGTGCCACCGAGGACGGGGTATTTTTCAATAATAGCAGTCGTTTTGCCTAGTTGGCTAGCCCTGATAGCAGTAACATATCCCCCAGGACCTGAGCCAATCACGATCACATCAAATTTTTGCATAATAGTAGTTTAAATTTTTAAAAAATTTAAATTAAAATCTATAAATTAACTCCAATAAATAAAGATAACCCTACTGGCTAAGGCAATATTTTTAGCTATTATAAATTAAATTTTTAGTAACAGCCTTATCGGATCTTCTAGTAAAGCCTTAATTCTGCTTAAAAAAGTAACCGAGTATTTGCCATCTAATATTCTATGGTCATAAGATAAAGCCAAATACATAATAGGCCTAATCACAATTTCACCATTTATCACCACCGGCCGCTCTACTATGTTATGCATTCCCAAAATAGCACTTTGTGGTGGATTTAATATAGGCGTGGAAAGCATAGAGCCAAACACTCCTCCATTGGTGATAGTGAAAGTTCCTCCCGTCATGTCATCAATAGTAATTTGCCCAGCTCTAGCCTTTTTAGCTAAAACCACAATATTACTTTCAATTTCAGATAAGCTCAAGCTTTCTGCACTGCGTATAACAGGAACCATAAGACCCTTAGGAGCACTAACCGCAATGCCTAAATCTACATAATGGCTAGTAATAACCTTATCACCATTTAATCTAGAATTAACCATCGGAAATTCCATTAAAGCAACTGTGCAAGCCTTAGCAAAAAAAGACATAAACCCAAGCCCAACCTGATATTTTTCTTTGAAAGGCTCCTTATATTCTTTTCTGATTTGAATAATTTTGGCTAAATCAACCTCGTTAAAGGTGGTGAGCATAGCTGTTTCATTTTTTACTGCTACTAGCCGAGCAGATATTTTTTTACGTAGTTGAGACATAGTATCCTCAGTTTCTTCTCTAGCTCCCAGGACGGGAGTAGCTGCTTTTTTATTGGCAGTACTAGTAGAAGATTGGCTGTTGATGGCATTTAAAGCATCTCCCTTAGTGATGCGGCCATCTTTGCCGGACGCAGATATATCTTGAGTAGATAATTTATTTTCTGCGATAATTTTTTTAGCTGCTATTGATGGTTGATTAGTAGATTTTTCGTGTTTATTAGGGGCTAAATCATTTTTATCAGCAGATTTTGCTTTATCTGTAGGGGGAGGTGATTTTTCTTTTTCATTATTTTCGCTAACCGAAATGCTAGCTATTTTAGTACCTGGAGATACTGTTTCTCCTGATTGTTTAAAAAGTTTAATTTTACCAGATTTTTCTGCCACTAACTGAAGGGAAGCTTTTTCTGATTCTATCTCCAAGAGGAGTTGATTTTTTTTAACAAAATCACCATCGGCAACAAGCCATTCGGCAAGCTCAACTTCGGTGATAGATTCTCCCGGTGAGGGAGCTAAAATATTGATAATATCTGATTGTTTACTAGGCATTTTTATAGAATATTAGTAATATTTGTTGATGTTAAATTAATAGGTGATATATGAGTTAATAATAGCTAAATTGATGTTTTAAAACAAAATAATTCAATTTTTTTATTATTATAGCCACAGCCACTACCCATGCCCTTATCATACGATTTTAAATTAACTAAAGCAAACCATAAATTAGGTTAAATTAAGTAATAATTAATTTTTTTTGATGAAAATGCTACCAGATAAAACTAACGGTAAGCGAAAAGATGGTATTATAAAAGCATTATCAAGTAATATGATTTGGGGATTGTTACCTCTTTATATTAGTTTTGTATCTGATTTATCAGCTTGGGGAGTTACTGGTGTTAGGGTGATTAGCTGTTTTGCGGTGTTGGTTTGTTTGGTGATATATCAAAGAAGATTAAAAGAGATAAAAATAATATTTAAAAGTGGCAAAGAAATAAAATTACTTTTAATTAGTAGTTCTCTTTTAATTATCAATTGGCTTACCTACGCTTACGCCGTATCTACGGGAAATGTGCTAGAAGGGAGTTTAGGTTATTTTATATATCCATTATTTGTGGTAGGGTTGGGTTGGTTGTTTTTCAAAGAAAGATTTAATTCATTAGAAAAACTAGCTATTGGAGTAGCTATTTTAGCGGTGGGATACGCGGTAATGTTTTATGGAAAATTACCTTGGATAGGCTTGGTTTTGGCGACATCTTTTAGTTTTTATGGGGTAGTTAGAAAAAAAAGTTCGGTAGAGCCTATTTTAACTTTAGCGATTGAGACTTTATTTATTATGCCTATTGCTATTGGTGTGGTGATGTGGCAATTTTATTTTCTCAATGAGGCACCAGAATTACTTTTATTGGCAAAAGCATCTTTTTTAGGGCCAATAACTGTGCTAGCGATGTGGTTATATATTTCGGCGGTGCGGGTTATTCCTTATTCTTTAAGTGGAATGCTTTTTTATATTTCACCTTCATTGCAAATTGGGGTGGCTCTTTACTTAGGAGAAATACTTAGTATTAATAAATTAATTGCTTTTATTTTGGTGTGGATATCGCTGGCTATCTATAGTTTTGGTAATATTAAGAGGAGCAAACCAATGCCGAATTTAAAATAATATTTGCGTTAAAGTGGATATTGCTAGCTATTTATGGTTTTGGTAATATTAAAAAGAGTAAACCAATATCGAATTTAAAATAATATTTGCATTAAATAGGAATTTATGTTTATTAAAAGGTTATTGATGATTTTACCGCTTAAAGGTTTATCGGCGGTAGCGGGGGTTTTAGCTAATATACGCTTTCCTGCTTTTTTACTACAGCCTTTTTTGCGATACTATTGCCGTCATTTCCAGGTAAAGACAGATGAAATGTCGCAATCTCTCAATTCTTATCATACGTTCACCCAATTTTTTGTAAGAAAATTAAAAACTGACGCTAGGGAGCTTTGTTCAGAAAAAAATGCTCTATTAAGCCCAGTCGATGGAAGGGTTAGTGAGACGGGAAAAATCCTTGCTTGCAGGCTTTTACAAGCTAAGGGAGATAAATATTTATTGACAGATTTAATAGGCGTTGAAGCGGCAAATTATTTTTTAGATGGTGATTATATGACCATCTACTTAAGCCCAGCCGATTATCACCGCATACACTCACCAGTTGATGGGGTAATAGAAAAGGCTACCTATTTCCCAGGAAGACTTTTTCCAGTTAACCAATGGGCAGTTAATAACATAGGAAATCTTTTTTGCCGCAATGACAGGGTGTTAACTTTGATTAAAACTAAGCAAGGCATGCTAGGCTTATTAAAAGTAGGGGCTTTGATTGTGGGAAAAATTAAATTATCTTATGGTGAAGTCGGCATAAATAAGAATAGCATTCGTCCACCTATTGAATATGATATTAATTTATCAACAAAAAATCATAAAAACTATGAATTATTAGCCGGCGAGCATATGGCTCAATTTGAACTGGGCAGCACGGTGATAATTTTAGGATCAGAGAATTTATTTAAATTATCTGATTTAATGGGTAAAAGGGTGGTTATGGGAGAAAAAATTGGTTTTTTAAATTAAATAATATGCTAACTTTGTGAATAGATTTTCATAATTTTATTATCTCATTAATAACTTTTTCAGTATTAACTTTTTCAACATTAACTTTGCAACCTTCTTAATTATATTTGGGGCAATGATAAAACTATCTAACATTAAAAAATATTACGACAAGCACAGGGCAGTCGAAGAGATGTCTTTTACCGTTAAAAAGGGTGAAATTTTAGGATTTCTTGGCCCTAATGGGGCAGGTAAATCAACCACTATGAAGATGTTAACTTCATTTATCTCACCCACTGCTGGTGACGCTTGGATTGATGGTTATAGCGTGGTTAGTCAATCAATTAAAACTCGCGCTTTAATTGGCTATTTGCCGGAGAGTGCACCTACATATAAAGATATGCGGGTGAGGGAATTTTTAGATTTTGTAGGGCAAATGAGGGGATTTAGCTCTAATGACAGAAATAAACGCATTAAAAAAGTGGCCGAAGAGACCTTTTTAGGGCCAGTTTTTAATCAAACAATAGATACTTTATCTAAGGGATTTCGCCAAAGGGTTGGCTTGGCGCAGGCACTTCTTCATGATCCAGAAGTGTTAATTTTGGATGAGCCTACTGATGGGTTAGACCCTAACCAAAAGATGATAGTAAGGCAGTTAATCAAAAGGATTAGCCAAGAGAAGACCATCATTTTATCAACTCATATATTAGAAGAGATGGAGGCTGTTTGCACTAGGGCTTTGATTATAGATCAAGGTGAAATAGTGGCTGATGGTTTAACAGATGAGCTGCTTAAAATGGCGGATAATTATAATGCGGTGGTGCTAGTAGTTGCTGGGGAGATTGATGATGATGTGGGTAAATTGTTTGCTAGCATGCCCAAGGCAGATAAAATTGAGATAGATAAGGAGTCAAAAAAAGTGATTATTTATCCTAAAGATAAGGCTCCTATTTTAGAATTGGTGCTAGATAAGGTGAGAAATAGTAACTTAAAGATAGCTAGTGTGCATGTGGAGAAATCACATATGGATTTAGTATTTCGCTCATTAACTAAACGAGAAGAGGGGCTTAGTTAATTAAATTAATATAAACAATTTAGACTAACGAGAAATAGTATGTTTAACAATTTACCACGCTGTACTTTAATAAAAGCAATTTTAAAGAGGGAGCTAGCGTCATATTTTTATTCTCCTATTGCTTACGTATTTGTATCTATATTCGTATTAGCTTTAGCGGCCACGACAATATTTATTGGCCGAATGTTTGATACTAACCAGGCTAATTTAGATGTTATGTTTGCTTTTTTACCGTGGGTATTATTATTTTTAGTACCAGCGGTGGGGATGCAGCTTTGGTCTGATGAGCAGAGCACGGGCAGTATTGAGCTTTTGCTTACTTTCCCGGTTACAATTACGGAAGCGGTTATTGCTAAATTTTTAGCGGGATGGATATTTTTATGTTTATCATTGGTCGCCACGATATTTTTTCCGATTACGGTATTTATTTTAGGCTCACCAGATTTAGGCAAGATTTTATTAGGATATTTAGGGAGTATTTTTCTAGCCGGAACATATTTAGCGATTAGTGGTTTCACCTCGGCAATGACTAGTAAGCAGGTAATTAGTTTTGTGTTTAGTTTTATCATCTGTTTTTTCTTAACTATCATTGGGTGGGGAATTTTTTCTGATTTACTAAATCAATTTCTTCCGGTAGCGGTGACTGATTTTATTTCTTCGTTTGGGGTGATAGCTCAGTTTGATAATTTTAAGCGAGGAATTTTAGAAATAAAGGCTATTAGCTATTATTCAGTTTTAATTGCCGGTTGTTTGGCTTTGACAGTTAGAATATTAGAAGAGAAGCGATTAAAATAATTATTCAACAACAAATATAATTAATTAATTAATTAAATAAGATGCACAAAATTTTGGATTTTATCAGCAAATCTTTTACGATTTGGGTTTTGCTGTTGTTGTTGGTAATTTTTGCGAGCAACTATATTTTTGATATATTTAATATAAGATTTGATGCGACATTTGATCGCAGTTATAGTTTTTCTGAGGGCACTAAGAAGTTAATAAAAACAATTGAAAATCCTTTAGAAATAAGATTTTATCATTCTACTAGCAGTAAAAGCATTCCTTTGCCGATTAAAAATTTTGGCAAGCGAGTAGAAGATGTTTTAGTAGAATTTGCCAATAGATCTGATGGTAAAATAAAACTACTTAGCTATGACCCTGCTCCTGATAGCGATGAAGAGTTATCAGCAGTACAATCTGGTGTGGCGGCTAATCCTTTAGGAAGCGAAAATTATTTTTTAGGAGCGTTGTTTAGCTATGGAGAGAAGGAGGTCACAGTAGAAGTTTTTGACCCAGCGAGAGAGAGATTTTTAGAATATGATATATCGCGTACTATTTATGATTTATTAGTTGATAAAAAAGCTACGATTGGCGTTTTATCATCAATAAATGTGTTTGGCCAAGATGCTAATCCGTTTCAAGCGGCTACGCCAGATAAATTTTTTATTAGTGAATTAAAAAAGACCTATCAGGTAAAATCTTTAGATTATGGAAGCACGCTTAGTATTCCAGATGACATAGAAACACTATTGGTTTTTCATCCCCAAGCGATGAAAGATAATGTGAAATATGCGGTAGATCAATTTATGCTAAGAGGGGGTAAGCTGGTGATGGTTTTTGATCCTTATATGAGGCATGACCCACAAGCTTCATCGCCGAGGGGGCAGAGCCAAGAGCATTATATTAGCCGCAGCATGCCTAAGAAATTTTTTGATAGTTGGGGCGTTGAATATAAAGATGAGGTGGTGTTTGGTGACCGGGAATTTGCGGCGATAGTGCAAACACCTGATGGCCAGTTCCCTTACGCTTTATGGTTTAATGGCAATGAAAAATCGCTTAATCATGATGTAGCGGTGACGGCGGGTATTAAAGATCTTTTATTTGTTGAGCCTGGTAGTTTTCGGTTAAAATCTGACGCAACTAGCGATCTTGAGCTTACTTCATTGGTGCAATCTTCGCAGGATACTGGGTTTGTTAATATTTTTGTGGTGTCTTACATAGAGATAGATAAGTTAAATTCTAGCATGGAAAAAGGGGATGGAGAGTGGGATTTAATGGGAATTTTAAGTGGAAAATTTCATTCAATTTTCACTAAAGCTCCTCCTTTAAGTGGTACAGATGCTACTAATGATACATTAATTAAGGAACATAAAAAGTTATCAAAGCATTTAGCGGTTGGCAAAGATGATAACCGAGTATTAATAGTGGCCGATGCTGATTTTCTTGATGATGCGGTAACGGTGAATAGGATGAGATTTTTTAATCAGGTTATTAATCAACCTAAGAATGATAATATAGGATTATTTTTCTCCGCGATTAGTGATTTACAAGGTAGCGAGGCATTATCATTAATTAAACCTAAATCAGTTAATGCTCGGCCGTTTCAGTTATTTATCGACATGCAAAGGAAGGCACAAGGGAAGTATATTGAGAATGAAAAAAAGCTTGAAGCACGCTTGGAAGGCTTGAAAAGCTCGTTAGCTGAATTAAAACCAGCTCAAGGAACTTCTCGAATTGATATTCCACCGCAAACCTTGGCTAAAATAGAAGAATATCAAACATTAGAGCTAGGAATTAAAAAGCAATTACGAGAAATTAGAAAATTGCTTAGAGAAGATATAGAATTGCTTAAAAATATTTTGATACTACTCAATTTATTTTTTGTACCCATTATTATAACTTTTATTGGGGTACGTACTTATATGAAGAGAATGCAACGCACTTAACAAGTTTTTAAAAATTTAAAGTATAGATGAATAACAGAAGAATTTTTTATACGGTAATACTTATTATTTTGGTATCTGTGGGGGTATTTTTTTTCGGGAAATATAAAGGAGATACATTTAAAAGAGATGGCCAACCTTTGATTTCATCAGGAACAATTAAAAATTATGATGAAATTTCGATTGTCACACAACAATATAAGGTTAAATTAAAGTTAGATCAATCGGGGATATGGGTGGTTGCCGATAGCAATAATTTTCCGGCGGACGCGGCTAGGATTTATCAATTATTTGATGATTTGGCGACTACCAATTATTTTCGCTTA
This sequence comes from SAR324 cluster bacterium, assembly GCA_016735295.1. Classification (GTDB taxonomy): domain Bacteria; phylum SAR324; class SAR324; order XYD2-FULL-50-16; family JAERRU01; genus JAERRU01. Next base: position 117,206 of record JAERRU010000006.1, read on the forward strand.
GTGGCTCAAGGAAAAGATAATTTTGCAAAATTTGGGTTAGAAAAAAATGCCGGTGCTTTAGTGTCAGATGGAGTGGTGATAACTTTTAGTAAAGATTCTACCAGCAAAAAGGGTTTATTTTTTGGTAATTTGCGAGCAACTGAAGATAAACCAAGGGCGGGTCAATATTTCCGCGAGGCGGGCAAAGAAGATATATATTTGGTTAGCCGAGCTTTATTGTTACCTGATTTGAGTGGGGATTGGTTAAATAATAATTTAATCACTTGGCCAAGCGATAATTTAGCTGAGGTTAATTTGAGTAAGGGAAAAACATCTTTTACCTTTAGCCAAAATAGCGATGATGGCAAGGGTGATAATGGAGATGTAGATATTGACGGTGATATTGCTAACAATAGCAATAACAAGATTTGGCAACTCAAGGGAAGTAGTGAGCCGGTGGTTAATGACAAGTTTGGGAAATTGCTTTCATTCATAAATCCGCTTAAGGTAGATGATATTTTTATTGCTGATAGAATAACTTTAGGAAAGGAATTTTTCACACTTATTTATCAAACAAAATCGGCACAAAAGTTAACTATTAAGGTGTATCGCCATGATGATAAGGAATTAAATGTGACTAAAGATAATTATTTAATGAGCGTTAATTTGCAGGATATATTGCCAAGCAGCGAATTAAGCTTAAAAAAACCTTACTATGATAAGCATTTATTTAGCCTACCGGCTAGCAAAGTGGAGGATATAAGCTTTGATGGATATACCGAAAAACCAGATAAAAAATAGCGATTCACCTAACTAGCTAAGGTTGGTGGGGGGTGATATTTAGCCTATATATTGCTTTAGAGGGATTATTTTTTAAAAGGGAAAAATAATTTTTCGGCAAAGATTCATACAATTTAAAATAGTTAAGGGAAACAGCTAATGTCTGGCAATGTGATAGATGATTTTAAAGATAAGCTCTTGCTATATGCCAAAAGTCATAAAAAATATCAGTATATAGATAACTATGCTAAGTTGGCATTAGCGTCTAAGGCTGATTTTAGAGTTACTACTGGCTCTGTTCGCCAGTTTCAGTGGCAACTTTTTTTAAATATTTTAGAGCAGCATCACCGTAATTTTTTAGTATCTGATCGAGCAAGTTATCACAAGGTTAAAAAATCTTTTAGCCAACTATTAGATTTCCCTGATCAATTAGCTTATAAACATTTTTTTGCTCAGGAGAGTTTTTCATTTTTAAGCAGTGATGAAAAAAAGCAATTAACTAATATATTGCTAAAATTTACCAATATCACCTTAACTTATAAGGCTGGTGATTTACTTGATCACTTCATCAATCATCCTGAAAAGTGGATAGTAAATACAATTGATAAATTGAGTTTGGGTGATGAATCCTTTGCTCAGGCTAGGCATTTATATTGGGGGCTTGGACGCACATTAAATCAACTGGGATATTTTTGTATTTTTTCTCGCATCACTAGCCAAGCATTTTTTGATTTTTCTAATGATGTGAACAGCAAGTTAATTAGCGATTATACCACTTGGGTGGCCAAAATTTGGGAGATGCCATTTCAAGAAAGGTACTATCTTGAGATAGCGGGTGAGGCTTTGCTGAATAATCAGACGTTTTATCATGATTTTTTAATATTTAGTGGTAAAAATAATCCTAATTATAATGTTTTTCATAAAGTTTATGATAATCTTTTGTATCGTCATGAACGAAAGATAAGTAATAATAATTTAACTAAATTTCTTTATCAAACAAAATTAACTCGGGGAGATGTTGATATAACTAGCGAGAACAACATTTTTTATGATATAGAGCGCGATTTTTTGCCGATGAGCGCGAATCGAGATAAAAAAGATTGGATAGTATTTTGGCGAGGAGTGAGATTATTTTTAAAAAGGCAAATAAAATTTAGAAGAGACACCTTAGCCGATGAAATCGAGGGAGTATCGCTAGATAGCCCAGTAAAAATTGTGGAGTGGATAAATGGGCTAAACTATGATTTACACCAAGAGAGCTTGTGGGTGATGATTTTGAATAATAAAAACCGTTTACGAGATTTTTATGAGGTTTCTCGCGGCACAGTAAATCAAACCATAGCCCATCCAAGAGAGGTTTTTGCGGTGGCGATAGAGCACAGAGCTACTGGTATTATCTTAATACACAATCACCCAAGTGGAGATCCTATGCCCTCAGAAAGTGATACTGCGATTACTGAAAGGATGAGAGATAGTGGAAATATTTTGGGAATAAGGATGATTGATCATTTGATAGTGGGCAAAGATTCTTGCTATAGTTTTAACGAAGGATATTTTAAATTACCTCATCATTAATATAATAGCGATAACGCCTAATTGATAAAACTAGCAACGCGACATAAATTAATTATTATATTTTTGTTGGGTTCATTGCTTTTAGTTGTCACCCAGTAAAATTATTATGCCTAGGTGCTGTAGCTAAATCCTTCGTTATCAATAATTAATTCTAATAAATCAATTTTCATTTCTAAGGAACGAAAATGGCTGAAGATAGTTGTTTTTAATTTTTTAGAATTTTTACTAGCTAATATTATCACTGAAGGACCACTGCCACTTAGCGACCAACCATAAAATTCTTTGCCTAATAGCTTTTTTTTGAGGGCGGGATATTGGCATTTAGGATTTATGCGGTAAGGCTCGTGCATCAAATCTAACATGCTTTCTTGCAAATTTTCATATTCTCCATTAATAATAGAAGCCACCATAGTAACCGCTCTAGCAAGATTATTCTTAGCATCAGTTAACGTAATTTCTTTAAGTAGCTTCTGGCGGGAAGTTTTGGTGTTAGTGGCCTCACTTGGCCTGATGATAAGGCAGTGTAAATTTTTTGTGATAGGAGTTTTTACCAGATAACAACCCTTATCTTGATGAAAGGCGCAAGTAAAACCACCAAAAATAGCGGCGGCTATGTTATCAGGATGATTTTCTATATCATAAGCGTCATCTAAAATTTTATGGCGATTTAAAGTCTGCATATTAAAAGCGTAAGCAATCACAATGCCGCCTACAATAGCAGTGGCACTAGATCCAAGGCCACTTTCAAAGGGCACCATTTCTGAGCAGGTGAGTTTGAAATATTTGATCGGCCAGTGATGTTTGCGACAAGTTTTTTGGTAGCTATCAAGCACTAAATTATTTTTAACAGTAATCAATTTTTTAGGAATCGCAGCAGGATAGCTGATAGAAAATTTATCATCAGTAGTTAATTGAGCAGTAAATTTAGTATATAAATTAAGTGCAACGGCAACACAATCAAACCCAGGCCCCAAATTAGCACTTGATGCGGGTATTTTTAAAGAAATTGATTTTATCATGATGGGCTTATTGATTTATTTTTTATCGTAAATCGGCTAAAGCATTCCAACGATAGCTAAGCCTTAAATTATCAGGTAAACGCCCCAACTGCAAATAATGCTGACGCACAAAATGTAAAGTATTTTTGTTGATGTAACCCCACCCCATAGAGCGAAATTTTGATAAATCAAGGGGCAAAGAATCAAAATAAGCCAAAAGAGCCTTATCTCGATTTGCTTTAGCTACTATAGAAGCTGCCGCCACTACCACATTACTTTGATCTGCCTTAGACTCAGCGGTTATATGAGGAAATATATTCGCTAAACTGGCAAAGATATTTTTACCATCAAGAATAGCTTTATCAAAATTAAAATTGGTTCTTTTAATGATTTTAAGAGCCATTTCCCTTTCCAAAGCATTTAATTTTTGGCAAGATACGTATTTATCAATAATCGCAGGGGAGCTAGCTTCAAGATGAACCTCACATAAATCAGTTATTTTTTGTGCTAGGTTAAGTCTTTTTTTAAAAGCTGGCCAACCGCTACCAAAACTTTTAGAATCATCACAGCCTATCTGGGTTAATATATTTTGCTGATTTTCATCAGCCACCACCCCTGCTAGCCATAAATCCCCTAAAACACAACCTCGACCAGCTTCATCAATGCCTAGCAATCTATCAGACATTAAAGAAAAATAAAAAAGTTACGTTGATTTTTGCTTAATTATGGCCAACACCTCTTCACCACTCAAGGTTTCTTCTTTTAACAGACTTTTTGCTAACCTGTGCAAGGTAGAAAGGTTATTTTTTATTATTTTTAACGCAGTTTTATAAGATTTATTAACGATCATTTTTACTTCCTTATCGACTAATAAGGCAGTTTTTTGACTCATTTTCTTTTGTTTTACCATATCTCGGCCCAAAAATACGTCATTATTAGAGTTACTTAAATAAAAAGGACCAATTTTTTTGCTCATTCCCCAATTACAAACCATACGGTGAGAATATTCAGTAGCTCGCTCTAAATCATTATGAGCTCCAGTGGTAAAATGGTTATATATGGTTTCTTCAGCCGCTCTTCCCCCCATAAGCATAGCCAACATTGCGGTAAGCTTTCCTTTAGTTAACAAGCTTTGATTGTCTTTAGGCAAGAGCATAGTAACTCCTAAAGTTCGGCCTCTGGGGATAATGGTAACTTTATGCAACACATCAAGTTGTTCAGATAAAGCTGCGATTAAAGCGTGCCCTGCCTCATGATAGGCGGTTGCTTCTAATTCTTTATCGCTCATCGTTAATGATTTTCGCTCGGTACCTAGCAAAATTTTATCGCGAGCCTCTTCAAAATCAATTTCAGTTAGCGAATCCTTGGCTTTTCTCCCCGCCAATAAAGCGGCCTCATTAACCAAATTTTGCAAATCAGCACCAGTAAATCCTTGCGTGCTACTAGCTATCGACTCAAGTGATATATCTGGATGAAGTTTTACTTTTTTAGCATGAACTTCTAAAATCTTTTTACGACCATTTTTATCTGGTAAATTAACTATCACCGTCCGGTCAAATCGCCCAGGGCGAGTTAAAGCGGGGTCAAGCGTGTCAGGGCGGTTAGTGGCGGCGATAACTATAATGCCTGAATTAACTTGAAAGCCATCCATTTCCACTAAAATTTGGTTTAAAGTTTGTTCTCGTTCGTCATTTCCACCACCTAGCCCGCTGCCTCTATGGCGGCCGACGGCATCTATTTCATCAATAAAAATTATACAAGGAGGTTGGCTTCGAGCTTGTTTGAAGATATCTCTTACCCTTGAAGCACCGACGCCGACAAACATTTCTACAAAATCAGAACCACTTACTTTAAAAAAAGATACCTTAGCTTCACCAGCAACGGCTCTAGCTAATAAAGTTTTTCCTGTTCCTGGTTGGCCACATAGCAAAACTCCGTGAGGCACTTTTCCTCCTAGGTTTTGGAATTTTTTGGGATTTTTCAAAAATTCTACTATTTCCACCAATTCATATTTTGCTTCATCAATACCGGCCACATCATCAAATGTTACGGTAGATGATTCCTTTGATTGTTTTTTGGGTTTAATTTGACCAAAGCCCATTATTCGGTTGCCTCCTTGCATTTGACGCATAAACACAATCCAAATAACTACTAGCACTATCATAGGAAGCCATTGAATTAAGATATTAAATAAAAGCCCATTAGAAGAAGATTCTACTACTTTAAATTTAACATTATTATCGTATAATAAATTGGTTAATCCGGGATAAATTTTAGGCATTATAGTGATAAACTCATCTTGAGAGATGGTTATAAAAGTAATCTTCTCTTCTTCAATAGTGGCGACAGATACTTTTTTCTCTTTCACTAATGTTACAAAATCACTAAAAGGAATTTGATTTAGTGATTTGCTCATTTGCGAATTTTGGTAAATAAAAAGACCAAATAGCAATAGGCCTGCTATTATTACAATATTACGTTGGTTTTTCATTAAAACTAGGCTAGTTTGTTAATAATAAAGATGTTTATCTATATGCTAATTATCAAATTTAGATGATTTTGTGTGCATAGATTGGCATATATAAATTAATAGTCTATATAATATGATTAATTTTTCAAAAATTTTCAACAAATAATAATCTATTTTCTCATAAACGTTCACAAAACTTAAAAAAATTTTATAAAAGTGATTAATTTTTTAAAGAAAATAATTGGTAGTCAATTTCTATCACCCTTAAAAATTGCGATTTTAGTAGTTATTATTTTTTCCGGATTTTTCTTATGGGTCAAAGCGTTAAGTAATATCCAAACGCGAGATATTATAACTAGCATAGATCGTAAAATAGTTGATTATTCATTGAGATATCGAGGGGTGCAACCAATCTCAAATCAAGTTGCCTTAATTACGGTAGACGCAAAGTCTATCAAACAACTCGGGCGTTGGCCTTGGTCGCGTAAGGTGATGCAAGAGGCGGTTAATACTTTGAATGATCATTACCAAGTAGGGGTGATAGGTTTTGATATAGTTTTTTCAGAAGCTGATCAACATTTCATCGCCTTAAAAAATAGTTTATCTGAGATATCCTCTGATGAATTATCTCCTGAAACGGTGGAAAATCTTTTATCTGAACGTGATCATGACCGCCACCTCGCTGAAGAAATATCTTCTTGGGATAATATAGTTTGTGGTTATTTTTTCCGTAATGATTTGTTAGAGGCAGGGCTTGATGAAGATAGGGCCAGTATGCTTAAAAAATATATTGATCCTATGAAAATAAACGTGGTGGTGGCACGTGGTGATGATGCTAATTATTCACATGTTCATACCTCGGAGTTTCCGGAAATAAATATATTCAGACCAATGATTGGTGATACATATAAATCGGGTTTTTTCTCAATTACTCCTGATCCTGATGATGGGGTAGTAAGAAGAGTAGAAAGTGTGTACCGCTTGAAAGATGATTATTATCCTTCATTGCCGATAAAGATGTATCAAACATATCTTAGTCAACAAAATAAAGATGGATATTATGAAATTTCGATAGATTTTGATGAGGGCGGCATGGAAGGCATGAGAATTGGTGATTTATTTTATCCAACGGCGTCTGATGGCACTCTTTTAATTAATTTTCGTGGTCCTCAAAAAACGATCAAACATTTTTCTTTTGTTGATGTATTGAATAAAGAATATTCAAAAGAAGAGCTAAAAGGAAAATTAGTGATTATAGGAGTAACTGAGTTAGGGGTGTTTGATATCAGATCAACTCCGGTAGCTTCAACCTATCCTGGGTTAGAGGTGCAAGGCACTGTATTAGATAATATTTTACAAAATAATTTTTTACAAGAAAATGATGAAACTAATATGATGTCTATGGGAATGATTCTATTAGTTGGTTTGTTAGTTGGGTTAATCAAAAAATATTGGAAGAATTTAGCTGGTGATGGTTTGATAGTTTTGATGATTGTGGGGATATTTTTCATTAATTATTATTTAATAAATATGAAAAATATATCATTAAGCACGGCCTATCCGGCACTTTGTGCATTGCTTAGTTGGTTTTTAATTTTGCTATATACCATATTTTCTGAGGGCAAAGATAAAAGATTTATTACATCAGCATTCAGTCAATATTTAGCACCAAAGGTGATAGATCAGTTAATAAAAAACCCAAGTCAATTAAAATTAGGAGGCACACGCAAGCGATTAACGATAATGTTTACTGATTTACAAGGCTTTTCTGCTATTTCGGAAGTGGTTGACGTTTATCAATTAACGTCTGTATTGAATAAATACTTAACTATGATGGTAACTATCATCATGAAGCATGGGGGAACAGTGGATAAATTTGAGGGAGACGCAATAATAGCCTTTTGGGGTGCACCAGTAGATTCTGCAGTGCACGCCCAGCAAGCGTGCCAAGCGGCAATTGAAATGCAAGGTGCGATGGTGCAGTTTAGAGAAGATTTAGCGAAGGATGATTTTCCGGCGTTTATAATGAGAGTGGGGATAAACACAGGTGAGGTGATGGTTGGTAATTTTGGCTCAAAGCAAAGAATGGATTATACTGTAATAGGGGACGCCGCCAACTTAGCTGCTAGATTAGAAGGTATAAATAAGGTTTATGGCACCTACACCATGATTAGCGAAAACACTAAAAACGAGCTTGATGATAATTTTGAAATGCGTCAGCTAGATGAGGTGCAAGTGGTGGGCAAGCAAGAATCAATTAAAATATATGAGCTGCAAGAGCTAAAGGGAGTGTTGAGTAGAGAAGCAATCAGATTTAATCAAAATTATAAGCATGCCTACCGATTCTACCGAAATAAGAATTGGAAACAGGCCCGCAAAGAATTTGTTAAATTAAATAAAATAAGACCGGCAGATAAAACTACTAAGGTATTTATCGATAGAATTGATTATTTATTGGCTAATTCAGAAGTAGCTAAAAGTTGGAATGGAGTTTATCGATTAACATCTAAATAATTGATAATTATCTAAGTAAATTAGTATTATTATATGATTATTTTATTATATCGTTATGCCGGCAAAACTTTATATTGATTTAAAGCAATTAAGAAAAAACATCAGCATATTAGCTGGGGTGTCCCCTCAATCTAAAATGATAGCGGTGTTAAAAACCAATGCTTATGGCCATGGAGCGGTTAAATTAGCTAATTCTTTAAAGGATCTAGATCTTTCCTACATAGCATTTGCCAACACTCAAGAAGGAATTAAAGTGAAGAGGGGGGGCTATGATAAATCAATACTGATTTTGGGGGCAAACGAGGTGGACGATGTTTTAACTGGGATAAAAGAAGGGTTCACGGTTTCGATTGCTTCGTTTGAGGCTTTGCAGGCAGTAAAGAATTTTGATATTAGCGGATTAGAGGAAATCAAGTTACATATTAAATTTGATACAGGAATGAATCGGGCAGGAATAGGCATGAGGCGGGCTTATGAATTTTTAGATATTTTTGCTGATTTACTGAAAAATCGACCTAAAATAAAATGTGAGGCCATATATTCCCATATGAGTGCGGCAGATGAGGCTGATAATAGTTTTAATCAGATGCAGCATGATAGAATTTTAGATATAAAAAATATTTATAAAGATAAGATAGGAAAAGATATAAAAGTTCATTTACAAAATTCGGCGGGAATATTAAATTTTCCTAACTATAAATTTGATTGGATTAGGCCAGGACTAGCTATATATGGAATTAATCCTGGCACAAAAGATGAGCGGGGGCTAAAACCAATTTTAAGTTGGCGAGCCCCAATAGTGAATATTAGAACATTGAAAAAGGGAGATGCAGTTAGTTATAAAATGAATTGGTTAGCGAAAAAGGAAGAGAGAGTAGCAACAGTATCAGTGGGCTATGGAGATGGTTATAGTTTCAGAAATTCAAATGGGGTAGGAGTTGGTTTTATTGGGGGTCAAAGGTGTGAGGTGCTTGGCAGAGTGTGTATGGATATGACGGTTTTTAATTTGGGCAAGGCACCAGCTAAAGTAGGAGATTTAGTTACTTTGTTAGGCAGCGATCAGGAAAAAAGTATAGATGCCTGTGAAGTGGCTTTGAGGATTGGCACTGTGGCTAATGATGTGGTAAGTTCATTATCACCAAGGAATCAGCGAATATATTCAAACTAAGTCATCATCATTAAGATAGAAATTTCATTATTAATTTAATGATTAATGATTAATGAGTGATAATTAATAATTAATAATTAATACAAGCTATATTGAGCTAGGATGGCTGGGTAAATGAATAGGTAATTTTATATTTTTAAACTATTAAGTTTAAGTGATGTTTTTAAAAAACAATTTAGGAAAAGGTGACATAGGAAGAAATGATCCTTGTTTTTGTGGTAGCGGCAAAAAATATAAAAAGTGTTGTTTAATTAAAATGGAAAAAGGGCAGATAAATCAACCTAGTAGGGTGATAAATCGCTCGCGAAGTTTTATTTTAGGGATGGTCAATGCTTGCCGGTTAACGAGGAGAACACTAGAATTTTTAACTCCCTATGTGAAGGTAGGGGTTAGCACAGAAAAATTGAATCAACTAGCACACGATTTTATGGTTAAGCATAAGGCTTATCCAGCAACTTTGGGCTATCAAGGCTATCCAAAATCTATTTGTACTTCGGTAAATGAGGTTATTTGCCATGGCATACCTAGCGAAAGAGAGTTAGTTAATGGTGATATAATTAATATAGATGTTAGCTGCCAACTTGATGGCTATTATGGAGACGCTAGTGTTAATTTGGGTGTGGGGGAGATATCAGCTAATGCAAAGAAGTTGATAGAAGTAACCAAAGAATGTTTAAATTTAGGAATAAAAGCTGTTAAAGGCAATAGTTTTATTGGTAATATTGGTTACGCCATAGAAAATCATGCACATAAACATGGATTTTCGGTGGTAGAAGAATTTGTGGGTCACGGAATAGGCAGAAATTTCCATGAAGACCCACAGGTTCCACATTTTGGCAGACAAGGTGGCGGGGTAGAAATTTTACCTGGTATGATATTCACTATTGAGCCCATGATAAACCAAGGTAATAAGGAATTACGAATTTTAAAAGATGGGTGGACAGCAATCACCGCAGATAAAAAACTTTCTGCTCAAGTGGAGCATACCATATTAGTAACTAACGATGGGGTTAGAATTTTAACCGATGAAGCAGACGACGATCCGATTTTTTGAGGAGAGGAATTGAGAATAGGAATTGAATTTTCAAATTGAGAAAATAAATTATCAAAATAAATAGTTTAAAAGTAATTAAAGGGCGGTAATGTTGATGATAATTGATTGATTTATGGCGAATATGATAGGCTCTACTGAGCTGAGATTTAAAGAGGGAAAACTTTTATTAACGAGTGAGGGAGAATCAATCAAAAATAATCTCAACACATTAAGTGGTAATATAAATTTAGTAAAGAGTGGGGATCATTTCATCACCGACGCCCTGCACTACCGGAGGATATACCGGTACCTATATAAAAACACTACTAATTTTAAAGATAAAGCTAAAAATTATCAGGAATTATCATTAACAGGCAAAGAATATAAGCTATATGATTATCAGCAAAAATCGCTAGATTGCTGGCATAAATCTAAATGGGGTATTATAGTGCTACCCACCGGAGCGGGAAAAACGGTGGTGGCGACTAAAGCAATATCATACCTAAAAAGATCCACCTTGGTGCTGGTGCCTACGATAGTATTACTTAAACAGTGGCAGGGCTATTTAGAGAAAATTTTTGCTACTAAAATTGGCTCACTAGGCGGAGGCAATAAAGATTTAGCGGATATTACGGTAAGCACTTATGATTCAGCGGCTATTTACGCAAAAGAGATTGGGGATAGGTTTTGTTTTTTAATTTTTGATGAAGTGCATAACGCTGCTTCTTGGGGAAATTACCGTATGGGGCAAAAATTTATCGCTCCTTACCGGTTAGGCCTTACTGCCACTATGCCAGAAGAGCAGGATAGGCTTGATAATTTAACTAAGATTGTAGGGCCTATTTTATTTACTTTGGATGTTGATAGTTTAACTGGCAGCTATTTAGCGGGATATGATATTCAAATAATAGAAGTGGATTTATCCATAACAGAGCAAGTTGACTATGATAAACACCGGAATATTTATCAAAATTATCGAAAAAAAACAGGATTTGCTAGTAGCTGGCGTACTTTTGCGATTAGGGCGTATCAATCAAAAGAAGGTAAATTAGCGATGGAGAGTTTTAATATACAAAAAAAGATCGCCTTAAATGCAGAAGAAAAATTTACCAAACTTTCTGAAATATTAGATTATCATAAAAAAGGTAAGGTCCTAATTTTTACTAATGATAATGATTCTGCTAATATGATTAGTGAGAAATTTTCAATAGACATTATCACTCATAAAACTAAGGCTAAGGAGCGAAAAGAGATTCTTAGTTCTTTTCGAGAGGGTAAAAACAGCAAAATAGTATCTTCACGAGTTTTAAATGAAGGCATTGATGTGCCTGATGTGGCGGTGGCAGTAATTTTTTCAGGTACTAGCACCACCAGAGAGCATCGCCAAAGATTGGGGCGTATTTTAAGAAAAGTGGAAAATAAAAAAGCTACTCTTTATGAATTGATAACTAGAAACACAGCAGAAGTTTTTACCAGCCAAAAAAGAAATAATAACCTAGGTTTTAATTCAAGCAAAATTATTTGATATATCCACATGTTAAGTGCAAAATTTCATACTTTCGGCTGTAGATTAAATCACACAGAAACATCATCAATGGCTAAGTCTTTAGCCGATGCGGGATTTAGCCTAGTAGAGCAAACTAATTCTTTAGCTGACGTTCATGTTATTAATAGTTGCTCTGTTACTAATCAGGCGGTTAAAAAGTGCAAACAGCTCATTAGATCGATTAAGCGAAATGATTCTAATGCTAAAATAGTATTGGCTGGTTGCTTTGCCCAATCCCATCTGGCTGACGCTATGTCTGTGCCGGGGGTGGATATTTTGTTGGGTAATGTGGAAAAATTTTCTTTGGCTGATTATTTAAAAGATTATGCCAAAAATAGTGAGGCTACTAAGGTGGTTGATGTAAAGAAAATTCCAGCCGGTTCCTTTATGGTAAATAGCCCACCCACAAGGCTTACCAAGACTAGGGTTAATTTGAAAATACAAGATGGGTGCGACTTTTTTTGTTCTTTTTGTATAATACCATTCGCTCGTGGACGCTCTCGTAGCCGAGACATAGATAATTTATTAGCAGAAGCTAACCTGTTAGTGAGCAAGGGATTTAGGGAACTGGTGTTAACTGGGGTAAATATAGGCCTTTATCAAAATAAAGGGGTGGATTTTATGGGATTATTAGCATTTTTAGCAAAAATTAAAGGCTTAGATAGAATCAGAATAAGCTCTATTGAGCCCACCACTATTGATGAATCCTTGTTAGAGGAGATGGCCGATAGTGATAGTAAAATAGTAAATCATTTGCATTTACCTTTACAATCGGGAAATGATATAATTTTGCGAGATATGCGCCGAAAATATACTTGCCATGAATTTTTAGACTTCACACAAAAAGCAGTATCAATGGTGCCCAATATTTGCATAGGTACTGATGTGATTGTAGGTTTTCCTAGTGAAACTAAAGATGATTTTGCAAAAACCTACCGATTTCTTGATGAATCGCCGATTAATTATTTTCATGTATTTCCTTTCTCCATCAGAGAAGGGACTGTGGCAGCGAAGATAAAATTTAAAGAAAATCAGGCAGAACATAAAAGATGGGCGAAATCTTTAAGAACTTTAAGTAGTCAGAAATGGCGACTATATTATATAAAATATATAGGAGAAAAAATGAAAATACTTCTAGAAGATGAGGTAGCCGTGAATTTATGGCGTGGTTATAGCAGTAATTATATTAGAGTATTGGTGGCGGGTGAAAATTTGGCGAATAAAATTTGCCAAGTGGAAGTAACTAATTTTGATGATCAGTTTAACGCTTTAAAAGGAAAGTTGGTTTGATATGGCGATAGAAGAAGATAATACTAATAATAGTAAAGAGCAAGAAGAGAGTTTAACCGAAGAATACCGCGAGCTATATAGCGATAGGATCGGGGCGATCAAAAATGCACAAACAACTTTTGATTCTATTGGAGTTGTCACAGATGAGGTTCCTTATCACAGGATTGAATTTTTGCATGACATCAATTTAAAATTATCAGTTGAATTTGGCCGCTCTCGCATGACATTAGGAGAGGTGTTGAATCTACGCAAAAAAAGTGTGGTATTGGTTGATAAGACCTTGGGAGAGCCGGTAGATATTTTAGCTGGTGACGCTTTGATTGCTAGAGGTGAAGTGGTGATAGTTAATGAAAGGCTGGGCATTAGAATAACTGAAATTGTTAGACCAGCTGAAAAAACCAGAGTTACCACTGGAGCTAGTGGAGCAGCGGAGATAGATGAAGATAGTGAGCAATCACCTGCACCCGCTAACAACCAGCCTACGCCTGATAATAAGGCTCAACCTACGCCTGTTAAAGATGATTTTGAAAAATAATAATAATAATTCATCACAAGACTAAAATATAAATTTACCCGCTTATTATTTGTCATCAAATAGCAATTATCATTATTTTTAGTTTTTTATCTAATTGGAGTAAGCTTAAAATTGGCTATATCGCTTAGTGTTAATCTTGATAAAATAGCACTTCTTAGAAATTCTAGAGATGCTAAAAATCGGCCTAATCTATTATTTTTTGCCGAGCAAGCGTTGCTGGCAGGGGCTGATGGCCTTACCGTTCATCCTCGATCTGATTTAAGGCATATTTTACCGCAAGATGTGTATGATTTAAGTAAGCTTGACGGTGCTGAACTTAATATTGAAGGTAATCCTTTAGTGCCCGCCAATAAACATCATCCAGGATTATTAGAAATCGTTAAACTAGCTAAGCCAGTTCAGTGCACTTTGGTGCCTGATGATGAGCAGCAGATAACTTCTAATCGCGGGTGGTTATTGGCTGAAAATATTAGCACCCTATCTCCGATTATTCAGCAGTTAAAAGATTGGCATATAAGGGTTAGTTTGTTTATGGACGCGACTTCTGGTGAGTTTAAATTAGCTCAACAAATGGGAGTTGATTGCATTGAGCTTTATACCGAATCATTAGCCTTAGCTTGGGGAACAAAGGATGAGAGCAGAGTGTGGCGTGAATTTGAGAGAGCGGCATATGAAGTTAGAGATTGTGGCTTGATGCTTAATGCGGGGCATGACCTTAATTTGGATAATTTGCGGTTAGTTAAAAAGCTACCTAATTTAGCCGAAGTTTCCATTGGCCATGCATTGATCGCTGAGGCTCTTTGGCTAGGGTTAGCGGAAACGATAAAAAGGTATAAGTCGTTGTTGGATTAGATTTATTATTATCATTATCATTATCATCATCATCACTACTATTACTATATGTTGAGAAAATTACTAGATAGGCTTTATCCTTTGGTAAGAGGGGTTATGTTTTGGTTTACGGCTAAGGATCCAGAAAAAGCTCATCAACTAATTGAGATTATCGCATTTCAAATAGCTAAGTATAAAATTGGTAGATTTTTACAGGTAAAAAGAAAAACTCCAGCTTTATTCTCACTTTCATTAGCCGCAGGGTTTGATAAAAATGCCGCCTTTCCTGCTGATTTTTATCATTGGCTAGGAGTAAATAGAATAGTTATCGGCTCAGTGACCGTAAAACAATGGATTGGCAATTCTAGACCTCGAGTGGCTAGATTTAAATCCGATAAAACTTTGCTTAACTGGATGGGCTTGCCCAATGATGGAGTAGTTAAGGTGATGGGCAATCTTAAACAAAAAAATCACTATTTGCCAGTAACTTTGAGTGTTGCCACTAGCCCTGATTTGCATGATTATAGACAAGCCGAGCTTGATGAATTTAAGCAATTATTAAGTTTTATTGAAACGGCTAACGATATAGACCGGATAGAGATAAATTTATCTTGTCCTAATGTGGCGGATAATAATATGGCGAATAATACTAAAGGAGGATATGGAGAGCATATTACCAATATTTTAACTTTATGTAAGGAGCATAACAAACTGGGGAGGTTAATTTTTTTAAAAATATCGCCTGATTTAGAGGATTATCAATTGGCTGACCTGCTTAAAATTGCCGATAAATTTGGGATAGATGGGTTGGTTATTTCTAATACCACAACTAACCATTCTTTTAAGGCGGGCAACAATACTAATTTAAAGGGAGGTGCTAGCGGTGATTTTGTTTATTTGGCGAGCCAAAGACTGCTTAAAAAAGTTATAGCTGAATATGGACAAAGATTTAAAATAATCTTGTGCGGGGGGTTATCAAGTGTTTATAAATTTGAGCAGGCAATTAAAATGGGCATTAATGATTTTCAAATTTATACCCCGTTAATTTACCGAGGACCTATTTTAATTAGTGAGGTTATTCGTTTATTTAATGAACACGAAGATAAGCATAAACATAGATATATATCGCGTAAAAATAATAATAATAATTAATTTTTGATTTCACAATATTGTTTAAAGCCATTTATGTGCATTTACCTTTTTGTCGGACTATTTGCCCCTTTTGCAGCTTTCCGATATTAAAAAATCGTGCACCACTAAGGAAAAATTATCTAATTTTATTACTTCAAGAAATAAGGCTTTGGCAAGATAAATTCCCTAATTTATCTAAAAATTGCCTTTCTTTTTATGTAGGAGGGGGTACGCCTTCTTGCTATAGTGCAAAAGATATTTCAACTATTAAACAAGCCTTAAAAATTCCTGATAGTGCACTGTGCTCCATAGAAATTAATCCTGAAGATGCTCATTTGGATTATTTAAAATCAATAGTTGATTTAGGATTTAATAGATTAAGTTTAGGTGTGCAAAGTTTTTCTGATCAGCATTTAAAAATTTTGGGGCGTAATAACACAGCAAAGCAAAACTTTTTAGCAATGGAGGCCTTGCAAAAAGCGGGGATTGATGATTTCAATCTTGATATTTTATATGGATATCCTGATCAGTCCCTAGCCGATTTAGATAAAGACCTTGCTACCTATTTATCATTTAATCCTCCTCACTTGAGCGCCTATGGATTAACGTTAGAGCCGAAAACACCAGCATTTAAAAATATCTATTGGCAAGATTGGAACAAGGGTAAAGAAGGGCTTTTTGTTGAACAATTTAAATTGATAAATATAAGCACTCATCAAGCGGGGTTAAATAGATATGAGATAAGCAATTTTGCTAAACCTGGGTTTTTATCTTTACAAAATTTAATATATTGGCAACAAAAACCTTTTTTAGGAATTGGGTTAGGGGCATTTTCTCGTTATAAAAAGCAAAGATTTTTTAATTATGCCAATTTAGCAAAATGGCAACAAGCAATTAATGATAATCAACTCCCTGTAGATATCACAGAAAATATGACTAACAGAAAAATATTAGATGAATATTTGTTGATGGCGTTAAGGAGAAAGTCTGGTATTAGCTTTGCTAAATTAACAAATTTTTTGGGACAAATAGATTTTTATAGTATTTTTAGTAAAGAATTATCGAATTTAAGAGAAAAGATGTTAATTAAGATTAATCAAAGAGGAATCACACTCACAGAAAAAGGGTTAATGTTGGTTGATTCGATCATACTTAAAATATCCACTATCATAGATAGCAAGCTAGATGAAAAATAGCATTATCAACCATGAAGGCGGTGATGAAGCGGGCAGCATAATGATGCTAGCTGGTGAAAAATCAGGTGATGATTATGGAGCTAAAATTGCCACTCAATTAATTAAGATGAGTGGTGATAATCGTAAAATTTTTGGTACAGGTGGAAATGCGATGGCTCGTGCTGGAGTGAAACTAATATATCATATAAAAGATCTTGCCTATCTGGGTTACTGGGAGCCGCTAAAAGATATTTTTGTGATTAGAAAAAAAATTAATCGCCTCAAACAAGAATTTATTTATAGAAAACCAAAGCTAGTAATTCTTATCGATTATCCGGGATTTAATCTTTATTTTGCTAAATTTATTAAAAGAAATACTAATACCAAGATAATCTACTATATCCCCCCCACCATATGGGCGTGGAAGGAAAATAGAATCGCTAAATTAAAAAAATATATAGATCACCTAATAGTTATATTTCCATTTGAGCGAAGTTATTATCAAAAACATCACGTAGCGGTGAATTTTTTTGGTCATCCTTTGTATGGAGAGCTGGCCAATTTTAAAAAAGATAGGCAAAAATTTTGTGATTCCAATAGGCTAGATCCGTCGATAAAGATTATTTCAATTATGCTTGGCAGTCGCAATACTTTATTTAAATCGTTGGCTCCTATTGCCTATGATTTGATAAAAAAAATTAATGCTAAGCACATAAATTATGTATTTGTGCTTTGTTTATCGGATAGTTTAGCTGATGATTTGGCTCAAAAATGGCGACATAATTTTTCTAATCTAGCAGGGGTAATTTTTGAATCAAATGCTAGCCAAGCCTTACTGAATGCTGATTTATGCCTTTGTAACTCAGGCACAACAGCTTTAGAGGCTACTCTATTACAAACACCGGCATTTTTTTATATAAAAATAGCACCTATTTCTGCTTTTATTGTGCGATTATTTTTTAAAAAACCCTGGTTTTCGATTACTAACTTTATTTTACAAAGAAAAGCTATGTTAGAATTCGTACAAGAAGACTGCACAGTTGATAATATTTTACCAGCAATCCATAAATTCTTTGCCGATCAAGATTTTAGATATGATTATATGAAGCAATTAAGCGAGGTAAAGCAAAAAATGCACTACTCCATAGATCATTATAGGGCGGTGACATATTTTATATTATCAACAACAAAAGAGAGAGCCTCATAGCCTAAGAGAGCTAAGGCAGGACATATGAATGTTTTTGGTTGAGTAGATGCCAATAATTTTTATATCTGAAAATAACCAAATCGAGGCGACCGGATTTGAACCGACGACCCCAAGTCCCCCAGACTTGTACGCTACCGGGCTGCGCTACGCCTCGACGTTGGTGGTGTGATAGCTATTAGCAAATAGTATGTATTTCACCAAATGCATAATAATTATCTTAGCCCCATATACTAGCAGACATTGATTATTTATCATAGGCACGACTTTTTAAAGGAATAAAAATATTTTTGGCAGCAAAATATCAAGCGAATAAAATTATATAATGAAGAGTGGGGGCTAAGATTATGGAGCTTATTTTAGTGCATTTAGGCTTTCTGACATTTCTTTTAACATCTTTTCTAAAACCATAATTTCATTTTTATTTAGTTGATTTTCCTTTAACTGACTCAAAGCCAGCTCACAACTTAACCTTATGCTTTGTAATATTTTAAATTTATGCTCTGAAATTTCATCGCTAAGAGGGTCAATAACTCTGTATAGGTGGTCGGTATTTTCATAAAGGGTAAGGGTTTTTTTAAGACAAAGGAGGGAAGGTGCAGACAGGGCAGACGTTTTTTCAGAGTTTATTATTAATTGCTTTTGCCAGAATTCACCAGCAAAAGTATAAAATAAAGAATGTAAGACTTTATCTAATGGGCGAGTAGCAAATCTTTCAATTATATCTGCAAAAAATTTATGATAATCATCTTCTCCTTGGTGGATAGCGATAAAAGTATAAGCCTTTAAAACATCTATACTCATATAACAACCTACGGTTTCTAAAAAATCGATCAAATTTTCCATTTTCAGACAAGGCCAATTTAATTCTTGAAGAATAGAAGCCCGCTTAGCAATATCTAGCTCTCCTTTATAGATGATGGTCTCGTGATTAAAACTAAATACATTTAATTTTTTAGATCTTTTTAAACAGCGTAGCCAAGCCACAGGAAACAAGTTTTCCCAGCGATTTAAATGCCTCATTCTGGCGTAACAATCAACTAACGCTTTCATGGGAGAGGGATGAAGGCCGGTATTATCTATTTCAGTGCTGACGTTTCGCTCAATTTCCATTTGAAATTCTAGCGATCTAAACTTTAAATTTGTTTTAGGAACAGATCTAAATATAGCTAGTGATAATATACCCTTATGATAATCATTAACACTAAAGATTACTCCATCGCCAGGTTTGAAATTGTGCTTTATATAAAAATCTTTTAACATTAAAATAGGAGCGCGGTAGCAAACTTCATCATTAGCACTGTAGTTATCTAAGTCATTGAATAGAGGAGATAATAAATCATTAACTAATACCTCTTTCAAATTAGATATATCAAGATACCACCGATCTAATTCTTCATAAGAGAAGCTCATTAAATCAGATGAAATAGTAGTTCCATTATCACCAATAAAGGTGAGTTCTTTGAAGTGCAGTGAAGTTGAATAATATGGTTGCAGGCTATCACCCAAGATGAGTAGCCCATTTATGATTTCATGTTTAGATGGATAAATAACAAAGTTGGTATTTTCAAATAGTATACAAGCGGGGTAATAAACAAGATCAGGCTGATAAACTATGCCTAAGTGGTGAGACTCATTGAGCAAGGTTTTTATGTTATCATTAGGAGAAGGATTAAATATTAGGCACTTCTTTTTGATAATATCAATTGCCCAAGACAAGCAAAAAGGCTCTTTTATGTTTCTACAAAGGTAGTCCACACCTTCATATAGAGTTGGTTTGGTTAGGTTCCAGACAAAATTTTTAGGATAAAACATGAGCTTGTGAACATGAGGCAACTATAAAAAATATAAAAATAAGCTTGTATATATTTGCTATTATATAGTACATTTTTTAAAAAAAATCATTTTTTAAATAAAAACTTTCCTTTAGCAGTGATGATTTGCTATTAAGGATAAGAATAATTTTTTTTAGGAGAGATGGCTGAGTGGTCGAAAGCAGCACATTGCTAATGTGCCGTACCTAATTTGGTACCGGGGGTTCGAATCCCCCTCTCTCCGCCACCTTGTGCGGTAAGCTTTTACGTTTAGCTCAAGGAAGTTATTACAAAGCTTGCATAATATATTTAACTTATCCCCTACTTTATTTGATAATTAGCAGACGTATGTTGTAAAATATCCTTGATCAGTATATCCAGCTCGCTATTCTCGTAATAATTAGCTGCAGCGTAGTAATTAACTCGGCTTTGAAGTTGCAGGTCTTTACATTGCTTCTCCTTGCCTGATAATTTTTTATCATATACGGCAATAGATTTTCCACCCTGAGACATTACTATTTTCATGCTAGGCACGTCGGTATCACCATCTCCTAGATAAATCATATTGGTAAATGGCACTGCTCGTTTATGAAGCGGGGTGAATTTGTTAATAGATTCATTATCAAAGGAGTTCAAAACTCCCTTATTGATACGAAATAAATACTGAGTTTTAGTGGTATAATTAATGGCTAATGCCGGCCATATTGCTTTACCTTCGTTATTATACATAAAGCTAGAAGCCCAAATATAATCAAACTCATCAGCAATTTTGCTAGCTTCTATCATTTCTTTCAAACCAGATGATATGATATAGTGTTGTAGCTTAATTCCCAAATTATCGGCAAACTTGTTAATACGGCCAAACCATGTTTCAACTCCTGGAAAAAAAGTTAATCTCTTTCCATGTTTGCGAAATAATTCACGAGAAAGGCCTCCCTTATTTTTCATCTTTAACATAAGCAAATACATATAAGCCAAGATTTCATCCATATCTTTGGGGGAAGTATATTTATTTTTAACTTCCTTCCAGAAATCTTTTTTATCAACGCCAAGCTCAGAAAAAAGAGAATATTCTTGCATATTGCCTGGAGAAAGAGTGCCATCAAAATCATAAGCTATGGCTAAATTAATTTTAGGGCTCATTTTTTATGGGGATCTATTGGTTAGTTTATGTTTTTATTGTTGTTATTATAGCTCATAATATCACGTTTTGCAGGGAGTATCTTTATCACAATAATCTAACAATATCACGTTTTGCAGGGAGCATCTTTATCACAATAATCTAACTATTAATTCCACTAAATTTCTACCTAGTCATTAGGGCAATTAAAGTGCTATAAAGGTTACAGTGACTTTATTTGAAGCTTGGTTTATCCACCCACATTGGCTAAAACACGATCACGATAAATGTTTATTTATGTTAATTAATAGTTGTTATTAATAAAATTCTAATTTCTTCAATTAAATTATGATCAAATATCGATCAATCATTAAACAGGTCCTATCAATAAGTAAACCCAAAATATTTGACCTTCTAGAAGAGGGTTATAGCAGGCATAATTTTAAAGCAGATTTTATGGCCGGCTTAACAGTGGCGATAGTTTCTATACCTCTTTCTATGGGATTCGCCATTTCTGCTGGCTTAACCCCTATGCAAGGGGTCTATAGTGCTGTGGTGGGAGGAGTTATTTCTGCAATTTTAGGGGGGTGCCGGCATCAAATATCTGGTCCTTCGGCGGCTTTTATCATTATTATTGCCGAGACTCTTCATTTATATGGAAATAATGGCCTACTTTTAATTGTGATGGTTACAGGCATAATTTTAATATTAATTGGGTTATTTCACTTAGGAGATTATATTAGATTTATTCCTTTTCCTGCTAGGTATGGCATTACCACTGGGGTGGCTATTGTTGTTTGCATAGCCCAAATAAAAAATTTGTTAGGGTTAGATTTTGTGTCAGGAGGTTTTTCCACTAATGTTGCAGGAAAAATTATGCAAATAATAGCGCATTTACCTGAGACAAATATAATATCGCTAGTGATGGGAATAAGTACTATAGCGGGGTTAGTTATTTTAAAAAAGATTCGCCCTTCTTGGCCTAATATTATTTTGATAATTATAATCGGCGGTTTAGTTAAATTTTTCTTTCATCTACCACTTGATACTATCGGCACTAAATTTGGAGAAATATCAGCCACTCTCCCTATCCCAAGCTTGCCAGTTCTTGATTGGTCTTTAATTTGGCAAACATTGCCCATCTCTTTTTCCTTTGCGGTGATAGTATATTCCCAAACTTTAATTTCAGCGATTATGGTTGATGAAAGCACCGGCGATAGGCACGATTCTAAACTAGAAATGATTAGTCAAGGATTAGCCAATATAATAGTAGCTAGTATAGGAGGAATGGTGTTAACAGGCACCGCGTCCAGAAGTTCAGCCAATGTAAATAGTGGGTCACATAGCCCGATTTCTGGTTTATTGCAGGCTATATTTTTATTACTTTTTGTGCTGTTAGCCGCATCCTTGATAGAGCATATACCGCTAGTTAGTTTATCGGGAGTGTTGGTGTTTGTTGCTTGGAACATGTTAACCAAGCAAAATTTGCATAAACTATTAACTGCCCCTAGGTTTGATGGAGTTATTTTTGTGATGACTATATTGGTAATGGTATTTTGGGGGATAACTAATGCCCTTATCGCCGGATCTTTATTGGGCAGTTTTGTTTTTGTTGGTCGCATGAAAAGTTTAACCAGCTCTAAACACAAAATGGAGGGGTTGAAAAATTTTACAGCCTTTAAATATGATAAAAAAAATGATGAATATTTATCAATCACACCAACCACTAAATCATCAATTTTAGTTTGTCATTTGCAAGGAGTATTATTTTTTGCAGCCGCAAAAAAAGTTGATGAGGTATTTTCATATATAAATAAAACTCAAAAAGCAGTGATTATAGATTTTGCCAAGGTTTCAGTGGTAGATATAAGCATCGCTAATCTTTTATATCGAGTGATGTTTGGATTTAGAAAAAAAGGTATTAAAGTAATAATTTCTGGAGCGTCTTCTCAAGTAAAAACGGAGATAGCCCATCAAGATATCAAACCAGCGGTTAATATATATACTAAAGACGTAAAAGAAGCGTTAGATTATTTAAAGCAAAAATTAAATTAATTATAACTAAAAAATTATCCCCAAGTACTCGCAAGTTGGGGCTATATTTTTAGTAATTAACTTAATAATTTATCGTGGTAGCTAGCTTGTAATAATGATAAAATTACTATTTTGTTACCACCTCTGTTAAGAATTTTTTTAAAGCTCTTTTTCGTTTTAATTGATCAAATAAATCTTGGGCTAAATCTTTATCTTCGACAGTCATTTTTTCTGATAAATGGGTAAATTTTTTCTCAGAAGGATGATAAAAATCAGACAGTAAATAAAAAGTTAATGCCGATTTATCACTAGGCTCCACAAAAATTCCTTGTTCAAAAAAATAAGCTAATTTATTAAAAGCCAAATAATTATTATCTAAAGCAGCTTGGCTAAACCAAAAATAGGCTAATTGGAGCTCACTTTTAGGAGCTTTTCTAAGATAATGCATCAATCCTAGGTCATATTTAGCTTCAGGCACCCCCATATCAGCAGATCTTTTAAATAGTTGATGTGCCATGGTGTAATCTTTTTTAACTATTATGCCCTTATAATATAATTGAGCGAGGTTGTAATAACCCAGCGGTTCTTTTTTATTAGCCGCTTTTTGATACCAAAATAAGGCTAGTTGAGGATTTTTGCGCACACCTATACCATAATCATAGATAACTCCTAAATTAACCATTGATAAGCCATGACCTGCTAGAGCTGCGTTGTTATACCAATAGATAGCTTGGCCAATATCTTGCTCGACAAGGTCACCTTTATAATAAAGATTAGCTAAATCAAATTGAGCCAGATTAAGGCCAGCAGCAGCCGATTGTGTGAAAAATTCAACCGCTAATTTAATATCTCTTTTAACGCCAAGTGGCTTGTAGTAAATATTAGCCAATAAAAACTGTGCTTGCGCTCTCTCCTTTCTATCAGTCACCCCCTTAACCGATAACCACTCTAATATTTCTATTGCTGATTGATATTCTCTATTGACTAAATGCTCTTTAGCGTCTTCAATGCTAGCCGTGCAAGCACTGGTAAGCAATATAATCACCAAAAACAGCCAAATTCTACTTGAAATACCCCTTATAAAATTCATAGTTAACCATTGAGCTTTATTGTGTTAAAAGCAAAGTATATAGCTCAGCAAAATATAGTCCATTTTATAAAGATACAAGCAAGTAATCTGATTATTATACTTTTTATGATGGATTTTATTTTCCATATGATTATTTTTTAAAGTGCTAAATATAAAATGTTAAGCAAACTCACCACAAAATTAAAAGAGGACGTACTATCAATTTGCCATCTAATCAAAAAAGAAGGAGCTTTGGCATACCTAGTGGGCGGAAGTATTAGAGATGCATTTTTAGGAGAAGAGGTTTTTGATGCAGATATAGAAGTATATGGCATGCCTGCTGAAAAATTAGCTAAAGTTTTAGCTAGCTACCACAAAGTAGATTTAGTTGGTAAATCTTACGCTGTATTTAAAATGCAACGCCTTAATATAGATGTATCTACTCCGCGAATAGAAGTAAAACATAAAGCTGGGCACAAGGGCTTTATTGTGGAATCTAAACCGAATTTATCCACCAAGCAAGCGGCTTCACGGCGTGATTTTACTATTAATTCTTTGCTCTATGACCCCTTAACAGACAAGCTGATAGATCATTTTGACGGTCTTAAAGATTTAAAAAATAAGACTCTCAAACATGTCTCAGAAAAATTTAGCGAAGACCCTCTAAGGCCACTAAGGGCAATGCAATTTATTGCTAGATTTGGTTTTAAAGCTGATGATAGTACGGTAAAAATTTGCCAAAGCCTTAAACAAGATGAATTAGCTACTGAAAGAATTTTTTCTGAATGGAAAAAAATGATTATAAAAGGCGTATATATCAGCCAAGGGCTAGATTTTTTATCTGATATAGGATGGCTAAAATATTATCCAGAATTGCAAGCTCTACAAAATTGCCCGCAAGATGAAAGATGGCATCCTGAAGGCGATGTTTGGCAACATACCGCTTTATGCATGGACGCCTTTGCCGCTCATCGGAGTGATTTAGCGAAAGATAATTTTGAAGAAGAAGCTCTCATCATTGGCCTAGCCGTGTTAACTCATGATTTTGGCAAACCTGCGACTACTTTTTTTGAGAAAGATAGCATTCGCTCTCCTAGGCATGAGCTAGTAGGCGTGCCCCTAGCTAAGCAATTTTTGAGTAGATTAACCAATCAACAAAATATTATTGAGGATTGCCTGCCTTTAGTGAGGCACCACATGCAGCCTTACGCCCTGTTCAAAGCCCAAAGCAAAGAAAGTGCAATTAGGCGATTATCAGCAAAAGTTCTCAGACTAGATCGATTATTAGTATTATGTCAGGCCGATTATTTAGGATGTGGGGCACGCTCCTTTAATGACAAATCACCGCACCTTAAATGGTTGCTAGATAAGGCAAATGAGCTAGATATAGCCAAAAAACCTCCATCAGCAATAGTTATGGGGAGGCATTTAATGGAGCTAAATGTGAAGCCAGGTATAATATATAAAACACTATTAGGGGAGTGCTATAAAGCACAGCTCTCTGGTGAATTTAAAGATTTAGCGGGAGGTATTTCATTTTTAAAAAAATTATTAACGGCCAAATAATACCAATCTTCAATTAATTAAATAAAATATTGATAGGGTATTGATAGTGGGGGTTTTAGATGGGAATTATCAACGGCTAAATAGTGACAGACCTAAATTACTCTAATAAAACATTGTCAGGGGATTAATAGTGGGGGCTTGTTATAAATATTAGTCAATTCTTTTTACTTGCCCTCTTTTAAATATATAATTTTTATCATAATATCGCCAGCGAATGAGGCTTTTTTGTAAATAATCAATTTGTAAAGGGTCTCCTAGAGCCGCTAAAACTATTTGGTAAGGATCATCTATATCTATTTGTTGGTTCAATGCCCTTCGTAGTGAACTATCATCAAGCTTTAACTTATCAGCAGTTTTTATGATTACATTGATTCTAGCAGAGCTTATGCCTGCGATTATTGTTCCTGCGGTGCTTTCGACCCATAAAAATTGTTTTAGTTGCTCCTTAAAAATCACCTCTCTCACCAGAAGCATATCAAATAAAGGCCAAGAAACTCTGTTACCGGTGTCTTTAAGTTTTACGCCTGCGATCTCTTGATAATTAAATGATTCATTTTTTTGGTCAGGTAATGTTTTAAAAACTTTTACTAGCTGATAGTTAGCTAAATTTTTCTTTAAATCATTAGTTAAAGCGTAACCGATGCTAGGAGTAGTTTTTTCTAAAAGCACAATAATTTTTAATAATACTACTTTTCCAATAGTATTTTTAACATCAACAATTTGGTAAGCGCCTCTTTTTAATGGCAGACTTTTTTTTGATAGTGAATCGTCTTTATAGGCAGGGACTGATTCTTTTTCGACAAATAATGTCATTTTAGCGAAAACTTGCCCGATGGAGAGCATGATCAGTAAAAAAACAATAATTAGTTTGCCGCCTTTCATCATAATCTATAAAAATCAAGTAAAGTGTTGCCATACCTCTTCACCTGCAAACAAAGCCCAAGTTCCCTTGTTTTAACGAGTTCAGAAGCTGGTTTTTGTAATACCAAAATCCAATTAGGCATTTCTTTGCCAAATTTAGCACGCCAAAATGCAATTTTTTGATAATAATGTTTTTCATAAGGTGGATCAAGGAAAAATACTCCTCGATTATATTTATTAGTCAAATAATCCACCCTTTTAAGCCAATTAAACACATCAGCAATATCAATTTGATAGCAATCCCGCTTTAAAAACATGGTATTAGCTCGTAAATCTCGACCAACAACTGAGTCAAGCTCAACAAACACCGTTTTATCAAATCCTCGGCTCAACGCCTCTAAACCAACCGCTCCACTGCCAGCAAACAAATCGATAAATAAACTTCCCTTAAAATCTAAATATGTTTGCAATACATCAAATAAAGCACTACGAATCCGATTTAGAGTGGGTCTGAGCCTATCATGAGATGATAATTTAAGTTTAGTTCCCCGATATTTGCCGGTTAATATCTTCATCTAATGATTATCCTTTTAAAATATTCTTAAATTCATATCCACAAATCATGGAAGGTAAATCCAATAGCAGCAAAACTAGGTTAATCTAAACTAAATTAAAACCTACCTATCAACCACCACATCAGTAACAAATTCAAGCTTAGCTGAAACTTCATCAATAGCTCGCTGTTCAATCAAATCACGATTAAGATGAGATTTTCCCTTAATAACCCAATCAGGTTTTAGTTTTTTAATTAGGTCGGTAGGAGCATCTTCATCAAAAATAACCACCCAATCAACACTACTAAGCGACGCTAAGAGCTCGGCTCTAACCAATTGCTTGATTTCTGGGAAACGGCCCTTTTGTTTTTTTATGGATTGGTCACTATTTATTGCTACCACTCTAAAATCGCCATATTTAGCCATATTTTGCAAGAATTTTATATGCATAGAAGTCAAATTATCAAAATGACCATTAGTAAAAGACCAACTCTGGTTACTATTTTTTCTTATCTGGATTAAATCCGCTAAACTAATAATTTTACGATGAGCTTTAGGCATCGAGGCTCGCATAAGCTCGCTCAAAGATACACTAGCTGTGCCTAGTCTAGAAATAACTATTCCGGCCGCAATATTAGCTAAAGGAATAATATCAATAGGAGCCTGCTTATTAGCCAAAAAAGCTGTTAAAATAGCAATAACCATATCTCCCGCTCCACAAACATCAAAAATTTCTTTGCTCCCAACCATAAATAATTTATAATCATCAGCATCGCGGTAATAAAATATGCCGTCTTCATCTAAACTGATTAATATAAATTCAGCCTCAGTCTGTTTTTTTAAGATAGTCGCGGCCTTTATAAAATCAGCAGTGGTTCGTAATTTAAAACCAACCAAACCTTCCGTTTCTAATCGATTAGGCTTGATTGTGGTGATCCCTTTATAGTTAGAATGATCCACACCCCTGCCAGGATCGCAAACACAAGGAATGCCTAATCGCTTGGTTTCATTAATTATTTTATTAAGTAGTAACGGTTGCAAAAATCCTTTCACATAATGAGATATAGCAACCGCAGAAAATTCCTGGATTTTGGGGATAATAGAATCAACAATTTTATCTATTTTTGGAGCTGATAAAGAGAAGTCTTTTTCATAATCAACACGCAATATTTGTTGATTTTGAGCTAAAAATCTAGCCTTAAGTAAGGTAGAAAACTCATCATCATTAATAAGTAAATCAGTAGATATTTTTTTAGCAATGAGAAGTTTTTTTAAAATTTTCAAATTATCATCACAACCAGTCAGAGCACAAAGGCTAACTTGACAACCTAACCTGCTCAAATTTTGAGCCAGCGAACCAGCCCCACCAAGCCTATCCTTTTCATGAGAGATGCGTAATATAGGAATAGGGGCCTCCTGCGATATTCTATTAACCACACCCACGTGGTAGCGATCAATAATAACATCACCAATCACCAGCACTTTTCGCGGTCGAAAATTATTTAAAGTACGTAAGTTATTTTGCACAATAAGCTTTATCTAAATTTAGGGAATAATGGAGGGAATCAATGATAATAAATCTATTCGCATAAGTTAAGAATATAAGGATAATATTAAAGAAAAAAGCCACTAAAAGCAAGGAGATAATAAAATAATAAAAGCACGAAAAATAAATAAATTAATCAATGAAAAACTAATAAATAATTAATAAATAATTAAATAGAACAGATAAATTAATAATGATAAAAACCCTCTAGTAAAGGAATTAAGCGAGTAGATATAAAAACATATAAATAATTAATATAAAAACTTGACACATAAAAAAAAACAAGTATATTTGCCGTTGTATCCAGCCACGAGTGGTTGGGTAATTTTCGTATTTTTTGATAAGTGCATTTGAATAAAATTAAATAACATTTATTAAATATACGAAGTTTCTTTGAAAAGATGTGCTTGAATTTGTGGGTTACAGGTTAAACCTGAGAGTTTGATCCTGGCTCAGAACGAACGCTGGCGGTACGCTTTACACATGCAAGTCGAACGAGAAAGTCCGCAAGGACGATTAAAGTGGCGAACGGGTGCGTAACACGTGGACAACCTGCCCTTAGGTCGGGGATAACCTTTCGAAAGAAAGACTAATACCGGATAACAATAATGATTGATTCTTTATTTGAAAGATGCAAATCGCCTTGAGGAGGGGTCTGCGGTATATTAGCTAGTTGGTGAGATAAAAGCTCACCAAGGCGACGATGTATAGCAGGTCTGAGAGGATGATCTGCCACACTGGAACTGAGATACGGTCCAGACTCCTACGGGAGGCAGCAGTGGGGAATCTTGCGCAATGGGCGAAAGCCTGACGCAGCGATACCGCGTGGGTGAAGAAGGCCCTTGGGTCGTAAAACCCTTTTGTAAAGGAAGATAATGACGGTACTTTACGAATAAGCACCGGCTAACTCCGTGCCAGCAGCCGCGGTAATACGGAGGGTGCGAGCGTTGTTCGGATTTATTGGGCGTAAAGGGTGCGTAGGCGGCTTCTTACGTAAAGGGTGAAATACCGAAGCTCAACTTCGGAATTGCTTTTTAAACGGGGAGGCTTGAGATAGTTAGGGGCAAGTGGAATTCCTGGTGTAGAGGTGAAATTCGTAGATATCAGGAGGAACACCTGAGGCGAAGGCAACTTGCTGGGACTTTTCTGACGCTGAGGCACGAAAGCATAGGTAGCAAACGGGATTAGATACCCCGGTAGTCTATGCCGTAAACGATGAATGCCAGTTGTCTGCTTTAATAGTGGGTGACGCAGTTAACGCGTTGAGCATTCCGCCTGGGGAGTACGGTCGCAAGGCTAAAACTCAAAGGAATTGACGGGGACCCGCACAAGCGGTGGAGCATGTGGTTTAATTCGACGCAACGCGAAGAACCTTACCTGGATTTGACATCCCTTGCAAGGGCTAGAGATAGTCTGTTCTCTTCGGAGACAAGGTGACAGGTGCTGCATGGCTGTCGTCAGCTCGTGTCGTGAGATGTTGGGTTAAGTCCCGCAACGAGCGCAACCCTTATCCTTAATTGCCAGCGGATAATGCCGGGAACTTTAGGGAGACTGCCAGCGTCAAGCTGGAGGAAGGTGGGGATGACGTCAAGTCCGCATGGCCTTTATGTCCAGGGCTACACACGTGCTACAATGGGGAATACAAAGGGTTGCCAAATCGCGAGATGGAGCTAATCCCATAAAATTTCTCTCAGTTCGGATTGCAATCTGCAACTTGATTGCATGAAGCTGGAATCGCTAGTAATCGTGGATCAGCATGCCACGGTGAATACGTTCCCGGGTCTTGTACACACCGCCCGTCACACCATGGGAGTTGATTTAGGAGGAAGTCGCTGAGCTAACCGTAAGGGGGCAGGCGCCCAATCTTGAATCGATGACTAGGGTGAAGTCGTAACAAGGTAGCCGTAGAAGAATCTGCGGCTGGATTACCTCCTGATCTTTATTGATCAGAAAATATTAGTTATCTATCTCTCACGATTTAGTTTACTAAGACTGCTTTTACGGGCAGTATAATAAGGTGTTTTTTACAAACACCAGGTTTAATAACCCTCAAGTAGGGAAAGACGCACAAATTCAGCATATCTTTTCATTGAAATAAATGGATTAACGTTTTAGCATTATGGTCTTGCAAAAGATTAATAATGCAAAAGCATTAAGCTTTTGTTTCTTTGACATCTGTGAATCAGTTATTTATTAAGTAAGACCATAATAGGCCTTGCTTGGTGGTAACTGTATAGCGAAAAGCAACAAAAAAAAACTACAAACTGATTAATTTCAGTTTGGGGTTAAGGTATCAATATACCGCATGATATGTTAGTAAATAATTCCTTGATGTTAAAAGGAGATATTAATAGATATATCGTGTCACAAAAAGCGCAAGTGCCGACTTTTTTTAATTTTAAAAAGTCAAAATTGGAGAATCGGACTGCGGTAATGATTTAGGCTAATTTTTAAATTAGCGTAAAGAGCTACTGCAAGTTTTGAAAAATTCAGGTGAAAAAGGGCATAAGGTGGATGCCTTGGCTTCGAGGAGCGATGAAGGACGTGATAAGCTGCGATAAGCTATGGGGAGGAGCACATATTCTTTGATCCATAGATTTCCGAATGGGGAAACCCGCCACGGATACTCCGTGGCATATTATGCTGAATACATAGGCATAAATAGGCGAACAAGGGGAACTGAAACATCTAAGTACCCTTAGGAAAATAAATCAATAGAGATTCCGTTAGTAGCGGCGAGCGAACGCGGACCAGCCCAAAACGAAGGATTATTCCTTCGTGGTTGTAGGACCTCAATATGAAGAAAAGTATTAGAGTCGAACAGTTTGGAAAGACTGGCCCTAGAAGGTTAAGGCCCTGTAGGCGAATAATACTCAATTCTAGAGGTATCCTGAGTAGGACGGGACACGTGGAATCTTGTCTGAATCTGGGTAGACCATTATCCAAGGCTAAATATTACTCGAAGACCGATAGTGTACCAGTACCGTGAGGGAAAGGCGAAAAGAACCTCTAAAAGAGGAGTGAAATAGACCCTGAAACCTTATGCTTAAAAGCTGTGGGAGCCGCAAGGTGACCGCGTACCTTTTGCATCATGAGCCAACGAGTTGTTTTCAGTGGCAAGGTTAAGCTTATAAAGCGGAGCCGTAGCGAAAGCGAGTCTTAATAGGGCGATTTAGTCTCTGGGAGCAGACCCGAAACCGAGTGATCTATCCCTGTCCAGGTTGAAGCTAAGGTAAGACTTAGTGAAGGACCGAACCGGTAGACCTTAAAACGTCTTCGGATGAGGTGGGGATTGGAGTGAAAGGCTAATCAAACTCGGAGATAGCTGGTTCTCCCCGATATATATTTAGGTATAGCGTCCGGTTATTGTGCTGTGGAGGTAGAGCACTGAATAGACTAGGGGGTCTTACCGACTTACCAAATCTAACCAGACTCCGAATTACGCAGCATCGACCCGGGCAGTCAGAATGCGGGAGATAAATCCCGTACTCGTGAGGGAAACAACCCAGACCGTCGGCTAAGGCCCCCAAGCGTATGTTAAGTGTTAAAGGATGTGGAAACGCAAAAACAGCCAGGAGGTTAGCTTAGAAGCAGCTATCCTTTAAAGAAAGCGTAATAGCTCACTGGTCAAGTGGTTCTGCGCCGAAAATATAACGGGGCTCAAACATACCGCCGAAGCCACGGACTATTTATTTATTTAGATAGTGGTAGGGGAGCGTTCTATGTTGTTTGAAGCTAAACCGTAAGGTTTGGTGGACGGCATAGAAGTGAGAATGTTGGCATAAGTAACGAAAAGATAGGTGAGAAACCTATCCGCCGAAAACCTAAGGTTTCCTAAGCCATGTTAATCAGCTTAGGGTTAGGCGGGATCTAAGGCGAGGCTGAGAAGCGTAGTCGAAGAATAATCGGTTAATATTCCGATCTTTGGATAGTGTGCGATGGAGTGACGCAGGAGGATAGACAGGCCACCGATTGGTTGTGGTGGTTTAAGGGCGAAGTCTGGGGTTATAGGTAAATCCGTTACCCTATAGATGAGACCTGAATACGAAGGGCGCAAGCCTGTAAAGCTGTTAATTCCATGCTGCCAAGAAAAACTTCTAAGCTTAACACTATCTGATCCGTACCGTAAACCGACACAGGTAGGTGAGGAGAGAATCCTAAGGCGCTTGAGAGAAACCATGCTAAGGAACTCTGCAACTTGAGTCCGTAACTTAGGGATAAGGACTGCCGGTAGTATTTAATGCTTAACAGGCAAAGGAAAATCCGGCCACAGAAAAGAGACCCAGGCGACTGTTTATCAAAAACACAGCTCTCTGCAAACACGTAAGTGGACGTATAGGGGGTGACTCCTGCCCGGTGCCGGAAGGTTAAAAGGAGAAGTTAGTCGTAAGACGAAGCTTTGAATTGAAGCCCCGGTAAACGGCGGCCGTAACTATAACGGTCCTAAGGTAGCGAAATTCCTTGTCGGGTAAGTTCCGACCTGCACGAATGGAGTAACGATCTGGGTGGTGTCTCGGTGTGGTTCTCAGTGAAATTGAAATAGCGGTGAAGATGCCGTTAACCCGCGGCAAGACGAAAAGACCCCGGAACCTTTACTGTAGCTTGACGTTGTATTTTGAAAATTAATGCGCAGGATAGGTGGGAGACTGTGAGACTTGGGCTTTGGCTCAGGTGGAGTCACTGTTGAGATACCACCCTTTGATTTTTGGAATACTAACCTATTCCCGTTATCCGGGAAAGGGACAGCGTCTGGTAGGCAGTTTGACTGGGGCGGTCGCCTCCTAAAAAGTAACGGAGGCGCACAAAGGTTCCCTCAGGTGGTATGGAAAGCCACTATCGAGTGCAAAGGCATAAGGGAGCTTGACTGTAAGAGAGACATTTCAAGCAGGTGGGAAACCAGGTCTTAGTGATCCGGCGGTTCTGTATGGAAGGGCCGTCGCTCAACGGATAAAAGGTACTCCGGGGATAACAGGCTTATCGCGCCCAAGAGTTCATATCGACGGCGCGGTTTGGCACCTCGATGTCGGCTCATCGCATCCTGGGGCTGGAGCAGGTCCCAAGGGTATGGCTGTTCGCCATTTAAAGCGGTACGTGAGTTGGGTTCAAAACGTCGTGAGACAGTTTGGTCTCTATCTGCCGTGGGCGTTGGAAATTTGAGAGGACCTGTTCTTAGTACGAGAGGACCGGAATGGATGAACCTAGGGTGTACCAGTTGTTCCGCCAGGAGCATCGCTGGGTAGCCAAGTTCAGAAAAGATAACCGCTGAAAGCATCTAAGCGGGAAGCTTACCTCAAGATAGATTTCCCAGAATTTAATTCTGTAAGGTCACAGAAAGACTATCTGTTTGATAGGCGGGAGGTGTAAGCTCGGTAACGAGTTCAGCTGACCCGTACTAATAGACCGAGTGACTTGATTTTTTTCAGAACTTGCAGCTTAGCTGGGGTGTTTTTTATCCCCAGCGATGTCTAATTGTTTTATTGATACCGTTGCTTTTTGCCTCAGATGTATTTTTTGTTTGTTGAAATTCTAGGTGGCTATAGCGAAGGGGCTACACCCGTTCCCATTCCGAACACGGCAGTTAAGTCCTTCTGCGCCGATGATACTATGCGGGAAGCTGCATGGGAAAGTAGGTCGTCGCCTGGTTTTTCACAAATGATGGTTATCCTTCCTTTTTTTTATCAATTATTTTCTGCAAATATTGCTGATAAGGTATTTTGTAGTAATCGTTGGCCTTCTCTATATTACTATCTATATTTCCCAGTAGACTATTAGGTGGTGTGATATTTTTGAATAGAAAGCATATCATATTACTGCATCCACTCACTGGGGCTATCATTATTCGCTGGTCAAAGATGTACTTTGCTATGGTCAGATTGTGACTATTCTCTTTATATTGCGAATTCCAATAATTCATTACTAGAATACCTTGGTGTGATAATTTTTCTTTGCATGTATTGAAAAATGAGGGATGATTTATTTTGCTGGGCATGCCTTCGTTCATGAAGGCATCTAGGATAATTACATCAAATCTTTCTTCTCCATTGTTAGAAAAATATCCGACTATATCTTTAATTTCTAAACTTAGCGGGGGAAGGTTTTGGAGAAAAAAGTATTTCTTGGCCACTTCACAAACTCCGGCTCGAAGTTCTACCACCTTTACTTTGCTGTTTGGGAATATCACTTGAAAGAAATTTGCCATTGAACCCCCACCAAGACCGATTAATAATATATTTTTAATGTCTAGGCCTAAAAAAGCGACACTTTGCATCACATGTTGATATTTTAATGTCGAAAACCGAGGATTTGACCTTAAAATTCCTCCTTGTTTGGCGTCAGTATCAAATAGCAGATATCTTTCTTGGTGGTCTTCGTAAACTCTTATTTTGCCGTAATCATCGATTTGTTGGTGTATTAAATCTGGAAAACCCCTTTTTAGCACTGCTCAATTAATTGATTAATTATCATTATTATTATTATTTATAATATCACGGGGCGACGCTTAATTTTTAATATATTTTCCCGAAGAGTATATATAGTAGTCTATAATTTATAGACTGTTTTATCATATCTACATAAACCTTATCTGACAAGTTTTGTGTTATGGGCGAAATATTAATATCTGAGAAAAGTTTTAAAGTGCTTCTGCTAGCCACTATGGCGGGGGCACTATTTTTATTATATTTCTTCTATAATCAATTATTCTATCAACTTTCTTATCTTTTGATGGATAATAAGGGGGGGGTGTTTAGGAAGATAAGCCAACATCATTTATTTAATATTAATTTTTCAGGCTTGATTTACGCCTTGACCAGCTTGGCTGGACTTATCATATTCTGGTTTTATCTGTTCTCTTATCCCAAAAGAGATGAGATAGAACGCAAATTAATGTCAGAGGTGGTTAAATCTAAGGAGATGCGTGTTGATGATAATAACGTATTTTATGGTAAGGGTGTTATTGATGATGAGGCGGTTAAAGAATTTGTGAATAATTACAATGAATCGGCACTTAAGTTCATCTTTCATAGAAATATTGACGGCACTGATTTGGATAATTTCGTTAAGAATTTGTATCGAGAGTGGTCAACTAGAGGCATGACTGAAGATAGGGTGCGCGCTGAGGTGGTGCGAGTATTAGAGACAGATTTGCTTGATGAGCGTAATCTTTATGAGATAATGCTTAAATTACGCGAAGTAACTCACGGGGTCTCCAGAGATCAAGATATTTAGGCTAGTTTGGATGAACTAGTTAATTATAAATATCGCCATATTTTGCACTCGCTACGAGATTGATGGCCTATTTTCGATATGTTTGGGCTAGTTTGGATGGGCCAGTTAATTATAAATATTGCTATATTGATGGCTCGTTTTTGCCATACTTAGGCTGGTTTGACTGAAACTATATATTTTTGATTAACGCTCGTTCCCAATAAATACGATTATTGGATTGATATTCTAAGGCTAGTTATGACTTTTCAAGTGCCTTAATGAAATTTGTAACTTTGATAATATTTTTCTTACCGGGAAAATCTTCTACCCCTGAAGAGACGTCAACTGCTACAGGCCGAAAATCAGTTATAGAATTTAATATATTATCAGCATTTAAGCCGCCAGCCAATATTATTTGTTTATTACTAGATTTGATGGTCTCGCTTAAATTGGCAAATTTCTTATGGTTGATTAGTTTTCCAGTTCCCCCATAATCACCTTTTTGCCAGCTATCAATTAGTATATTGTGGCAGCTGTAATCGGCTATTTTTGCTAAATCGGCGTCATTTTTTAGCCTGATTGCCTTATACCAATTTATTTTTGCTTTAGTTAGTTGATTGGTATATTCAACGCTCTCATCTCCGTGTAGCTGTGCTAAGTTTAGTTTGGCGACTTGCATTATTTTGATTAATTCTGGTAACGGATGGTTCACGAACACGCCTATTTTTTGGATAAAGGGGGGCAGACTAGCCACTATATCAGCTATATCTGGTGGAGCTATATACCTTTTAGATGGCGGGTATATGATAAAACCTAATGCTCCCACTCCTAGATTAGCTATTTCTAAGGCGTCTTTTAAGCGAGTTATTCCGCATATTTTTATGTGTGTACGATTCATGACTTGAGCAAAGAAAAAATTAATTTTATTTGATGAACTTGCATAATAGTATTTATAAACCTAGACTTAAAGTAATATATAAATCTATTTTTTAAAACTAGTAGTTACTTATCTTATAGAAATTCAATATTAATTTATCAAGTATAATAAATGTTTCAAAAAGTTGGTATTATCGGAGGCACCGGCAAAATGGGAGAAATGTTTGCTCGGGTGATGAAAGAAAAAGGAATATCTTGCCTAATTTCTGATGAAAATAATCCTAAAGAAGAGCAACGCATAGTAAGTGAATGTGATTTGATTATATTGAGCGTGCCTATCGCAATTAGCAAGCAAGTAGCTATGAAAATAGGCCCTAAACTAAGGGCTAATCAAGTATGGACAGATTTTACATCGGTTAAATCCGAGATAATCAAGGTGATGAAAAAATATCAAGCTGAAGTGATATCATCTCATCCTTTATTTGGCGCCATGCAAGATATCAAAAATCAGAATTTGCTACTTATGCCGGTTACCAATGGATATTCTTCAAATTTAATTAAATTAAAGAAATTTTTTGAGAGGCTAGGATTAGTAATTTTTATCATCAAAGATTGGCAAAGGCACGATAAATTGATGAGTTATATTCAAGGGCTGATGCATTTTATACACATAGTGTTCACTAAAACGCTGCAGCATCAATCGATAGATATTGAAGAATTGACTAGTATATCAAGCCCAGTATATAGGGCTAATTTTGCCTTTGCTTGCCGAATAATAGGGCGTGATTCTAGCCTTTATACCCATATTTTGATGGATAATGAGCATAATAAATCAGTAATCAAGGATTTTATAGGTCAAGCTCAGCAAACTTTGCATCTAATTGAAAATAAAAATGATCAAACCCTAGTAAATCAAATAGATTCGTTAAGGGAATATTTATCGGATATGGGGAAAAAATTTTCTAAAGAAAGTGATTATCTAGTAAATAAAATGAGTGAATTAGATAAATCTAGCAAGTAGAGAAAGTATTTTGTTAAATATAAAGGGTTACTAGCTGGTAATTTTAGTTAAAGCTAAAGTTACCAGCTAACTAATGCTAAAATAAATAACTTAAGGCTAATTCACTAGAAACTACCGACGTTGCTGTCCAAACACCAGTCGTTCCTAAATACTGACCTTTATATACAAAATCAACGTCTTTGTCTATTAGATACACGTTTATCACAATATCAAATAACAGATTATCATTAATTTGATATTCATATCCGCCTTTTACCGCTAGGCCCATGTTGCTTACGGAAGTGGTTTTTATGATATCATTATCCATAATGTCAATCTTAGTGCTTGCTAAGCCAGCGCCGATGAGCCAACCTCTTCTTATTCCTTGATTATTAAATCCATAATCATAGGTTACCGCTAAAACTTCTGTAGCTAGAATTTTTGGTATTGAATTTGTCTCACCTGAGAAAAAGTTAAAATTAATCTTAGCATTATCATTAAGAATAACTCCCCCAACAAGACCTATTTCTGTTCCTTTGTCGGCGGTAGGCTCTGTACGATAAACGGTTGCTACGCCCACAGACGTAGATTTAGGTTCCATGGATATTGTAAAAGAATTAAATCCTAAGCCGATGTAAGGGATAGTTTGTGCTTTTAATTTGGGAGATAAAGAAATAATGGTGACTATAGTAAATATAGGGATAAATATTTTTTCCATGCTTATTTTTGATATGAATATTCCTGTTTATAGAATAGGGTTACTCTATTTTCTAATTTATCAAATAAATGTCAAGCGATATGTAATAAAAAAAAATTGAACTAATGGTGAGCGGTGCTCTATCAATTTATGTGTAGAAAATATTACGAATTAGATATTATAATAATTAGTTGCTTAAGAAAAGTATGTTATTTTGCTATCCTTAGGAAGCTCAAAAATTAATTATCACTAAAAGAAGTATAAAAATAATACCTGTATGACAATAGAAAATATGGCTAACGCAACCGCTTTAGCTCTATCAGATAAATTAAAATCATTGCCCACCAGTTCAGGCGTTTATTTACTTAAGGATGAAAATGCTAATATTATTTATATAGGTAAAGCAAAAAATTTAAAGAATAGGGTGCGTAGCTATTTCCAGCAAGCAAGCCTGTCTAACCACCGCACCGCAATATTTGTCGCTAAACTAAGAGATTTAGAATGGATCATCACCTTAAAAGAATCAGAGGCGTTACTAGTAGAGGATTATTTAATAAAACTGCATAAACCTCGCTATAATATTTTATTAAAAGATAGCAAAACCTATCCTCACATAAAGGTAACGATAAAAGAAAGATTTCCCCGGCTTTTTTTGACAAGACAGGTAAAAAAAGATGGCTCACAGTATTACGGCCCCTATAGCTCAATTCATGATGCCAGAAGCACTTTACAAGCAATACATAAATATTTCCCCCTTAGAACATCAAAAATGGATTTAGACGGGAGCAAAAAATATAAACCCTGTTTGAATTTTTATTTAAAACGGTGTCTAGCCCCTTGCACCGGAAATGTGAAGGTTAGTGAGTATAAAGAAATAGTTACCCAAGTAATTAAACTATTAAAGGGGGATTATAATCAATTGGTGGAAGAATTAACTTTAGAAATGCATAGCAGGGCCGCTAAACAAGATTTTGAGAGAGCGAGCAAAATCAGAGATCAAATAAAATCAGTCAAGGAGACACTGCTAAAAAAGCCTCGCATTACGAGAGATAAATTATCTTGTGATCTTTTAGGGGTGGTGCGAGAAGATGGATTTTTAGGAGGTCAAGCGGTATTTATTAGAGGGGGAATAATAGTGGGTAGTGATTTTGAATTTTTAGGTGATGATGGAGGATATCAAGATGACGAGGTAATCAGGCATTTATTTGCTAAGCTTTATATAGGAAAAGAAAAGCAGCCTCCACCAATTATTTATGTACCTGAAGTTACCGATGAGGCAAAAATGCTTATTCATTATTTTAAGGAGAGGAAGGTAAAAATTAAGATAAAATTTCCTAGTGTGATAGAGAAAAAGAAGTTTTATGATGGATGCCTCCAAAATGGAATAGCGAATTTAAAGGCTTATCTAGCTAGCGAGCAAACAAATCAGGGCATTTTAAATAGAGTAAAAGATGATCTAAAGCTAAAAGTATTACCAAATCGAGTGGAGTGCATTGATATTTCACACCTAGGAGGCACTAATAGCGTTGCTTCTCTGGTGGTTTTTGAAAATAATATGCCCGCTAAAAAGTATTATCGACGATTCAAAATTAAAACGGTCGATAAAATAGATGATTTTGCCGCTATGGCCGAAGTAATAACGCGAAGGATAAAAAGGGGAATTAGCAAAGATTGGCTTTGGCCTGATTTAATAATTATTGATGGGGGTATAGGGCAACTAAACGCTGTTTTAGCGGTGATAGCAAAAAGTGATTTATCTCTGATAAATTTTGATGTCATTAGCTTCGCGAAAGGTCGTCAAGAGAAGAAAAGATTTAATAAGGGGGCAATGCAAGGTAGAGCTGGTGAAAGAGCTAAAAATAATGATAGTTTAGATTTTGAATATGTAGTAAAGCCAGAATTAAAAAATAAGCTTAGATTAAATAAAAGCTCACCAACGCTACATTTTCTGCAAAGAGTAAGAGATGAAGCTCATAGGTTTGCCTTGGCTTATCACAAGCTAATCAGGCGAAAGCAGATGCTACATTCTAGTTTAGATGATATATTTGGCATAGGCTCTCGGAAAAAAGAAATATTACTTGAATATTTTGGAAAAATATCTGACCTTAAACAAGCCACTAAGGAAGAATTAAAAAAGGTGCCAGGAATAACTAGCCAAGATATAACTAGGTTATGGAAATTTTTTCATCATAAAGAAGCACAACTAAAAGATAAGTGAGGGCATATTTAATAAAGAGATTTTTACTTTTAATCCCAACTTTACTGGGCATTAGCATGCTAGTATTTATGATAAGTTGGATAGTGCCTGGTGGGCCTATTGAGCAAGAAATTTCTCGCATTAGATTTAGCCAACAAGGGTTAACACAAAGGGGGGTTGGGGGCTCAGATTCACTAATAAGCGAGGAGCAGATAGAATATCTCAAGAAATTTTATGGATTTGATAAGCCTATTTACGAAGCCTACTGGGACTGGCAAAAAAGAGCTTTAATGCTTGATTTTGGCATTTCTTATCGTTATCAAGAACCGGTTTTGGATCTTGTGTTAGAAAGAATGCCGATATCTTTATATTTTGGGTTGGTGACTACCATAATAACATATTTAATTTCAGTTCCGCTGGGGGTAATGAAGGCGGTTTATCATCAGACAATTTTTGATAATATATCATCGTTTATAGTATTTTTGGGATATGCGATTCCTTCATTTATCTTTGGGTTATTATTGATATATACGTTAGGAGCAAATTTTGATTGGCTACCTATATCTGGTTTTACGAGTGATAATTTTGATGAGCTGGGGGCTTGGCAAAAGGTGGGAGATGTTATAAAGCATTCAATTTTACCCACTGCTTGTTATTTGATAGGCTCTTTTGCTTATATGACATTGTTGGTGAAAAATTCACTACTTGAAAATTTAGGATCTCCGTTTGTTCGTAGTGCGGT
The DNA here is from genome assembly GCA_016735295.1 of SAR324 cluster bacterium. Taxonomy (GTDB): domain Bacteria; phylum SAR324; class SAR324; order XYD2-FULL-50-16; family JAERRU01; genus JAERRU01. The sequence goes on from JAERRU010000006.1 coordinate 158,717, forward strand.
GGCGATGGGGTTTAGCCGGTATCAAGTATTTTTTCATCACGCGTTACGTAATTCTTTAATCCCCTTAGCGGCTACTTTTGGCCAAACTATCACTTTAGTATTTGCGGGGTCTTTTTTAATTGAAAAAATATTTAATATAGATGGAATGGGATTACTTGGTTATCAGGCGGTAACTGAGCGTGATTATCCGGTAGTTATGGGGACTTTATATATGTCGACTTTATTATTTCTGGTAGGCAATATAATTTCTGATATATGTTTAGCCAAGGCCGATGCGAGGATTAGATTTAGTTAATTTTAATATGATATCAATTTATTTAATTTTATAAAAGAGAGGATATAAAACATGAGAAAATTTATTGCAGTTTATCCAACCAGTGCTGACCCGCCTACATTAGGGCATGCTGATATTTTGCGTAGAGCTGCTTTAAAATTTGATTATATTTATTGGGTAGTAGCGATTAATCCGGTAAAGAAGCCGTTTTTTTCCTTGGAAGACAGAATGGCGATGATGAATGAATATATAGAATTTTATAAATTAGATAATGTGATACTGGATCATTTTGAAGGGGCGATAGTTAAATATTCAATTAAGAAAAGGGCGTCTTTTATGTTGAGGGGGATGAGGAATACAACAGATTTTCAATTTGAATTTAATTTAGCTAGCGTAAACAAAAAAATAAATAATGATGTAGAAACGGTGAGCATATTTGCCGATCCAGGCTTATCTGCCATAAATTCAGGTGTAATAAGAGAATTAGTTACGCTAGGTGAAGATTTTGATGATTATGTGATACCAAAGGTGGCAAAAAAAATAAGAAATATTATCAAAAAAAGAAGGCTAGCTAGTGAAAATTAAAAAAGTGGATAGTTTGCACCTAGGGGTGTTAACAGTTAGCGATCGAGCTAAGGAGGGGGTATATAAAGATTTAAGCGGCCCGGCAATCATTGATTGGGTGAAAAAATCACTGCAAAATTTGGTTAAAGTGGATTATATTTTGGTGAATGATGAAGAGAAAAATATTGCTAATGCGTTAGTTAATTTGTGTGATAAAAAAAACTGTGCCTTGGTGTTAACTACAGGAGGAACAGGCCCAGCCAAAAGAGACGTTACCCCTGAGGCCACCTTGAGCGTAGCTACCAAGGTGTTAGATGGATTTGGGGAAAAGATGCGTTCAATTAGTTTAAAATATGTCCCTACAGCGATATTATCAAGGCAGGTAGGAGTAATTAGAAATAATAGTTTAATTATAAATCTACCAGGCAGACCTAAAGCAATAGGTGAAATTTTAGATGAACTTGTTTTGGCAATTCCATACTGTATAGATTTAATTGGGGGGCCTTACCTTATTTTAAATCAAGATTTAGGCAAAGCCTATCGGCCTAATAATAATAATAATAATTAATTATCCATTTAATTATCTATTTATTTATATCTTTATTTGGGCGAGGGTTAACATTATTTTGCTAAATTGAGCCTAAATACACTCTATGCCTTACTTTAACCAGCAACCGGTAAGAACTGCTATTTTATTTCTTCAACGCTTGCTGATTTTTTACTAATCTTCAGGTATCGATTTAATTTATCCAATAACACACTAATCGCTTTAAGGTGATTATCTTGGTTTGCGTAAAATTTAAGCCAAGCTTTTCTATATTTATGAAGCATAGGCTCAATATCTGATATAAATTGATCAAAAGCATTTTGGGGGCCAACTTTGTTAATATAGAGGCCCACTATTCGGTAATAACCCCGTTTAATAAGGTTAGTTTTTAAGATTAATCCACCTACAAAAGCTTTTTCCCATTCATCAGTACTGATAGTTTCAAATAGCATATTTTCGATAACTGCAAAATTAAAGTAATCTTCCATTTGATGAATAATAACCTGAATCTCTTTAAAACTAAGATTAGACACCTTATGCAGAAAAACAGACTCAAAAGGATTATTAAGCGATACTTGGCTCATATAGGCATCAACTATTTTTTTGCTATAGCCAAGGTCGATTAATTGTTGTTTTTTCTTATTTAGTTTAGCCGTATTTGGGTGATATTTAACTGAAGCGGGCTGTTTTAAAAACTCATCTAACGAATTTTTAAAGCTAGATAAACTATCTAAATTAAGTTTTCTAGGTGCAAAATTAGCCAACAACCAAACAGTACGCTCTTTTACTATATTTTCTACATCCATCACCAGCCGGCAAGCCTTATCAAAACCACCAGGTCTACATTCTTTTAGCAAACTATCCATCAAGCCTTTTTCTGCGTGGGGGAAAAAAGTATTAACAATGAAAAAGCTCTTGATAATATCTATCACCTTGTTTGAGGTGATAACATGCACATTAGCTAAAAAAATCATCCCATTACGATTAATGAAAAAATTAGTTAGTGTGGCACAAATAATTTCTCTACGTAAAGGATGAGAGGTATTTTTAAGGTCGAATTCTTTTTGTAGAGCTGTTGGGAAATATTCCTGAAAATAATGATCCATATATGCTGAATCAGCTAAATCAGATTGGAAAATAATGTTATATACATAGTTTTTCATATGGGCTAATAAAATAGCCAATAACGGACGAGGGATAGCTAAATTTTGTTTAAGCAAATTTATGAACCACTGAAACTTAGGAATATCATTATCTTTCCTACTAAGGTTAGCAACTGTTTCTAAATGTTCTATTTCAGATATATAATAATTTCCTTCAATTTTTGATCGTCTTTGATCTAATGATATGCGGTAAGATTGAAGTTGATTATTAATTAAACAAAGCTTAGTTACGCTATCAGAAAGGGCATTAAATATTTCTTGCCTTTTAGTAGCGGTCTTAATTTTTCCTTGATTAGCTAATTCGTTGAGCAATATTTTGATATTTACTTCTCTATCAGACATATCTACTCCGGCAGAATTGTCTATTGCATCATTATTAATTAGCCCGCCAGCCAAGTTAAATTCAATACGCCCTAAAGGGGTTACTCCTAAATTACCACCTTCTAAAATAATTTTTGCGTTAAGGTCGCTCGCATCAACTCTAACATTATCGTTACTTTTATCGCCAGCTTGCCCGTTAGTTTCATTGCTTGATTTAATATAAACCCCAATACCTCCATTAAAGATAACTTCCACATCTAATAAAAGTATTTCTCGAATCATTTCTATGCCCGATAATGATTTTTGCGTGGAGCGAAGTAAATTTTTCATCTCTGGGGTAAGCGTGATAGACTTGCTATTACGACTAAAAATGCCCCCTCCTTTACTGATTAAAGATTGGTTATAATCCTTCCACGAAGAGTTAGCTAAATTGAATAACCTCTTTCGTTCAGTAAAACTAGTTTTAGGGTTAGGGGTAGGATCAATAAAAATGTATAAATGATTAAACGCTCCCACCAATTTGATATTTTCCGATAACAGCATCCCGTTGCCAAAAACATCGCCAGACATATCGCCAATCGCTACCATGCGAAAGATATCTTTTTTAAAATCAAAACCTAACTCTTGAAAATGTATCTTTAAACACTCAAACGCCCCTCGTGCTGTAATCCCTAAAGACTTGTGATTATATCCATTAGAGCCCCCCGAAGCAAAAGCGTCTCCCAGCCAATAGTTAGCTTCAAGACTAATTTGATTAGCAAAATCAGAATAGCTAGCCGTGCCCTTATCAGCAGCAACTACCAAGTAAGGATCATACCCATCATAAGTGATTAATCCCTCAGGATGGACCGCTTTTCCATTTTTGATAGTATCAGTTAAAGAAAGCAGGCTTTTAATATAGTCTTTATAATAATTAGGTAATTCAGCTAATTGCTCCTTTCTTGATGGCCAGCTCTTATTAACAATAAACCCTCCCTTAGAGCCAACAGGCACTATCAACACATTTTTAAGCATTTGGGTTTGCATCAAATCTAGCACTTCACTACGATAATCATCAAGTCGATCAGAGTGACGGATGCCACCGCGAGAAATTTTTCCTCCTCTAAGATGAACCCCTTCTAGGATATCATTGATCACAAAAATCTCGTAAAGAGGCTTAGGTGTTGGGATATATTCATTAGCTGAGCAATCTATTTTGATCGCTAGTGCTTGATAATTTTTTAGATAATAATTAGTTCTAATAGTAGTGCTCGCGATAGCAACTAATGATTTTAAAGCGATATCTTCTAGCACAGTTTCAGATTTAGCAATTTCCTCATTTAGGTAGGTTATCTTTTTCGTTAAATATTTATTTCTATCACCCTTTATTTTTTGAACAGGAATAAATTTTTGTTCAAAATAATCAACTAAGTTTTCTGAAAAATTAGGATAATCAAGTAATACCTTAGTTAAATTCACTTGAGAAAAGGCCACATTGGTTAAACTTAGATAATTACGATACGCCTTTAATATTTCTATTTGTTTGGTGGTTAGGCGAGTAGAGAATAATAATGAAAAAATAGCATCATTGCGTATTTCTTCTTTTAGTGATGCCTTGAAGAAATCAATAAATCTTTTCGATAAATCAGAAAAATCAGCTACCGATATATGAGGATGACTAGATAAAAACATTTGCACATAAACATTTTTACCGGCTATTTTTAATAATATTTGATCACTATTAGTCGGCTCTAATCCTAAAGAATCGAATTTTAAAAAGGTCTTTCTTAAACTATAATTGGTAAAAGAATAAATAGTTATTTTAGATTTAGTATCCCCTTTTCTTCTTATAATAATTCGGTCTTGGCCATCGGCTAAAAGCTTATCTATTTCTATAATATCTCTTAGGGCGTCTTGCGGAGAAACGACAGAACGATAATTTTCCGGTAAATCACTGTTTATAATATCAGCAATGCTAATTGATTTTTGGGTGGAAGGCAGGGCTAGCGATAGTTCTTTTAATGATTCTTGCCAAGATTTTAGCTTGTTACGTAATATCTGAGAAAGGCTGTCTATATCAAGCAATTCTATCTTTTTCCAATCAATCAGCCAAGCAAAGTGGATATGAGCTAATTGTTTATATACGAAAAAATAAAAATAGTTGGCATCTTTTCCCCAATATTTTTTGAATTCTTTTTTGATGGTATCTACTGCCACAGTAGACATTTTTTCTAATGGCAAAATTACTGTAATTCTAATATAATCAATCCCCGGTTTGGTGTATACATGCATCATAAGTTGATTTACTTCCCATAAATCCTGAGCTCGCTTATAAAGATAAATCAATTCTTCTCGATCCATCCTGAATAGCTCTTGGCGGGGAATATGACCATATAGCTCTATAATATTTTTGTAATCATGGCTGTCTAATAACAAGCCTATTTTTTCAAAAACACCGGCTAATTTAAGGCGAACAATGGGGATATTTAAAATATACTCATGATGAGATTTATTACTAAACACACAAGGCAGTACCACCACCACGGTGTTATAATTTTCATCATATATCTTATGCAAAGCTAAGATAAGCCTACTTCTATCTCTTAGTAGGGGCTTGAAATTAATTTCCATCAAGCTATTTCGTAAATGGCTTTTAGAGAAATATAATAAGGCCTCTAACACCATTCTTTGAGTGGCGTGGTCATTATCTTTTATAATTAATTTAAGCCACCCCAAAGGGTTTTTAATGTCTTGCCAATTGATATTTTTGGTGATTTTATTTTCTAAAATTGATCCATAGCCAAAAAATATAATATTTCCCCCTAAATACCAACGAAATATCGCTCGCTGCTCTGCATCAGAAATAGATTCTCCCACGCCGTCTTGATGAACGATAGTATGCTTTTCACAGGCCACTTTTATAGATGGAAAATCATCCACCACAACTTTTAAGAGATTCAAAGTTTGGTCAATTTCTAATGAAAAAACTTGACTAGAAAAATCACTATGATGACGCACAATACAACAAACGTAAGACAATCTAATCTTAGATTCAGCATTAGCGAGGTCTATCACCTTGCACCTTCCCCTCACTTTAATGAGGGAGAATATAGGATGAATCAGCATATTAACTTTTAGCTGATGGATACCTAGCAGATTATAAAAATTATCAATAATGAAAGGTCTATCGTCAGCCGCTATTTCAATTAAAGAAAAATGATCTAAATTAACCGGCAAGTGTGTACCTTTTTTGAGCATCTGCCGATTTATTTGCTCGCTAATATCGCTTATTTTGATGTGGTGAGACTTATTTTTCTTACTAATAAAAAATTCAAACCTATCCCAAAAAAATTGAGCTAATTCTTTTTTATTAAAGCCAGCACAAAATTCGTTAGGTGCCAATTCAAGCAAAATAAGTGCAAAATTATGCCACACATCTTGTAAATCAGAAAATGAATCAGGAATACTAAAATCGTCTGTTAAAAATTTGGTAAATCCTTGTTTGTCATTACCAATAAGGGAATTAGATGTGTTGTCGCTATTATTCATGGGATAAAAAAAGGGTTGATTAAACTAAACGAGTCTTCAACTATTTTGAAAAAATCATTCCTAGTGGTAGATTTTATTCCTACTATGGTGAGGCGTCAACTAAAAAAAATGCTGACCTATTCTAAATCAGAGGGATGTTTCATAATCTCTTTACGCACTTCTAGTGATTGTTGATAACAAAAACTAGATCCAGCGCTATCACTATTATCGTAATAAATCTTGCCCAACTTATCTAAAATACTTAGCTGACCTTCCAAATCTTTTAACTTTCGGCGGATAGCTAACTGGTTTTGATAAGCCTCTACTAATTTATCAGGCTCATTTATCTCTATGTAGGCAGTAACTATATCAGAATATAATATATCCATATCGCCAAATTCCTGATTGCTCCTCTTCAAACTTAAAGCAGTAATAAAAAATGGGATAGCAAATTTATGGGCGGTAGCATTTCTAAAAAGTTCAGTTACCTGATAAATATGATTATTAAATTTTTCATCATCTTTAGATATTTGATGAGAGAAATAATCTAAAAATTTAGTGCGTGCTTCAGCAAAATTCTTTTCTTTTACATGGGCAATCCCGCAAAGGAAGTTAAGTTCTCCTCTCTCATCTTGCTTAAGCGGAATTAAATTATCTTTTAAAAAATCACTAGCCGTGGTTATGGCGTCTTGATAATTTTCATCATCAATCAATTGTTTCATCTTAGTGATATTCTCTTGGCCTGGCCCAGTTAATTCTTCCACCAAGTTTGTAGATATCTTGTCGGTAGTTGGTATTATTTCCGATTTTAGAGCGTGATCAGATAATTCATCATTTAAATCACTTGATATAATGGGCGAAGATATATCCTGAGAAGCTTCTTGCGGGCTAGTTTTTATCTGGTTTATGGATTTTTTTTCCGTTAATAAGGGGCTATTATTTTCACTGATTAGCTCATCAAAAATAGAATCCACAGATTCTTGACCAACAATATTAGCCCTTGATGGTTTGTTAGTTTGGGATAGCGTATGTTTATTTTGTTGAGCGATAGCAGATTTTTCGCTTGATTTGCGGCTATATGCATTATTGGCAGTAGAGATGTTATTAAGGTTGCCAGCTAATTTTTCTTTTTTAGCAGCGCCTTGATGAGCCAAGTTTTTTTGTTTTCGTTTAGCGGTTTTAGATATGCTTACCTTAACCTTTTCTTTTTCTTTAGCCAAAGCAGGTTCAGGTTTTATGGTTTGTTTGATGGGTTGATAATCTCTTTGCTGAGTTAAAATAATCGGTGCGTGCTTATTTTCAGCTGCTTTAGTTTGCAAAGTCCTTTCAAAGGCAGCGAGCACCCCTCGATCAATGGGGATAATTTTATTTTTCCTAGCTTCCTCTTTAGTTAAAACAGATGAATTTTCACTTTTTCCTTTAGTGTGAGCTAGCTTGCGTTGACTAGCTTTTTGATTAGTATAATCGTGTTCTTCTATTTCTACTATATGGCTTTTTAGATAATAGATCATTATGCTAAATACAAACAGCAAACCTACCATAGCCAAAGCTATGCTACTGCCGAAATAATAATAAGCCATAACCGCAAATACGGATAACAAGGAAACAGATAGTGTTTTTAGCATAATAATATAAATTATATAATTATTGATAGTTAGCCCATCAACTTTTCTCTTTTATTCAATAATAGTGAAAGCATAAATTCTGCCAAACTGGGTAAAAAAGGAGAATTTATTTTATTTTTTTAAAAAGCAGCAGATAATTTAACTAAAATAACCCTGATTAAATTATTAAATTCATCTTCACTGTTGTCGTCAGCATTCAGATTGGCATAATTTATACCTGTCCATAATATAAGTCCAGATTTTACGTCAATCAACCTTGTTTGAATTTGCATTTTTTGTTTATTAATGTGGGAATTATTCTCAAAATCAGGCCAAAAGTCTATTTGATTGGTAAGAATTAAATCGGCTTTATGAAAGCTTCCTATATCCCTACTTAAAGATTTTTCTGAGATAGATATTTCATAAAGCAATTTTTGAAATTTATCTAAGCGAGTAACTTCAGATGATTTAGGAAGATAAGATTGATAGTTGTTATATATATAATGAGAAGTTTTTAAATCTGTGGTTGATAACATCTTTTTTGTATTAGTAAATAGTTTATTTAACAGATGATTATCAACATTTTTGAAGCTATTTAATGGAGAATAAAATGGCAAAAGCAGCAAATTTTTATTTTCTAATGAGAATATTTCTTGCTTAGCAGCAGCTAAAGATTGATTTGTTTTTTCAGCATATATTAGAAAAACAGTTTCTGGAAAATCTGATTTAAAAGAGCGAGAAATTTTATTACAAGAGAATAAAGTAAAGATAATTACGAATAAAATTACTAGATAGGGGTAATTTTTTAAATTTTTTTTAGCCATAATGTTTCATAATAAAAAATTGTTTTATATTATACCCAACAAGGATTAAAGCTGGTAGTGCTTTCTCATTTAAATTAAATAATTAATTCTTTTTAAATTTAATGTTTGAAAAAAATAGCAAACTATTATAGAACCGAAAGCGTGTAGGACTTTTTAAGTAAAAAATTAGTATACATCTCAAATCTAAAATGAAAATAATAAAAATAGGTTTGAAGATGAATAATTAAATTTTATTTTTTGATTTTAAGTTCATGCATAATACTATTTAAATATCGTAAGTAAGTTATTAACAATAACAATAAACTAAACAAAGGTAGAGCTTATGGAATTTGTAGAAGTAATAAAAAGGATCTTAGGCGTGGGTTGGATCGCTTTAGGCCTTTATATTGGGTACGATCGTATCATAGACAGTTACGCCAAAATTACAAGTGGAGGTTTGTCTGATCAGATATTTGGTTGGATACTATTACTGGTTTTAAACCCAATAATAGTTTTTTCTTTAGTAGTATTTGGTTATTTTGCCGTTATTGGTGAATATGCGAAGGATTAATTTTTTAAAAACTTTTTTCATAGACGATTAAGGTTAACAATATTTATGAATTTAACATAGTTGATTATGGCAACACAAAAATTACAAACGCAAGGATTACCACGGGTAGTTTTTGCCTCTTCAGTTGGAACTCTCATAGAATGGTATGATTTTTATCTATTTGGGAGTTTAGCATCGATTATTTCGTTACAATTTTTCCCTAAAGGAAATCCCACCGCGGCTTTATTGTCAACATTGGCAGCCTTCGCCGCGGGTTTTGTTGTGCGTCCATTTGGGGCGGTATTTTTTGGGCGATTAGGTGATCTAGTCGGTCGGAAATATACTTTTTTAGTCACTTTATCTCTTATGGGAGGAGCAACATTTTTGATAGGGCTAGTGCCCAGCTATGAAACAATAGGTTTTTTAGCACCAGCAATAGTGGTATCATTAAGGCTTTTACAAGGTTTAGCATTAGGTGGTGAATATGGAGGAGCAACAACTTATGTAGGCGAGCATTCTCCAGTTGGTAAACGAGGTTTTTATACATCATGGATTCAAACCACGGCCACAGTGGGTCTTTTGGTTTCGCTTTTGGTAATTCAAGGTGTAAAGGGAAGCATGAGCGAGCAAGATTTTGCTGATTGGGGATGGAGAATTCCTTTCTTACTGTCCATTTTCTTGTTAATGATTTCTATCTACATTAGGGTAAGGATGGAAGAATCTCCTTTATTTAAAAAATTAAAAGATGAAGGAAAAATATCAACTAACCCATTAAAAGAAAGTTTTGGTAATAAGAAAAACCTAAAGTATGTATTGCTAGCACTGCTAGGAGCAACTATGGGTCAAGGGGTAATTTGGTATACCGGACAATTTTATGCATTAAGATTTATTAGAAGTCAGGGCATGGAATTTACCCAAACTAATAATGTAGTTTTAATTGCTTTAGTTTTTGCTACTCCATTTTTCATAGTTTTTGGAGCCTTGTCTGATAAGATAGGTAGAAAATGGATTATGGCTCTGGGTATGTTTTTAGGGATTATGACCTATTTCCCGATTTATAAGAAGATGCATGGCGTTATTGATACGTCAAACAAAGTTAAGATAGAAGCGTCTTCTAGTGAATCTACTGGATCGATGGTTGAAGATAACACTCGTTATGATGTGACTACTGCTAATAATCAGTATACTGATGGTACTAAAGCAAAAATCGTCACTAAAATTAACCTTGAAACAGGGGAGGAGACAGTTAAACGCACGATAAATTTGGGGGACAATGCTTTCTGGTGGCTTGTGGTGCTAATTTTCATACAGGTTATCTATGTCACCATGGTGTATGGCCCTATAGCGGCCTTCTTGATAGAGCTATTTCCTACCAAGATCAGATACACCTCAATGTCGCTGCCTTATCATATAGGTAATGGTGTATTTGGCGGGCTAGTGCCACTTATATCTACCGCGTTGGTGGTGTTTGCCACACAAAGGGGCGATGATGATGCCTACCTAGCAGGACTGTGGTATCCGATTGGGGTGGCAGCAGTTTGTTTGGTGATATCAGTGTTTTATATTAATCACCGATCATACCAAATGGCTGAAGATTAGATTGTCATCTACCTTAACCTTGATTATCGTTCAGGGTTAAGGCAATACTTTTTCACTTTTGTGAGACACCCAAGCTTCAGTAAATTAGGGAGCTTGGGTTTTTTTTTATAAATTTTAATTATAGATAATTATAGACTAGGTCTTCTATGAAGAGAGGTGATTAATTTTTTAGTATAATTAATCAACTAATCAATCAATAACATTAACTCAATAAATAGATGAAAGAAGTATATGATATTCCTAAAAATTTTAGCAACGCTAATATAACGCCTGAATTATACAAAAATATGTATCAGGAGTCTATTGAAGATCCGGAAACTTTTTGGGCAGAGCAAGCTAAAAGCTTAAGTTGGATAAAAGATTTTGATAAGGTAAAAGATTCAGATTTCACCAAACCTCATATAGAATGGTTTAAAGGCGGAAAGCTAAATGCCTGTTACAATTGTGTTGATAGGCATCTTGAAAAAAATAAAGATAAGGTTGCTTTGTTGTGGGAGGCTGACGATCCTAATGAGGCGTCTCGCCATATTACATATCAGGAATTATATCAGCAAGTTAACAGATTAAGTAGTGTACTAAAAAATAATGGAGTAAAAAAAGGCGATAAGGTCATTATATATATGCCTATGGTGCCCGAATTGGCGTTTTCATGTTTGGCGTGTGCTCGGATAGGGGCAGTGCATTCGGTAGTATTTGGTGGTTTTAGTGCAGAATCTTTGCTCACTAGAATTAAAGATTGTCAGGCTAAGATAGTAATCACAGCCGATGGAGGTTTTCGAGGGAAAAAGGTGATTGATTTGAAGGAAATATGCGATCAGGCATTAGAAAAATCTGATGTTAAGCAGTGCCTAGTACTCAAACGAACGGGTGCAAAAATTGATATGAAAGAGGGGCGAGACATGTGGTGGCATGAAGAAATGGCTAAACCTGAGGTAGTTGATTATATAAAACCAGAGATAATGGACTCAGAAGATCCTTTGTTTATTCTTTATACATCAGGATCTACAGGAAAGCCTAAGGGGGTTTTGCACACCACGGCGGGCTATCTTTTATACGCATCAATTAGCCATTTGTATGTGTTTGATTATAAGCCGGAGGATATATTTTGGTGCACGGCTGATATAGGGTGGGTAACCGGTCATACATGGGTTGTCTATGGCCCATTAGCTAACGCGGCTACTAGCTTGATGTTTGAGGGAGTGCCCAACTATCCAGATTTTGGTAGATTTTGGGATGTGGTGGATAAGCACAAAGTGAGCATTTTCCATACAGCACCTACCGCGATTAGAGCGATTGCTGGGGCAGGCGATGAATTGGTTTTGAAGCATAGCCTAGATAGTTTGCGGTTGATAGGCACAGTTGGCGAGCCGATAAATCCTGAGGCTTGGGCCTGGTATCATAAGACTGTAGGGAAAGGAAGATGCCCTATTGTAGATACCTATTGGCAAACAGAAACAGGTGCGGTGTTGATTGCTCCTTTACCCGGGGCGATAAAAAATAAACCTGGTTCAGCTAGTTTACCATTTTTTGGTGTTCAATTGCAGTTGCTTGACCCAACTTCAGGCAAGGTAATAGAAGGAGAAGGCAGTGGAGTTTTAGCGATTAAAGATTCTTGGCCTGGGATAACGCGTACTATTTATGGCGATCACGACAGATTCTTTAAAACTTATTTTAGTCAATATCCAGGTTATTATTTTACTGGAGATGGCTGCAAAAGAGATAAAGATGGCTATTATTGGATCACTGGGCGAGTAGATGATGTGATTAATGTATCTGGCCATAGGCTAGGCACTGCGGAGATAGAATCAGCATTGGTATTGCATAAAAAGGTGGCTGAAGCGGCAGTTATAGGCATGCCTCACCCGATAAAAGGGCAAGGATTATACGCTTTTGTTACTTTAAACGCTTCGGAAAAACCGTCTGAAGAGCTCCAAAAAGAGTTAAATGGTTTGCTTAGAAAAGAAATAGGGCCGATTGCTTCGTTAGATGCAATGCAGTGGACGCCTTCTTTACCCAAAACACGCAGCGGTAAAATTATGCGCCGAATTTTGCGTAAAATAGTGGAAAAAGACGAGGCAAATATTGGGGATATCTCCACATTAGCTGATACTAGCGTGGTAGAAGAAATCCTAAAAAATCGAGTAATTTAATCATTGATAGTTATTAAACTAAATTGTTAGTGATCGCTTTATCTCGACTGATGGCTAGCTGATAATCAAGTGAGGGAAAACATCGTTTCTCGGTTTTTGAAATACTTGATATGACGGCTAGAAGTTGAGCAAAAAAAAACGCAGACCTAAAAGATAGGTTTGCGTTTTTTAATAAATTATTTAACTGAAAGATTTATTTATTTATTTAACAGACGCTTCAGCTCCAGCAGCAGTTAATTTTTTAACCAATTCTTCAGCATCTTTTTTAGGTAGTGATTCTTTGATTTTACAATTAGCTCCAGCTGATTCTACCAAATCTTTAGATTCTTTTAATCCAAGGCCAGTTATTGTGCGTACTTCTTTTATCACATTTATTTTATTAGCACCAAAGTTACTCAATATAACATCAAAACTTTCTTTTTCTGCTTGCTTAGGAGCATCTGCACCAGCGGCAGGGCCAGCAGCAACTGCTAATGCTTGGGCACTAACACCAAATTTTTCTTCTAGCTCTTTTACCAATTTAGAAAGGTCTAAAACCGATAATTTCGAAATATGATCAATTAATTGTTTATTATCCATAATAATATTTTAGGTTGATAATGATTGTTTTAATTAAATTTTAAAAAAGTTAAACATTAAGCAGCTTTTTTAGAGATCGCATCTAAAACTCTTACTAATTTAGTAGGGATCTCGTTAAGCGTTCTGACCAATCCCGTGATAGGTGAATTTAAGCAATAGACTAGCTTGACTAATAGCTGTTCTCTAGATGCTATTTTGCTTAATTGCACCACATCAATTTCTTCTAAGAAATTTTCACTATCATCAGTGATAATACCACCGATTAATTTGAGTTTTTTATTATTATTTAACTCATTAATGATAATCTTAGCAGGAGCCACCACATCGTCGTGACCTATGACTAGAGCCGTATCAGCAGATAATTTATCGGATAATATGGATAGTTTAGTATCATTGAGGGCAATCTTGGTTAACCTATTTTTGATTACTTTAAACTTGCTATTAACGCCAGCTAAATTTTTTCGAAAATCGGTTAATTCTTCGACTGTCGAGCCTTTATAATTTAATACAAAAACTACATCAGCTTTATTGAGTAGGTTTGTATAGTTTACAATAGTATCGGTTTTGTGATTAGGATACTTGTCTCTTTTTAAAATCATCCAGCATTTAGGTTAAATTGATGGTTAAAAAAACCAACGCCAGTGATCAACCTCGAATAAGGAAAAAATATGAGATTGCGAAATCTTTGATAACTAAATCTCGGTAGGATTATTTAAGTAAAAACCCCTACTATCTTTGACTTAGTCGAACTGATCTTTGCGCCTTTTAAAAAATAAAATAATTTAATAATCTAATAATTAATTATCATAAAATTACTTATCAAAATTACTTGATAAGTGATGATTCGTCAACTCTAATTCCCGGCCCCATAGTAGTTGATAAAAATATTGATTTAATATAAACCCCCTTAGCCGATGAAGGTTTAAGCTTAATTACCGCATCTATTATAGCCTTAACATTATCTACTAAATGCTCAGCTAAAAAATCTGCCTTACCACAAGTAACATGTAAATTAGCCGATTTATCCGATCTAAATTCAACTTTACCCTTTTTTATCTCGGTAATAGCATTTTTCACATCAAAAGTGACCGTTCCTAATTTTGGATTAGGCATAAGCCCACGAGGGCCTAATATTTTACCAATCTTGCCCACCTCTCTCATCATATCAGGAGTGGCGACAACCCTTTCAAAATCTAACCAACCGCCCTTTATCTTATCACTCAAATCAGCTCCTCCCACATAATCCGCCCCCGCTTCTTTAGCTTCACCCTCTTTTTCTCCTTTAGCAAATACCAATATTCGCTCCGATTTACCAGAACCATGAGGTAAAGAACAACTACCCCTTACATTCTGTTCTCCCCTTCGCGGGTCAATGCCGAGCATAATAGCTATATCAAGTGCTTCATTAAATTTAGAAACAGCTAATTTTTTGGCTAAATCTATTGCCTGAGTTAAGGAAATTTTTTTGTCTTTATCAACTAATTTTTCCCACTCTTTAGTTCTTTTAGTAAGTTTTTTCATTAAAATTAATAGTTTGATTAATTCTTAATTATTAAATTTTTCCGGTACATCAACTCCCATGCTGCGTGCTGTGCCCGCTACCATCGCCATTGCACTTTCTAAATTAGTACAATTTAAATCGGGTAACTTGGTTTTTGCCACCTCAGTTATCTGCTCAGTAGTAATTTTTCCCACCTTCTCTTTATTTGGTGTCGGAGAGCCTTTCTCTATATTTAAAGCCTTCATAATCAAAACAGCCATCGGAGAAGTCTTAGTAATAAATGTGAAACTTCGGTCAGCATAAACAGTTATCACCACCGGAACCACCAGCCCCGCTTTGTCTTTGGTGAGAGCATTGAATTGCTTACAAAATTCAGCAATATTCACCCCTTTTTGACCCAAAGCAGGGCCAATCGGAGGAGCAGGATTAGCTTGCCCTCCTTTTATTTGTAATTTAACATATCCAGATACTTTTTTTGCCATGTAACCCCTAAAATTTTAAAACTATCACACTAAATAAATATTTTACGATTGCCAAGGTTTAACTTTATTCAATTCTAACTCAATTGGCGTGCTTCTGCCGAAAATACTGACAGTCACAGTAAGTTTATTTTTTTCATTATCAACCGAATTAACTACCCCCTTAAAGTCCATAAAAGGACCATCAACAATCATCACAGATTCTCCAATTTGATAAGAAGAGTCTAATTCTGATTGTTTGGTGCCTTGATCAATTTTATCTTTAATCGCATTTAACTCTGCATCAGAAACAGTTTGCGGCTCTAATTGATTATTACCAATAAAGCCCGATATCTTTTTGATAGCTCTTAGCACGTGCCAAAGCTCATCAGTTAAAGACATTTCTATTAAAATATAACCAGGGAAATAACTAACATTTTTAGTCATCTGCTTGCCCGCCCTTTTGTAGGTTACCGTTTCCGACGGAATAAAAATATCTTTAACTAAATGACTTATCCCTTTTAAAAATAATTGCTCCCTAAGCAAAGTTACTGCCTTTTTTTCTTGTCCTGCTTGAGATTGCAACACATACCACCTAGCTTCTTTTTCCTTAACAGCAACCATAGCTATAAAATTATTAAAACTAAAATCAACCTAGTATAAATCTGATTAAATTAGATAATCCAAAATCGATTACCAGAAAAAATACCATCATAACAGCACATACAAAAAAAACTATTCCCGTTAATCTAACCACTTGGTTACGATCAGGCCAAGTTGTTTTTGTTAATTCTGTGCGACAATCTTTAAAAAAAGTTATAATCCCTTTAAACATAAAATTCTACAATATAATAACTCAGGTCAGGAGGGTCTCGAACCCCCAACCCTCGGTTTTGGAGACCGATGTTCTACCAATTGAACCACTGACCTTTATTTATAATTAGTATTAACACTAATTATCATTAATTAAACTATTAAATTATTAAATAAACCTAAATTCTTCAATTTTCACAAAAATATTTAATTATTATAACTTTAATAATTATTAATCTAGCCCGAGAGCAGGATCGAACTGCCGACCTCTTCCTTACCAAGGAAACGCTCTACCACTGAGCCACCCGGGCAAATTTAAACCCTATATAAATTATTATTATGGGGAGAGAAGGATTCGAACCTTCGAAGCTAATAGCAACAGATTTACAGTCTGCCCCCTTTGACCGCTCGGGAATCTCCCCTTTAATTAATTTAGTAATTAGGTAAATATAAGGTTTATTCCTTTGCCTAGCCTTACTATCTCTTCATTAAAGAATCAGCTGGCGATTGGAGTTGAACCAACAACCTGCTGATTACAAATCAGCTGCTCTGCCAATTGAGCTACGCCAGCACATTAACTTAGTAGTTTAGTGTTGTAAGTATCATAATGTCAAGTGCTCTTATATAAATTTATATTATTTTTTAAAATCTAGCTAATTATATATGGGTTAAATGGATTATTAAGGCAATTTATGGCATAAAATTATATATTAATGGGTTTATGGCGTAATATAGGGGTAAATTTAATTAATATATTTATTGTTTTAGGAGTAATAAAATTTTTTATGTTAATGATTTATTTTTAATGGTGATAAAAATTACTTTATATATCTAATGATAGATGAACGGAATTACGCTTGGAGTGTTTATCTTAAATTAATTATTTTTTCGGTAATATATTTTGTAGGCTCGTTCTTGATGGGGAGTAATAGAGGCTCTTTATTAGTGGAACTAATCATAGCAGGGTGGTCTGAGGCTAGTATTGTGTTGTGGATTTTTAATATTTCTATGTTGATAATATTTTTCATGGGAATTTATTTAAATCGATATAAAATGTTTAGCACAAATATTTTTTGGCTGGGGGTATCATTTTTCTTTGTCGATGTATGGCTTAATTATTCTTTTTTTCAGGCTAATACATATAAGATGGTATCATTTTTCATCTTTACGGCGATAATTTTTTTAAAAGAGGATTTATTTAAATTAAGTTATTTACGAGAAAGCAAGAAATTTTTAATTTGGTTAATCTTGTTTTTACCAACCCTGAGCGCTTTGCCAGGGGTGATTTGGGGCGGAGGGAGCACTAATTATAATTTTACTTATGAATTTAGTGCCCTTTTCATCTGTTCTTTATTTGGTACTTACGTTTACTCAATTTGCCATGATCAAAATAAAATAAATAGTATGGTGCATTGGGTCGCTTTGACAGTATATATTATTTGTTTTTGGAGCTTTTATGAGAAGTATGCACTAACAAAATACCGGGCGGGTTCGACCTTTGGAAATGCCACCTATTTTGGCACCTATCTGATGTTGCTTATGCCTGTGCTATTATCGCAGATTTTATATTTCAAGAGTATTGGTAAAAATAGTAGTGATAAATCTTTAACTTCACTTGGAATTAAGGATTTACGAATAGATTTTAGCCAATGGTTGATAATAATTGCCCTTTTGACAGGCTTAGTGGGGTTTTATTTTTCTTTTACTAGGGCTTCTCAGTTAGGATTGCTTGTTGGGCTTTTATTTAGTGGAATAATTTTCATTCACAGATTTTACCCTGATAAATTACTTAAATATATAGCGGTATTTTTTTTAGCAACAATTTTTTTAATAGGTCTTATCTTAATTTTATATACCTACGCTGGTTTTTTTCCTAGTTTAGTAAGATTTTCCACACTTTTTGAGTTATCTGGCTATTATGCGAGGTTAGTTTCTTGGGTGCCAGCGGTGAAGGCATTTTTGGATAATAGCTGGATAGGCCATGGGCTGGGCAGCTCATATAGCATTTATTTTGATTATACTTGGGCTAAGGGGCTGTTGTATCATGATGAAATTAGCTATAACCATGTGCATAACGAAATTTTGCAAATAGCTGAGGAAGGGGGGATATTAGGTTTATTAGGTCAATTTGTTCCTTTATTATTTATCATCTTTTTTTTAATTAAGTTGGTATATAAAAAAGGTGATTATTTTAAAGACCAGCTCTTAGCTTTAATGATAATAGCTGGCATTTGTGCTTATTATGTTGATGGAATTTTTTCGATCAGCCAAAGACAAATGGGGGGAAGGGTTCCATTTTATCTTATTTTGGGACTAGGTTTAAGTTTGATAGATAAGCATTATGATATATTTAATAAGATTAAATTATTACCAAAGGTGTTTCGCCTTAGATTATTATTAGTGGGGGTTATTTTGCCAATATTTGTGGTGAGCGGCTATTACCTTAGCCGGTGGGCGTATATGCAAAATCAATATGTTAGTGTTATTAGGGCGTCAAAGACTACTTTTATACAAAAAATAAAAAATAATTTACATATCCATAACGATATTTACGCACTAGAGAGGCTGGGGGTAGCACTTTATGAAAGCGAGCGATATGAAGAAGCGGTTGAATATTTTGCTAAAACTTTGTCGATTATTCCCTATTACCGAATGAGTGCATATCGAAAATGTTTAGCTGAAATAAAGTTAGATAAGTATGAAGTAGCACTTGAGGATTGTAAGGCACAACAAAGCAAGATACCTTATATGATAGTAAATAATACTACTTTGCTTTATCTTTCATTAGTGTTAAATGATGAACAAGAATTTTTAAAAGCTTTTAAATATGGAGTGGGGGGATTGTTGATGAAGGCATCGGCAATGAAAATTGATAAAAAATCAAATGATCATAAGAAAAATACTGGAGCAGAGAGGAGGTTTTTTAGGGATAATTTCTTACAAGATGTCGAGCTAGAAACGGTAAAACAGCAAAAAGAATATATCAAATTTTCATATAAAGATAAGGTCTTTACCATGCATGTTGCTGAGTCTTTGTTTGGTGATTTGAGAGAAGAATTTATCGCTACTGGCTATAACACAAATTGGGGAGTGTTGCGTGATTTATCGGTAGCAAAAACACTATCTACTGATTTAGTAAGAGATAAAGTGTTTGGTAATTCTTTTAGTAGCACTAATAGAGGGCGTACTAGATTTATTAAGGGGGAAAGAATTAAATTAGTAAAAGAATTAGAAAAGTGGGTTAGTAAAATAGGAGTGGTAGAATATAATAATAATTAGATAATATTGATAATGGATATTGATAAATTTAAACGAATAACTAAACAGCTATATAAAAAAGTTATCGATGAATTTGATAAGATAGATCCTGATGAGGCTGAAGCTAATTATCATTTAGATAATATTTCTATCACTTTTGGTGATGGAACTATTTTTGTGATAAATAGACAACCACCAGTTTATCAGCTTTGGCTGGCTACTAAGAGCAAGGGGTATCATTTTTTATATAATGATGATTCAGGGAAATGGTTGTCTACCAAAACTAATGAAGAATTTTATTTAGTATTAAAAACTCACGCCGATCCTTATTTGAGCAGCAGTCTTAACTTTAATTAGCGTTCTAGGGCTTGTGAAAAAAATATTTTACGCTAACATAGGTTATCTTATTATTTTGGTTTGATTGTTTTGCGTGGTGGCAATCATTTTATAATTAACATTTATTTAGATAGACGTAACATGAAGCATATTTTTTTAGGATTATTATTTTCGTTGATTGTAGTAAAGGGGGTTTTAGGGCAAGAATTTAAACAACAATCGTCATATATAATAGGATATAATTTGGGCAATAGCCTTTCTGAATCGGGAATAGAAGTTGAGTTAAAATCTTTAATAAAAGGTGTTAATCAGGGATTATCTGGTAAAGATAGCCGCTATAGCGATGATAAAACGAAACAAATTATGGTTAGTTTAAACGATAAAGCAAAAAAAAACATTCAAAGCAAACAAAAAAAAATGTCAATACAAAACACAAATGAAGCAAGCGATTTTTTAGCAAAAAATAAAAGCAAAGCGGGTGTAAAAGAAACAGCTAGCGGCTTGCAGTATGAAATAATGAAAGATGCTTCTGGTAAAAAACCGAGCAGTAAAGATCAAGTAAAGGTGCATTATGTGGGCACTTTAATTGATGGTAGTGAATTTGATTCATCAGTTAAAAGAGGAACTCCTGCTGAATTTGGGTTAGATCAAGTTATTTCTGGCTGGACAGAGGGAGTGCAGTTAATGTCGATTGGGGCTAAGTATAGGTTTTTTGTCCCACCTGCGTTGGGATATGGAAATTCTGCACCTCCAGGCTCAATTATCGGCCCTGGTGCTTTATTGATATTTGAAGTAGAGCTGTTGGGTATTAACGGAAAAGATAGTTAATTAAAGTAATCCCTATTAAAATATTCCTATTAAGCACTTTAGGTGCTTAGGTGTGAGGTCTGTCCCAGTTGGGGCAGGCACCATTTTTTTTTGAGCTGGGGATATTTTTTTTTAAGATGATTGAGCTAATATTTTATAATATGGGCTTAGTTATCATCAAAATTTCCAGTTATAGCTAAATAAAGTGGTAGCAGCAGCAGTGGGGGATTGATTTAATGGCCTTATGTGGCTGTGGGGCAACCACTGTAGGTCTATATAATCCTTAAATTTACCTTCATCAATTAATTGATTAACAGCTGAGCGAGCGTTGATAAATTTAGCTAAACTATATCCACCGGCGGCTATGCCTGCTATATAGATAAAAAATGAATTAGTTTTTTTATAGTAGCTGTAAGCAACACCGGCTCCTATGCCAATGCTAACCCAGCGATAAAGCTCTCTTTGATTTTCATAGTATCTTACTTTTTTAATCCAGGCCAATCCTTTGTAATAGTTAATTTGTTTTTCTATATCATTGTTATTTGTAGGGATATAAACATCTAATTTAGGTGAGGGTTCTAATAATTTTGATTTTTGGGCAGTTTTATAAAAGCTATCAATTTCTTTTCTGGCATTAGTAACTAAAATTTCTTGTTTATCTTGATCTAGATAAGTTTTTACCTGATCGTTATTGGCAATCTTTCCAGCAGTAAAAATATAGTTAGCAATGCTATGATTGCTACTAACTTGGTTAACTTTTAATATTGCGGAAATGGATCTATCTAATTTGGATAGGTGGCTATCGTTTTTAAGAGCGGAGTTATTTAGATTGTTGTGATATAAAACCAATTTATCGCCGATGGTGATGCCATGATTTGAGCCTAAATTAATCTTTACTAGTGTTTTATCAAACGATAGAACGCGCCCTGATAGGGGTAATTTAAGTTTGATATTGGAGGATAATTCAAAGAATTTTTGATTAATTTGCTGTTTATTAAATAATAATTTTCCTTTTGAGGCAATGTTTCGGCTATGGGTTTCTATTATTTGATAGTCTAGAGTAAAATAATCATTATCATTTAGAGTAATTAGACTAGTAAAAATATAATCAATACGCAGTAGTTTAGCCCCGGGCAAGCCACAAGAAATATTGTAACAATCTGTTAAATCAGGTAAATCGGGATAATTAATGCTTAGCTTATCGTTTATTTGGGTGGTGGTAATCACATTAAAGGAGCTTACTTCTTCTATGAATAATGCTAGTTGGCTGCCATAAGCTTTGGCTAAAGAGCTAGATAAATTAAGATAATTCATATCTAGAATTAGTAACGATGGACTTTCATCAAAATTACGATTATTAATTGATTCTCTAAGGACATATGAATTCTCTAGAGATTGAGCGTGAGCTATGTTAAGCATGGTCATGCATAATATAGCTCCGCTAATTGAAATTAAAAATCTATTCAGATATTTTTGATAAAGTACTTTAAAATACATCAGTTAAGCGGTAAAATAATAAGTGATTAAAGTTAATAAGTAGTGAAATAATAAGTGATTAAAGCCGTAAAACCAGACTAATATTGATTATAGATCCACCGAAATTCAGCAAAAGATCTTCATCATTATTATTTTTTTGATTAAAATGGTCATTATTAGCAGTAATATGATTAGCTTGGATAGCCTTGTATGATATATTCAACCCCACATCTCCATCAAGCACAATAATGCCTAATTCGCGGTGGCTATATAAACCCTGTATATCACTCTCGAAGCTAGGATTTGCAGCATCTTCTTTAATCTTTCCATGCAAGGCACCAAACCCTAATCCAACAAACATTTTTAACGGGTTGTAGCCCTTGGAAAAGGAATTGAAAAAATAAAAATTAACACCTAAAAGGGCGGCAGTCGCTAGATATTTAACATTAGGTGTGTTGCCCAATTTACCATTAAACATGCTGTCCATGGATTCTTCAAGTTGAGTTATTTCCCCATTTACCCCGATAGATTTTAAAACAGGCCAATCAAAATCTTTTATAATGCCTAATTTTATACCTTTAAACGTATTACTAGGCATAGCCCCGCTAAAAGCCGATAGTCCTGTGTATTGGTGAACAATTTTTTTATCATAATTAAAGAAGTTTTCTCCTAATTTAATGATATAATTAATTCTCAAGAGTGGATATAAATTAGTCCCTTCATAATAATCCCTTTCTATTTTTTGGTATTGAGTGGCAGAAGGTGCTGGCGGGGAGATATTTTCGGGGCTTTGAGTTTTTGCAGAATCCTCAGCTGGTAAATCAGATAAATTGCTAGGAGCAGGAGAAACAGGCTCATTTTGAGCGTAACCTTTAACAGGCGCGAGCCCCAAAGTTATAATCACACAACTTAAAGCTAGCGCTAGAGGATAAATAAAATATTTAATAAAAGGGATGAAAAACTTCACTTTAGTAAATTTTAAATTTCAAAACAGCCCATGATTAATCTGACAAACAGCTATTTGGTTAATATATGATGGTAGCTGTTTTATCAGGAAAAATAACATTAATTTATATAAAACTAACTTCTTTTGATGCAAAATACGTGACAGCTTTTGCAATATAAAATTTGATTTTTAGTTGATTTTAGGTTTATTTTTTAAAAAGCATATTTTATGCTAAAAGTTAAGTAGAGCTAATAGTAGTTGGTTTAAATAAATTAGTTAGTGGATAAGGCCAACTAAATTTTTAAATAAGGGAATCATTTTAAATAAAATCATTCGTTTTTATTAAATTGCTATTATTAAATATAACACTAAAAATCAAACCTATCTGGTTAGATTCGTTCATATTAAAAGCGCAAGAGATAATAAAGCAAGCTAATCTAGAACATCAAAATCTATCACTTTTGCTCTGTGGAAAGGCTAAAATGCGGCAATTAAACGCTAAATATCGGAAAAAGGATTACCCCACCGATGTGCTGTCTTGGTGCTATCACTCTGATGCCGATGGGGAGGGGGTGTTAGGGGAGATAGTAATTTGTTATGATCGGCTAAAATCGCAAGCTAAAATTAATCAATGGAGCCAAGAGATCGAGGCTCTCAGATTATTTGCTCACGGGATAGCTCATATTTTGGGATATGATCATCAAACAAATAAATCTGCCGCTAAGCAAATGCTATTATTTGAAGAAGAACTTCTCAGTAAAATAGGTTTGGTGGGGTTATATTAATTTAGTGGGGATAGGTATATTTTAGTATTATGGAAATAAGGTCAAAATTAAGTGAGCATGAAGATAAATTACTTGAGCTTTACCGAGCATTAGTAATTGAAAATAATCCCGCTCAAATGAGAAGTTGGATAACTAAATTAAATAAAGTAGGGGTTGATGTGGTGGCCTGTTCTAACTTTTTGGACGCAACTGCTAAATTAAAAGCAGAGCCAGTTAATTTTGCGGTAGTTAATAAAAAACTTCTTGGGGCGGGAAAAAAGGGAATAAAGTCGTTGATAAATCTACTAAATAAACAAGATACTAAGCCTATCTTAATTATCTATCCTGCCCTAAGTGGCCCTTCTTTGGCTAAAGAATTTGATATATTTACTCAATTTGATTTACCGATTTCGGATAAGGAATTTAATAATCTGATTAGAGAAATAAAAACTAGTTTAAATAAAGCTAGCAAGTTATTAGCAGTTGATGACCCTTTAGTAAAGTTATTAAAGCCATTTTTGATTTTTCGTTCTAGATTAATGAAAGAAGGGCTAGCCCTGCTACCTAAAATTGCCCAAGTTCCTTATAGTGTGTTGATTACCGGGGCGACAGGCACAGGAAAAGAGATGGTGGCTCAAGCTATTCACTTTTTAAGCAAAAGAGCAAAGCACAAGTTTATCGCGATAAATTGTGGAGCAGTGCCCGAGAGCTTAATTGAGAGTGAGCTTTTTGGTCATGAAAAGGGTTCTTTTACTGGAGCTGAGCAAAGGAGGATAGGTAAATTTGAAGAGGCTCACCGAGGAACATTATTTTTAGATGAGATAGGAGAAATGCCTTTAAATATGCAAGTCAGGCTATTAAGGGTTTTGGAAGAGGGGGCGATTACTAGAATAGGAGGCAATCAATTAATAATGACTGACGTTAGAATAATTGCTGCTACGCAAGTTGATTTAGCAAAAGCGGTGGAAAATGGAACCTTTCGGGAAGATCTTTATTATCGGCTAAATGTTTTGTATATACATTTGCCGAAGCTATCAAAAAGGCAAGATGATATTCTTTTATTAGCAAATCATTTTTTAGCGATAGCTTTTAGCAATATTGGATATAGCCAGCCATATCCACAATTAAGCTTAAAGAGCATTAAATTATTAAAGGAATATCCTTGGCCTGGTAATGTGAGAGAGCTCAAAAATTTTTCGATAAGGGTGGCGACAATGCTACCTAGCAGAGTGTCTGTTATAAAATCTAGCTATATTTTGAGGTTATTTAATAAATATCAATGGAATAAATCAACTTCTTTGGCTCAAAGTGAACAAAAGAAAGATTTAGGCATCTTTATTCCGTGGGATATGAAAATGAAAGAGGCTAAAGATAGGATTATCAAAGAAACTTTACAAAAAAATAATTATCAGTTAACTAAAACAGCCAAAAGCTTAGGGATGAGTGCACGTCATTTAGGCAGGCTAGCAGGTGGGATAAGGCGAGATATTAAAAAAAACAATCACTAAAATTAATGTGTTAGGCAATGATTAATCCTCCATTTAAATAATCATTTTTATAATTATTTGGCGATGATACAAAAGAAAAGAAAATTTATCTATTTTGATCACTCATCAACCACCCCACTTGATGAAGGGGTTTTGCAGGTTATGTTGCCATTATTAAAAAAGCAAAGATTTAACCCTTCTGCAGTTTATGGAGGAGGGCAAAGTTCAGCTAATCATATAGCTTTGGCGAGAAAGTCTATTGCTAAAAAATTAAAAATTGATCCAAAAGAGGTTTTTTTTACTAGTTGTGCGTCAGAAAGCAATAATTTAGTACTAAAGGGTTTGGCACAGGCAAATAAAAGTAGCAGTAAAAACATCATTATAATAGGCCCTACCGAGCATAGTTCAGTAATCAAAACGGCTCAATTTTTAGCGGATAATTTTTCTTATAAGTTGATTATATTACCTTGCGATAAAACTGGCTTGGTGAGCCTATCAAAATTTAAAGAATTACTTTCTCAAATTTATCAGCAAATTTTGTTAGTGAGTGTCGGCTTTGCATCTTCAGAGATAGGGACTAGGCAATTGATAGAGGATATGGCTGATTTGTGCATGGCAAGGGGGGTATTTTTTCATCTTGACGCCACGCAAGCGGTTGATTTTTTTGATTTATCGCCCAAAGACTGGGGAGTATCAGCGATGACTTTAAGTTCACATAAGATATACGGACCGAGCGGGGTGGGGATGATATATTTATCTAATTCAGCTAAGTTATCTCCTATCAGGCATGGTGGAGGGCAAGAAAAATCTTTAGTCGCGGGAACAGAAAATACGGTTGCGATAGTAGGCTTTGCGGAGGCTTTAAGAATTAGCCATCAACTTAAAGAGGCAAACAGGATAGCTGAGTTAACTGAGCATTTAAGGGAAAGGCTGATTGCTAAATGCCCTAAGATAATTTTCACTGGCCATATTAGTTTTAGGCTTCCCTTTCATGTTAGCATAATCACGCCTGGGCTTAAATCACAGCAATTGCTAATTAAATTAGATTTATTAAATATAGCAGCTTCAGCAGGCAGTGCTTGTGGGTTAGGGCAAGTTAGTGGTGATGAGGATTTATTTAGATTAGGCTATAATGAAAGTGAAATTTCATCTGCATTAAGGCTAACTTTGGGGAGGAGCAATGATTTATCAGATGTAGAAGAGTTTATTGATAGATTTAGCTATATATATAAGCACGATATTAGCTAGGTAAAAAGATAATTAAGGTTAAGTTTTTGTTAGAAAAAATTGATGATATATGTTAGTAATTATAAGTAGAGGCAAGGTGATTTTATTACTACGTAAGAACATTATATTAAACACTAAGAACAATAAATTAGCATAATAATATTTTATTAAGATGAAGTGGGTGATGAAAATACTATTGATTAGCATATTAGTGCTGATTTTTAATATGACCATGAAAATGGGAACGATCAATATTTTAGCAGACGAGAGAGCTCAAAAACAAATTGCCAGTTTAAGAAAATTGGTTTTAGATAATAATATATCATTAAATTTGTTAATGGAGGAAATGCGAGAAGTTACCAACCAAGAAGATATTAAGGAGAGGATAGAAAATGTGGATCGCCAATTTAACGAAGGCATAGAAAGAAGGCTGCTGTTAGTAGAAACTGAGTTAAGAAAGATAGTTGATAAATTAGAATCAATGGAAACAGAAAAACTCAAGACAGAATCCGCTTTTAGAGAAAACCCAAAAAATACTTTGCCCGAAAAAATGAGAAGGGAGAGCAATAATAAGATTTTTCCAAGTGAGCAACCATATTTAAAATCATTTGACGCAGATAATAAAGGGTTATCTGAAATTAATTTATTTCAATTCGCCCAAAATGCAAAATATATCGGAAAATATAAAAAAGCTCGGGGATATTTAGAAAAATATCGACAAGAATATCCAGCAGGTAATTTTTATGATAGCACTATCTTACTTAGCGGGCTAAGTGCGGCGGTAATGAAAGATTATGACGCTTGCGTTGTGCTATTGACTGATTTTATCACCACCAAAGGTAGTAAAGAAGATAAATATTCTGCACAGTGGAAGTTGGCTGAGTGCTATCATAAATCAGGAGATGAGCTAGCCCAGCAAAAATTATTAAGAGATATTTCTAATAATCAAAGCCATCCAAGGCGTAAAGGTGCACTTGCCAAACTCTTAGAAAACCAACAGAATTAATCTCATATAAACATGCTTTGTTTAAATTAAAGTATAAGAAATGATGGATTTATATAAAAAAGCGATAGATTTAGCAGAACAATGGCAATATGAAGTAGAAAATAGCACCAAGCGCTCAGAAAAAAAGGAGCAACAAAAATATAAATCGTTAGCGAGTGATAAACAATCTAAAAATTTGTTGGTAATAATTTTTGATAGATCTTTTAGATCTTTTAAAGCGAGCAAGGTAGTAACAAATTTTCATCAAATCCTGAGTGATCATGGGGTGCCATCATTTTTTCGGGGGATCGACCGGCTGTTAATTAAAATATTTTTACAAGTAGGCTATAAATTTCCTCGCATAGCTCTTCCTTTGCTAAAAAGAAAAATTAGATTAGATACAGCAAAGGTGGTGCTACCCGCCAAGGGTTTGTCAAAATATTTAATCAACAGGCGTGAACAAGGATTTAGGGTTAATCTAAATCAATTAGGCGAGGCAGTGCTTGGAGAAACAGAGGCTAAGAAGCATTTAGCCGATTATTTGGTGTTATTAGATAGTATTGATATTGATTATATATCAATTAAGCTATCAAACATATTTTCTGAGTTACATCCTCTCGGGTTTACCAGATCAAAGCAGATTCTTAAAGAAAGGCTATCTACTCTTTATGATAGAGCTAAATCGGCCAGGTTACCTTCTAAAAGCCAGGGTAAGCATAAATTCATCAATCTGGATATGGAAGAATATAAAGATGTTGAATTAACTTTGCAGGTATTTATGGAGACTTTATCGCAAGAAAAGTTTAACGATTTATCGGCAGGAATAGTGCTACAGGCTTATTTACCCTGTTCTTATCATAACTTTAAAAGGCTAGTTAAGTGGGCTAAACAAAGAGTTGACAAAGGGGGTTCTCCAATTAAGGTGAGGTTGGTGAAGGGAGCTAATTTATCGGTGGAGTTGGTACAATCATCTTTAGTGGATTTGGCGTCACCAATTTTCCCCAATAAATTACTTAGCGACGCTAATTATAAGAAAATATTAGATTTAGCACTTAAACCTCAAATTACTAAATATGTCAAATTGGGAGTAGCCTCGCACAATATGTTTGATTTAGCCTATGCCAAGGTAGTAGCCACTCATCATGGCACACTTGATTCTTTAACTTTTGAGATGTTAGATGGCATGGCCGAACCTTTAGTGAGAGTATTAAAGAGGAGAGGAGGGGAATTAATTTTATATTCACCTTTTGCAGAGCCTGAGTGTTTTTTGAATGCGATAGGATATTTAGTGCGAAGATTAGATGAAAACACTCAGATGGAAAATTTCCTTAGACATTCGTTTAATATGAAGCTGGGGAGTGATTCATGGAAATACTTAAAGAAACAATTTTTAAGAGCACAAGAATTAAAGAGCGGGCTAAAAGAATCTCCTTACCGAGATCAAGATAGGCAAAAAGAACAAAATAATTTTAAGGAGAGAAAAGAGATAGATTTTGTTAATGAACCAGAAACAGATTTTCATTTACCGCAAAATATATTATGGGCCGATAAAATTAAAGAAGAGTTTAAAAAATCTGTATCCGTAAAACAAGAAGAAATATTAGCTCAAGTAGGCAAAGAAGATGTAAAAACCAGTGAAGTAAAAGATTATGCCGATTTAAATCAAGCGCCAGCGATTAATATTTATAAAATACATAGAGCTGGTGTAAAAGAAATTGATCATATTTTATCAATAGCGGATAAAGCAACAAAAGGGTGGTCTAGCAAGCCATTAAAGGAGCGGTGGTTGATATTAAAAAAGGTGGCTGGAGAGTTAAGAAAAAACCGAGGTAGTTTGATAGGCTGCGTGGCACAAACAACTGGTAAAGTTTTTATTGAAGCGGATGCAGAGATAAATGAAGCAATAGATTTTTTAGAGTACTATCCATATTCATTAAACAAATTAGCCGAGCAAACATTAGCTGAATTTAAAGGTAAAGGAGTTGTATTGGTGATTGCTCCGTGGAATTTTCCATTAGCTATCCCTATTGGGGGAGTAGCAGCGGCACTCGCTGGTGGAAATAGTGTTATATTAAAGCCTGCACCAGAAGCGGCGGTGATTGCTTATAAATTTGCTCAACTTTTTTGGCAGGCGGGAGTGCCTAGAGAAGTTTTTCAGGTGGCTTGCCCTAGCGAAAGTGAGCGGGTTGCTCTTGAGCGATTGGTTAAATCTGATATTATAAAGCATATTATTTTTACCGGAGGCACCGATACCGCACAAAAAATTATTAAAACCAATTATAAAACTCTTTTGAGTGCAGAAACTGGTGGTAAAAACACTACCATCATCACAGAGATGGCGGATATAGATATAGCTATTAAAAATGTGGTGCATTCGGCGTTTAGCAATGGGGGGCAAAAATGTTCGTGCACATCTTTGTTGATATTAGAGAAATCTTTATATGAGAGTGAATTTTTTAAAAACAAGCTATTAGATTGTGCTAAAAGCTTTAAATCTGGCTCAGCGTGGCAGTTAGGCAGTGATTATGGCCCTTTGATCGCTCCTCCTAGTGGTAAATTAAAATTAGCGATAGAAAAAAATAATCCTGGTGAAACCTGGTTTATTAAGCCCGAGACATCTAAAGATAATCCTCGTATATTAACTCCAGGCATAAAATGGGGAATAAAAAGGGGTAGTTTTATGCATAAAACTGAATTATTTGGACCAATTTTGGGAGTAATGTGCGCCGATGATATTTCTGAGGCGATAGATATTGCCAATGATACTGATTATGGCCTAACTGCTGGCTTAGAAAGCCTTGATGAGAAAGAACAAACCTTGTGGTTGAGCAAAATTAGAGCTGGAAATTTGTACATCAATCGCAACACAGTGGGTGCGGTGGTGCAGCGGCAACCGTTTGGAGGGATGAAGGAGTCTTCTTTTGGGGCGGGAGCTAAGGCAGGCGGAGCTAATTATGCCATGCAATTTTGCATTATCTCTGAGCCTGACGATATTATTGCCGATGATATAAATTCACCTTTGAGCGATCAAAAAAAAGAAACAAATAACGGGTTAATTGATCAGCTACCAAATTTTACTGATAAAATAGCATACTTAAATCATCTCAAAGAGTATCAATCTATTTTCAAAAATGAAAAAAAATCATTTTTTAGTTATCAATGGGCAATGCAAAATCATTTTAAGCTTAGTCTTGATGTTTCAAATCTATTAGGGCAAGACAATATTGCAAAATATCTAACTGGGGTTAAAATTGCGATTAGATTTACTGCTAAAGATGATTGGGGTGCGGGGTTAAGGGCTATATTGGCCGCGGTGGTGTGCCAGGCTGATTTGTTGGTGAGTTTTGGTGATGATTTTAAAAATAATTCCTTGGCTCCAATAAAAGAATTTCTAAACGCCTTTTATGTTTTTTACCAAGAGGAGAATATTACTGAATTTTTAAGAGGTGTTCGTCACCATGAAAGGGTAAGATATTTAAGCCCTGAAAGTGCCAGCGATGAAGAGATGAAAACCGCAGCAGCACTTTACACTCCAATTAGTAATCATGTTCCCTATAAAAGTGGCCGTTTAGAGCTAGTCAACTATCTGCAAGAGCAGAGCATTAGCAATAGCTATCATAGATACGGTAATTTGGGGTTAAGGGGAGATTAATAATAGTTTATTTATTAGAGTTGATTAACTATCTACTTGCAAAATCGGCAGAGGATTAGCAATAGTCATCATAGGTATGGTAATTTGGGGTTAAGGGGGGATGGACATCAAGTTAGCGACCTCTAATAAAAAAATACTTTATAGAGACCGCTAACTACTACTAGTAAATGCTACTAGGACGAAAATCTAGTAAAACTACAACTTAGGACCAAAAGGAATCAAATGACTAGCATAGCTAGAGTGCTCCTTTTCAAAGTTTTCAATAAACATTTTAGCCAATTCTTTGTAGCTGTTCCAGTATTCATCAACGTTTTTCCACGCTTTTTTTGGATCTAGGATATCAGATTCAATATTCGGCAAACTCTCAGGAATCAAAAAACCAAATACAGGATCTTTCACAAATTTAGCCTTATCAATAGCACCAGATAAAACTGCTGTGATGATACTTCTAGTATCAGGTAAAGATATTCTATTACCAGATTTGCCACCCATCCAACCAGTATTGATAAGATAGGCATTTGTTTTGTGAGTAACCATTTTTTTAGCAAGCAAATCACCATAAACATTAGGTGTTTGCATCATAAAAGGTTTACCAAAACAAGTAGAAAAAGCCGCCTTAGGATCAGTTACTCCCATTTCGGTGCCCGCTACTTTAGCTGTGTAACCAGTTAAAAAATGATAACTAGCCTGGTCTGGAGTTAACTTAGATATAGGAGGTAACACCCCAAAGGCGTCACAGGTTAACATAAAAATATAGCTAGGATGGCCAGCTTGACCAGAAATTTCTATATTACGAATATGATCCACAGGGTAAGAGATTCGACTATTTTCTGTAACAGTAGAATCATCAAAATCTACTAACCTAGTATCTTTATTATAAGTAACATTTTCTACAATAGCACCAAATTTAATAGCATTCCAAATGTCAGGCTCAACTTCAGGAGAAAGGCGGATAGCTTTAGCATAACAGCCCCCCTCAAAATTAAATATTCCCTTATCAGTCCAGCCATGCTCATCATCGCCAATCAGGAGTCTGTTAGGATCAGCCGATAAAGTGGTTTTTCCTGTACCAGATAAACCAAAATATATAGCTACATCTTTCTTTGCCCCTACAGTAGCTGAGCAATGCATAGGAAGCACATTTTTTAAAGGTAAAAGATAATTCATTATGGAAAAAATACCTTTTTTTATTTCACCAGGATATTCAGTTCCAGCGATTAAACCTAATTTTTTACCTAAATTTAACGTAACAAAAGTTTTAGTGCGTAAGCCTAATTCTTTCCATCTTTCCTCTTCCGAATAGCCACAAGCACCAAGGATAGTGAAATCAGGAACAAAATCGACTAATTCTTCTGGAGCAGGCACGATGAACATATTATGCACAAAATGATAATGCCACGCTTGAGTATTGATAATTCTTATCTTTAGTCGATGGTTAACATCTGTTCCCGCGTAGCCATCAAACACATAAAGATTTTTATCACTTAAAAAATTTCTTACATTATTTTGTAAAACAGAAAAAGATTTTTCTGATAATTCTTTATTAACCGATCCCCACCAAATTTTATCTTTAGTAGAATCTTCAACTACCACAAATTTATCTTTAGGTGAGCGACCAGTGTGTACGCCACTATCGCATATCATTTCTCCTTTTTGGCCTAAAACACCATCTTTATTTTTAAGTTCGTGCTCTACTATTTGTGGAATAGATAAATTATGAAACACCTCTCCTCGGCAGGTTACCCCTTCAATTAGTTTACTTTTATCAATCATTTTATATAAAATTGTTAAATAGTGTATCCTTGTTAAAAAATAGAAAACTCAATATTTAGCTAATCAACAAAAGCCTTCTTTAATCGAGTTAAACTACTAACCGCTAGCAATAAAAGATGATCAGCTAAAACTAAATTAATCATAGCCTCAACTATGGGCACCGCCCTAGGTAAAACACAAGGGTCATGCCTACCGGTAGCTTTAAATTCGGTAGCAATTCCTTGTTTATTTAAGGTGGTCTGCTTTTGTAAAATGGTTGCAGTTGGTTTAAACCCCACCGACCCTAAAATATCATTTCCATTACTGATGCCTCCTTGTACCCCCCCAGAGCGATTAGTTTTTGTGCTAATAACGCCATTTTTTTTACAAAATTGGTCATTATGTTCAGAACCCGTCAAGGCGGTAGCCTCAAGGCCTAGCCCAATTTCAAAACTTCGAGTAGCCCCTATGCTAATCAAAGCTTTAGCTAAATCGGCTGTTAATTTATCAAACACAGGATCGCCCATTCCAGCCAGACATCCGCTAACTTTAAAGCCTATCACACCACCTAAGCTATTGCCATCTTTTTTTGCATTTTTTATTAATTTTATCATCAAGGCGGCACTTTTTGGGTCAGGGCACCTTATTTCATTTGCTTCTATATTGGCTAAGGTTAACTGATTATCATTTATATTGGCTTTAATTTGATGAACTTGTTTTACCCAAGCAATGGTTTCAATTTTGGCTAATTGATAGATAAGTTGTTTCGCAATTGCACCTGCAGCCACTCGGGCCACACTTTCTCGATTACTAGATCTTCCCCCGCCTCGCCAGTCTCTAAAGTGATATCTTTGGTCATATGTAAAATCAGCGTGACTGGGGCGATAAATATTTTTTAGAGCTAGATAGTCATCTGATTTTTGATCTTTATTGGTGACTAATAAAGTAATTGGGCTACCTAAAGTTTTACCTTCAAACACACCTGATAATATTTTAACTTGATCTTTTTCATCTCGCGAGGTGGTGATGCTGCTTTGACCAGGCCTACGGCGATTTAGCTCTTGTTGGATAATGGCTTCATCAATAGAAATCCCAGCAGGGCAACCATCTAAAGATACTCCCACAGCTTTTCCGTGACTTTCTCCAAAAGTAGAAATTCTAAAAATACGGCCTAAAATGCTGCCCATGATAGTATGTTAGTAGTGGTTTATATCAAATTTTTGATTAATAATTTTTTTTTTGATTCGTCTTTTATAAAAAATGTTACTATAATTTAGTTTAAATAACAATTAGCAAAGGAAATTACATTAGGTTTATATATTATAATAGATGAGTATAATCCCTCGGATAGCCCTTCTCATGACGGGTGATGAAATTATGAATGGCGATACTATAGATACAAATAGTAGTTTTTTTTGCCAAGAATTATCACAAATAGGGCTAAAGGTTGAGCAAATTATAACCTGTGGGGATAATCTAAATTTGATGGTAAAAACAATCAATCAAATAGCTAACTGGGCAGATATTTTAATAATGAATGGGGGCTTAGGCCCTACTGAAGATGACTACACCTATCAAGCCCTAGCTTTAGCGACTAAACAAAAATTGATTATTAACAAAATTGCAGAAAAATCACTCCATGATTGGTTAAAAAAAAGAGGTTTTTCCAATAATAAAGCTAATCTAAAGCAAGTATACTTACCAGAAAAGGCGAAACCAATAATAAACAAATTAGGCAGCGCCCCAGGAGCGCTTGTGAAGTTGAGCGATTGCTCAATTTACTGCACGCCAGGGGTATCTAGCGAAATGTTTGCTATGTGGCGAGATACTATTAAAAAGCAAATTTGCGATACAGTTAATATTAATGAAGGTTTAACGCTAAAATTACGCTCATTTGGGTTAGGCGAATCTTTACTGCAAATGGCGATAGCTAAAGCAGGGATATCAAGCAATCAACATTATCAACTTGGTTTTAGAGCTAATTTTCCCTATGTTGATTGCAAGTTAACTGCTTTATCTTCAGCTAAGCATACAATATTAAAACAGGCGGGTAGCAAATTAAAAAAAGTTTTAGCAGACTATTATGTATCTGATAACGAACAAGAATTAGAAAAGCTATTATTAAATTATCTTCTAGCAAACAAGCAAACAATTAGTGTGGCTGAATCGGTAAGCGGGGGGATGTTGAGCTCTTTATTAACCAAATTTTCCGGAGCATCTTCAGTTTTTCGGTATGGCATAGTCTGCTATTCTAATGAGGCTAAGCAAAAATTATTGCAAATACCTCCAGAAATTATTAATCAATATGGAGCGATATCCAAACAAACAGCACAACAAATGCTATCTGGGATAGTTAATATATCTAAACCTGATTACGCTTTGGTGACCACTGGTTTTGCAGGGCCTAAAGACCCTGCTAGCCAGATAGGTAAAGTGTTTATAGGTTGTTATTCTAAAATAAATGGTAGCTTTATCAGGGAATGTCAATTCTCTGGTGATAGAAAAAGAATTAAATCATTAGCATCGCATACTGCCCTTGATTGTATAAGAAGGGTGATATTTAATTTACCTCAAAATCCAGCCTATAGCTTTGATAGAAGTAATATGATCAAGGAGCTTAAGTGATTAAGTGATTAATTAAATTTTAAATTTTAAATTTTCAAATTCTCAAAATTTCAACAAATAAAAAATAATAATGAATCCGGTATTAATAGATTTTGGTATTTTGCAAGTAAGATATTATGGTTTGCTCTATGCCATATCTTTGTATATTGCGATAATCATAGTGCAAAGAGAGGGTAGAAGGCATAGGCTCCCGCTAGATGACAAGCAGTTGAGCAACTTCACCTTACTTATTTTTTTGGTGAGCATTTTGGGGGCTAGGCTTTATTACGTTTTATTTAACCTTGATTGGTATTTCAGATTAGGAGCTTCTTGGTATGAATTTTTAGCTGTTTGGCATGGGGGATTAGCCATTCATGGAGGAATCATAGCGGGCACGATATATATTTATTTCTTTGCCAAGAAAAGAAAATTATCATTTTTAAAAATCGGCGATATAATCATTTTACCCGTTATGTTGGGGCAAGCGATAGGAAGGATTGGTAATTTCATGAATGGTGACGCCCATGGAACTCCTACTGATATGGCGTGGGGAATGATATTCCCTTATGGCCCGGCGAGTAGACAATTTCCTGAAATAGCGCTGCATCCGGTAATGCTGTATGAATCTTTTTTAAATTTCGGAGCCTTTTTTCTGCTGTGGTTTCTTAGGGTGAAAAGGTTTAAGCCAGGTTTTTTGAGTTTTTTATATATCATTCTTTATTCGGTAATTAGGTCTTTTGTATCTATCTTTAGAGCAGACGATTTGTATTTATGGAGTAAGCTAAAAAACGGCTCTAGTGGGTGGTTTATGGCAACTACACCTAACTTAGAGTGGGGGATAAGAGCTCCTCATGCCATTTCTGCGTTGGGAATTTTGCTGGGAATATTTTTTATTGTTAAATTTAAACTTTATCAAAAACAGCTATCATCCACTAAAACGGCGTTTAAGCCTCGCTTGGGAAAGAGGAATAAGGCCTTTAAAAAAAATAATTGATAATTTTAGTTGACAATTAGGATTATTCTGGTACGATATGAAATATAGATAGTAATCATTATTATTAACCGAAAATAATAAATGCTTAAATTTTCAAAAAAACTCGATTATGCCCTTGCCTCACTGGTCTATCTAGGTAAATTTGATGTACCAAAAAATGCTAGGCAAGTAGCACAGTATCTGAACTTGTCACAACCATTTATTGCTAATCTATTAAAAGAATTGACTACAGGCGGTATTTTAAAAAGTGTACGAGGTAGTGGAGGGGGTTATTTTATTGCTAAAGATACTCGTGATACCAATATCAAGCAAATTGTAGAATGCATTGATCGGCCTTTAAATATCGCTAGCTGTATTAGTAGCCAGGATTGTTTTGCTTATAGCAGTTGTCCTTCCAGAAATACGGTATCTTTTTTACAAGAAAGGATAATTAGTTTACTAGAAGAAATTAGCCTGTTTGATATGGTTCAGGCGTCTTCTCACGATAATTACTTTTTGACAAAATATACACACATGGATATTAAAAATGAAATCTTCAAACGATAATCATAAAGCTGTTTATATGGATTATGCGGCTACTAGCCCAGTAGATCCTGTAGTATTAGAAAAAATGATACCTTATTATCAAGTAAAATTTGGTAATGCAACTTCGCGTAATCATAAATTTGGCTGGGAAGCAGAAGAAGCTGTGGAAACGGCTCGAGAGCATGTAGCAAAATTAATTAATGCCAGTGCTAAAGAAATAATTTTTACTAGCGGGGCAACCGAATCTAATAACCTAGCACTACAAGGGGTGGTTAATATGTACAAACAAAAAGGAAACCACATTATCACTTGTGTTAATGAGCACAAGGCGGTGCTAGATCCTGCTAATTATTTGGGCACTTTGGGCTATGATATTACTTTTTTACCGGTTGATGGCCAAGGAATGATTGATTTGGCTCAGTTAGCCGATGCGATCACTCCAAAAACAATTTTAATTTCTTTGATGGCAGTAAATAATGAAACTGGCAATATTTATCCTACAGCTGAAATTGGTAAATTAGCTAAAGAGAAGGGCATCTTATTTCATACTGACGCCACTCAGGCAGTGGGTAAAATAGAAATAGATGTGGATAAAATGGGGATAGATTTGCTCTCACTTTCTGCCCATAAGATGTATGGACCTAAGGGAGAAGGAGCTTTATATGTAAGGCGAAAAAATCCTAGAGTTAGGCTGGGAGCAGTGCAACATGGTGGTGGCCATGAAAGAGGAATGAGATCAGGCACTTTAAATGTGCCAGGAATAGTTGGCTTAGGAGAGGCTTGCCGATTATGCCACACAAGGTTTAAAGAAGATTTTCAATATATCAGCAAATTGCGTAAAATGCTGTTAGATGGCTTAACAAAGGAAGTAGACATGATGGTGGTGAATAGCCACCCCGAAAAATGTGTACCTAATATACTTAATATTAGCTTTGAGTATATTGAGGGAGAAAGTTTGATGATGGGAATAGATTTAATCGCTGTTTCTTCTGGTTCAGCTTGTACTTCTGCTAGTTTAGAACCATCATATGTTTTGAAAAATGCCGGCTTGGGTGATGAGTTGGCTCACTCATCTATCAGATTTAGTTTTGGTAGATTTACCACTTTAGATGATGTGCAATTTACGATTGACAGCATGAAAAGAGTCGTCAAAAAATTGAGAGAAATGTCACCTCTTTATGAGTTGGTTAAAGAGGGGGTTGATTTGAGCACCATTAGTTGGAGTGCTCATTAACAAGAATAATTATCATTAGTTTATTGAATAATATAGTTTTTATCAGTTTTAAATTTTAATTTTATTGAAAAATCATGGCATATAGTGAAAAAGTATTGGATCATTATCATCAACCTAGAAATGTAGGTTCAATGGATAAAGGTGACGTTCAAGTTGGTACAGGCATTGTGGGAGCACCTGAGTGCGGCGACGTGATGAAGCTTCAAATTAAGGTAGTTGATGATAAAATAGTTGATGCTAAATTTAAAACATTTGGCTGTGGTAGTGCTATTGCTAGCTCTAGTCTGGCTACAGAATGGATAAAGGGTAAATCTTTAAATGAAGCAGATTCTATCACCAATTCTGATATATCAGAAGAGCTTAGCTTGCCACCGGTTAAGATTCATTGCTCGGTTTTGGCGGAAGATGCAATTAAAGCTGCGATTACAGATTACCGGAATAAAGTTAAATAAATGTTAAAATAGTTTTGCAATGATAAATATTACTGAGCCTGCTATTTTAGAGATTAAGCGAATCATAGCAGAGAAAAAATTGGCAGATAGTGTAATGTTGCGCATCTCCATCAAGGGTGGTGGCTGCGCCGGCTTTACTTATGTTATGGATTTTTCTAGTAAGAGCCAGCAATTTGATAATGAATTTGAGTCTAATGGGTTAAAGATGGTGGTGGATCGTAAGAGTTTGTTATATGTTGATGGTACTATTATTGATTTTAATACCTCTTTGAGTGAGCGGGGATTTAAATTTACTAACCCTAAAGCTGACGCAGCTTGTGGTTGCGGTACTTCATTTACTCCTAAAATGAAACCCCTCATGGGGTAGTCTATGGTTGAATCTCACCATAGTGATGGATTATTTGCTTGCCGGCAGTGCCATACTAAAACGACTAATATCTTTATTTGCGAGGATTGCCGGTTACTTAGAATTCCACTACCTGAGCATAATTATTTTAGTGCTTTTCAAATAGTAATTAAATTTTCTCCCGATAAAAAATTACTAGAGGATAAATATGAGGATTTATTAGAGTTGATACATCCTGATTTATTTATTTCGCAAGACGAAACTCATCAATCAGCAAGTCTTAATTATTCAGCTATTTTGCAAGAAGCTAAAGAGACTTTGATTAATGATATGCGTTGCGGTCTTCATATTTTGGAGATATATAAAAAGCGTCCTACTAAGGAAAATCTTCAGCCTTCGGTTAAATTTTTAACTGAGATGTTGGTATTTCAAGAGGAGTTATTAGAAAACTCAGATCAAGATGGCTTTAAAATTGAAATTAATGATTTATATAACAAAAAGCATACTAAATTAAGCACCTTATTTGGCAAATTTTTAGAAAATCCCAATTCTAATCAAGAAGAAGTATTGTCAGCTTTATATAGTGAGCTTGGGCAATTTAAATTTATTAGCAATCTCTATCAACAATCTCGTTAGCAGATAGGCAATCATCAGATTATATTTAAGGAGATGAAGGCTGGACTAGCGTTGAAAATACAAAGAGAACTTCTAGCCTTAGGTAATATTGAAAAAGCAAAATCTATCCAAAGATTCTTTAAAACAGCCCCTGGTGAATATGGTGAGAATGATAGATTTTTAGGAATAGGGGTGCCTGATATTAGAAAGTTAGCACAAAAATATTTTAAAGAAGCTAATTATAGTGATATTAAAGTCTTACTTGATTCAAAATGGCACGAGGAAAGGTTTTTAGCTTTAATTATAATTACGCAAAAATTTACTAAAAAAGATAATATTAGCGGTAAAGATGAGTTAGTGCAATTTTATTTAGCGAATCTAAAGGCGGTTAATAATTGGGATTTAGTTGATGTATCTTGTTATAAAATATTGGGCAGCTATCTATTACAAATTGATGATTTTTCGATTTTATTTGATTTTGCCAAATCATCTGATTTGTGGAAAAGACGTATTTCTATAGTTACTAGCTACGCATTTATTAGGAAATCTATCTTTCAACCAACTATTGATATAGCTAATATATTACTTACAGATAAAGAAGATTTAATCCATAAAGCAGTCGGTTGGATGTTGCGTGAGGTAGGAAAAAAAAGTCCTGCTCTGCTAATAGCATTTCTTGATAAGAATGCTCTCATCATGCCCCGCACTATGTTACGCTATTCTATCGAGAAATTTAATCAATCACAAAAGAAACATTATCTGCTTCTCAAGTAATCTTTTATTTTATGGATTTCCAAAATCGCCCAACTTTTTAGTGCTCTCATGGTTGATACTTAGGTAAGATAAAAATCGCCTTTCCAATAGCTTAAATATATAAGTCAGCAAGAATACTATTACTAAATAAACTAGCGATACCGCCAGAAAAGGTGTGAAAGGATCGTAATATTTAGAATATAAATAGCGAGCCGCCCCCGTTAATTCAGTGATAGTGATGGCGCTAGCTATTGAGCTACTATGTAACAAAAAAATTACCTCATTGCTATAAGGAGGAATGGAGCGTCTTAATGAATTTGGAATTACTATCCTAGTATATGCTTTCCACGTTGACATTCCAAAAGCAATAGCCGCCTCAATTTCATTTTTTCGCATAGTATCTAGTGCATTTCGGAAAATCTCAGTAGTATAAGCCGCTGTATTTAAAGTAAAAGCAATCAATCCGCAAAGATATGCTTTTTCCAAAATAACCCACATCCAAGAATCCCTTATCCAAGAAAATTGCCCTGTGCCGTAGTAGATTAAGTATATTTGGAGTATTAATGGAGTGGATCTAAAAAAATAAGTAAATCCCCATATTAATTGATTAGCTACAGGAACTTTAAAATGTCTTATTAAGGCTAGAGGCAGTGCCAACATGAATCCTAACACTAAAGATAGGCTTATTAAGTGCAATGTTACCCATAGACCATCTAATAATAATGGGATATTGTCTATTACAATGCTAAAATTCACTCTATTACCTGATATTTTTTCTCTAAAGAGCGAATAACCCAAAGAGATAGGCTAGTTATGACTATATAAATCATAGCAGCAGTCAATAAAAAGGTAAATGGTTGCTTAGTGATTTGCCCCGCCATATTAGACTTCCTCACCACATCTTCAAGCCCTACTATTGAAATAAGAGCTGTTGATTTTATCAATACCAACCAATTATTCATAAAGCTCGCAATCGCATGCTTTACCATTAAAGGAAAAGTAATTCGCCGAAAAAGAGTCAGGTTGGTCATTCCAAAAGAATGCCCCGCTTCAAGTTGCCCCTGCTCAATGGCTAAAATTGCCCCCCGAAAAGTTTCTACCATATAAGCCCCATAGATAAAACCAATGGTGAGAACCCCAGAAATGAAAGGACTAATATTGATATAGTCTATCTCAAAAAATTCGGTGATATAATTTATCCCTATTTGACCACCATAAAATATTAGTAAAATTAGCAGTAAATCAGGTACACCCCTAATCAAGGTGGTGTAAATAGTACAAATTCTCTTTGTAGCGGGGTTGCCCCAGAGTTTTCCAAAAGCACCTAAAAGACCTAGTACCACAGCAATAAATAACGAAAGAACCGAAACTGATATGGTAATCCAAGTACCACTAAGCACTAATGGTAAATATTCTAAAAATTTCTCCACGACAACCCTATAAGTTGGCTAATTTTTAATAGCCACATAAGATATTATTATTTTTTTGAAATCATAATATCAGTATTGGGAAAGTAAGAATCAGCAATTTTTTTGAACTTTCCATTACTATA
This sequence comes from SAR324 cluster bacterium, assembly GCA_016735295.1. Classification (GTDB taxonomy): domain Bacteria; phylum SAR324; class SAR324; order XYD2-FULL-50-16; family JAERRU01; genus JAERRU01. The sequence continues at coordinate 200,915 of JAERRU010000006.1, forward strand.
TAACGCCTTGATTCCTTTATCTAATAATTTCTTTAAATCCTTATCAGACTTTCTTACACCAGCACCAATGCCAATGCCAAACCACTTAGGATCAGTATATTCTTTACCGATGAAATTAAAATCCTTACCCGCTGGAGTGTTAAGAAAACCATTGCTGCTGCTTAACGCATCATTAAATACTAAATCAACTCGTTTAGCTTTTAAATCAAGAAAAGCTTCTTCTATAGTTACGTAAGATTTAATTCCACTTTTTTTGTAATTTTCAACAATAAAATTTTCAGAAACAGTAGCTTTTTGCACACCAATAGTTTTAGTAGTTAACCCATTAGGCTCAGTACCTAGGCCACATGGGCTGGTTTTATGGACTACAAATCTATTAGGGGTAGTGTAGTAGGGCATGCTAAATTCAATAGTTTTCTTTCTGTCATCAGTAATACTAAGCGATGCTATAATAACATCATATTTTTTGGCCAATAAAGCAGGAATAATGCCGTCCCAGTCTTGAGCGTGGAATGTGCAAGTTACCTTTAATTCAGCACAAAGAGCCTTAGCAAAGTCTATTTCTAAACCGACTAATTTACCATCTTTATCAACAAAATTAAATGGAGGATATGCTCCTTCAGTTCCAATTCTAATTTTTTTCCATTCTTTGGCTGACAAACTAAAAGCAAAGCTGAAAGCCATGGCTAGTAAGACAAACTTCTTCATATATCTCCTATATTGATTAACGTAATAAAAACACCTTTAACATCAAATAATTTAGCATATCAAATAAAAAATTCAAAGTAAAAATCAACTAAAAAATCAATAAAAAATTATGATTTATTCATTACATTCAAAAATTGATTCAGCTTTGCCGAATTAGGATGATTAAATAATTTTTGAGGATTGCCCTCTTCTTCAATAAGGCCATTATGCAAAAAAATTACATAATTAGAAACCTCCTTGGCAAAATTCATTTCGTGCGTGACTACCAGCATAGTGCGCCCCTCATTAGCTAATTTTCTCATTACTAACAAAACCTCATTAACTAATTCAGGATCTAAAGCAGAAGTAGGCTCATCAAATAACAAAATATCAGGCTCCATAGCCAAAGCCCGAGCAATGCCCACCCGCTGCTGCTGCCCACCAGATAATTGGGCGGGGTAAGCGTCTTTTTTTTCTAAAATACCTACCTTATCAAGATATGTATGGGCTCTTTCAAGGGCGTCTTTTTTATTAATTTTCAATACATGCACAGGGGCTTCCATCACATTTTCTAAGATAGTCATATGAGTCCAAAGGTTGAACTGCTGAAATACCATAGATAATTTAGAGCGAATTCTCAAAACCTGCTTATTATCCACAGGAACCATCAGCCCATTCTTTAATTTAAACTTTATTTGTTCATTATGAAAGTAAAGCTCTCCCCCATTTGGATATTGCAAAAGGTTGGTGCATTTTAGCAAAGTGCTTTTACCAGAACCACTAGCCCCTAAAATAGAAATTACATCGCCTTTTTTAGCCTTTATGGACACATCCTTTAAAACTTCATGGGAAGCAAATCTTTTTTTTAAATTTTTTGCCTGTAAGGTATATTCTGTCATAAAGAATCATCAAAAAATATTTTAATTACCCAGATGATATTATCCCACATCAACTGGCAATCCCACCTTTAGTAAGTTTTAATGGATCTAAAAGCCTTTCTAGTTCGCTACGAGATAAATCTGTGTTTTCTAAAGCAACATCAATAATAGGGCGAGATTCTCGGTAAGCTTGTTTAGCAATAGTTGCCGCCTTTTGATAACCAATAATCGGATTTAAAGCAGTCACCAAAATAGGATTAAGACTCAACGCCTTTTCAACATTCTTCATTTTAGGCTTAAAATCCTTAATTGATAAATGATTCAAAGCATCAGCCCCATTAGCTAGGATATTAATAGATTGTAAAATGTTATAACCAATCACCGGCAACATAACATTCAATTGAAAATTCCCCAAAGCACCGCTCATGCTGATAGTAACGTCATTGCCAATTACCTGAGCCCCCACCATCATCAAAGCTTCAGGCACAACTGGATTAACTTTACCTGGCATAATGCTACTTCCAGGTTGTAAAGCAACCAATTCAATATCTCCAATGCCAGCTAGAGGGCCAGAATTCATCAATCTTAAGTCATTGGAAATCTTGATGAAGGCCACCGCTAAAGCTTTTAATTGCCCCGATAGCTCAACGATAGTATCTTGTGAGCTTAATGCCGCAAAAAAATTATCACTTTTGGTGATATTAATAGAGATATTTTTAGTTAATTGTTCAGCAAAAATAGCAGCAAATTTTGGATGAGAATTTATCCCCGTCCCAACTGCCGTGCCCCCTTGAGCAACTTTTTGCAACCTAGGTTGGCAATCTTTTATTCGCTCCAAGGCCAGCTTGATTTGTGACGCCCAACCAGATATTTCTTGCCCAAAAGTTATCGGCATCGCGTCCATTAAGTGGGTACGACCGGTTTTAACTGAGTCTTTCAACTCCTCAGCTCGATTATTTAGGGTAGTTAGCAATTTTAGTAATGCGGGCTTTAGGCTATTTTCAACCGCTAAAGCAGAGCTAACATGAATGGCGGTGGGAATAACATCATTGCTGCTTTGTGACATATTAACATGGTCGTTAGCCCCCACTTTCTGAGCACACCTTTGCGAAGCTAAGTTGGCAATAACCTCATTAACATTCATATTAGTGCTGGTACCAGAACCGGTTTGAAATACGTCAATTGGAAATTGTTCTGGTCGTTTATTTTTGATTAATTCATCACAACTATCTATAATAGATTTAGCGATTTCTTTGTCCAACAATCCCAAATCTCTATTTGCGATAGCCGCTGCCTTTTTGATTTGAATTATAGTATCAATAAAATCAGTTGGCATGCTAAGGCTGCTAATCTTAAAATTATTTATAGCTCGCTGTGTTTGTGCTCCATACAAGGCGTTATCAGGTACTTGTATTTCACCCATACTGTCTTTTTCAATTCTATAACCCATAGTTCTTAATTATTTATATATTATATTTATGTTTTATATGGTTAATTAAATATGTTATTTTTTGGCTATCTATATAACATCATCTAACTTATCAACAGATATTACCTTACCATATTTACCTATAATAATCACTTCTAAATTTAAGGATATGCCAAATTTTTTGTATACTCTATCTTTGGCCATCAAGATAGTGAGCTTAGCATCTTGGAAAGAGGCTAGCCCAGTATTTTCAATAAAATTGGCATGTTTTTCACTTATTTTGGCATTACCAAAACCTTTTCCCTTTAATCCACATTGCTCAATTAACGAACCAGCAGAATTATTTTTAGGATTCATGAAAACTGATCCCCAAGTAGCTGAATGAATAGGCTGCTTTGTTTTGCGATGATGTAAAAATTTTGCCTGATTCCTATCTATTTCAGCAAAATCTCCTTCATCAAATTTCAATATAGCCCTAGTGATGATGATTTTCTTTTTATGAAAAATTGAGCCACGGTAAGTAAACTGACAATCCATATTATCAAAAATTTGCGCACCATCATCTAAATCCCAAAATCCTACTTCCAATATAATATCTTTGAATTCTCGCCCATAAGCGCCAGCATTCATTGCTATTCCCCCACCGATAGTTCCTGGGATTGTTGATAAAAATTCTCCCCCTTGCCAGCTCAATTTTTTTGCTTCACGAAATACTGCAAAATTTAAAGCCGCTGACCCGCAATCTAAAGTCTGTGATTTTTGATCACATACTATTTTTTTGAAATCTCCTCTTAGCGACACCAAAATACCCGCCAACCCTTGATCAGTAAAGATACAATTACTACCTCTACCTAGGATAATCCATATCCATGATTTTTTAGTGCTTATTTGTAAAAATTGCCGTAGCTCGTTTTGATTGCTCAAAGTTAGCAAAAGCTCAGCTCGGCTATTGCACCGAAAAGAAGTATAAGAGGATAAACTAACGTTCAATATGGGAGGTACTATCCATTTAGCCTCAATTAGTGATTGATATTTTTTGGGCAAGTCCACTTAACCTTTATCCAAGAAAATTTTAAAATGAAATACTCGCCTCATCAAGTATATAACTGACTTTTAGCCAAATCCTCGATCGTTTCACGTTCTCTGATTGGTAAAATAGTTCCATCTTCTTTAATGAGTATCTCAGCTGGCTTGGGCATAGCTATATAATTGCTAGACATCGAAAAACAATAGGCTCCCGCATCTTTCAATAATAAAATATCACCAACCTTAGTTTCTCTATCTAACTCAACTTGCTTTCCTAAAATATCACCAGATTCACATAGATTACCCACCACATCGCAAATTTTTGGTGGGTTAGCACTATCTCGCGAGCTATTTAATATTTGATGATGGCCGTCATAAAGCATTGGCCGAGGAAAAAAATTAAACCCTAAATCAGTGCCCACAAATGAACGACCAAAATTTTCTTTAATCGAATTTACTCGGCACAAACAAATCCCGCTTGTAGCCACCACAAAACGACCAGGCTGAATACTAAAATTAACCTTATGCCCAGTTTTATTTTGCCAATCAGATAAAGTCTTATCAAATATTTTTTGATAATCTTTCATCGGAAATTCATTTTGCTGATTTTCATAATAAGGAATACCAAATCCACCACCAAAATCTATATACTTTAGCTTAGGATATTTTTCAGCCAAGGACAACAAATTTAAAACATTATGATGAAAAATATCATAATCAAGGAAAAATGAGCCTATATGAGAAAAAAAACCATTAATACCTCCTCCCGATTTTCGTGCTATCTCGTGAGCTAAATCAATATCCTTTGGTGATATGCCAAATTTTACCTTGCCCGCTGTTTTTACTTTCGCACTGTGGCCATCACTAATTCCATTATTTATTCTAATCGATACATCTTTTCCAGGTGATAATTTGAAAAATGATTCCACCTCATCTATAGAATCTAAACAGATATTTAAACCCCTATTAACAACTTGGGATAAGTCATCTTTGCTTAGATTGTTGCTCATAAAAAGGATATTTTGAGGTGTATAGCCAGCTTTTTCAACTAAATAAAGCTCGCCTGCACTCATAGCATCGGCTTTTACGCCCTCTGATTTGATTATTTTAAGTAATTCTATTGAAGAATTGGCCTTAGTAGAATAGTAGATGCTAAATCCCGGTAAATGACTAATTTCTTTGATTTTTCGGCAATTTTGCCTTAGCGTGATTTCGTCATAAATATAAAGTGGTGAGCCGTATTTTTTAATTAGCTCTTGCGGGTGATGACCCCTTATTTTTATGATAGCATCATTTTTTTGCAACATAAATTTCGTAGTAGTGTTTCTTTAAACCAGTATAAATGTTAACAAAAAATAATTATGAGGGTAATCCCATATATTTGGACGCCTCATAATGTGAAAAATTAAAAGCTAACATTAATCAACGACAATAAAATGAAATATCCCTATACCGCCTAAATATAATCGCAGTTAATAGATAAATAGAAATATAATCTAAATAATTTGCGATAGAAAAAGTTTAGTTCTTTCTTCTTTGGGATTATTGAAAAATTCTTCTGGACGATTTTGCTCAATAATTTGCCCCTGATCCATAAACATGACTCGATGTGCCACCTGTTTAGCAAACCCCATCTCGTGAGAGACCACCAACATAGTCATTCCTTCTTTGGCTAAATCTATCATAACATCAAGCACTTCTTTTACCATTTCCGGATCTAACGCAGAAGTTGGCTCATCAAAAAGAATAATCTTAGGTCTCATGCATAAACTGCGGGCAATCGCTACCCTTTGCTGCTGACCACCAGATAATTGACCAGGATAACTATTAAATTTTTCTGGAATCTTTACCTTCTCAAGATAATGCATAGCCATATCTTTAGCCTCTTTAAGTGGTATATTTTTTGTCCACCTTGGTCCTAAAGTCAAATTATCTAAAACCGTTAAATGAGGAAAAAGATTGAAATGTTGAAATACCATTCCCACTTCAGTTCTAATTTTTTGAATATCTTTTAAATTATCACCAACATATATTCCATCAACAATTAAAGAGCCTTTTTGATAAACCTCCAAATTATTCATACACCTAATCAAAGTTGATTTACCCGATCCTGATGGCCCACAAATGACTAAAATCTCGCCAGAAGATACATTAAGATTTATATCTATTAATACATGGAAATCATCAAACCACTTGTTTAACTGCTCTATCTTAATTATATACGCTTTCTTATCCATAAAACTATTATTTAATAAAACTTATTCTAGTGAACTTTCTTTGTGAGTATATCCTTCTCCAGCCGTCTACTATACTTAGAAAGCGTATAGCAAAATGCAAAATATATTAACGCTAAAAACACATAAGCCTCTCGGGCAAAGCCTAACCATGCAGAATCTGACGCAGCTGCTCTTGCTGCACCCAATAAATCATACATAGATATAATGACCACCAAAGTTGTATCTATAAATAACGAAATAAAAGAGCCTACCGTTGGCTGTATCACCTTTGATAAAGCTTGTGGCAAAATAACTAGCCCCATAGTTTTCCAATAAGAAAGACCCAAAGATTGAGCCGCCTCATATTGACCTCGTGACACGGCAGCTAAGCCGCCTCTTACCGTTTCGGCTAAATAACATCCTGAAAAAATTATTACCGCTACTATCGCACGGACTAATTTTGGTATCACAAAACCAGATGGTAAAAAAAGTGGCAACATTAACGATGCCATAAATAAAAGGCTAATAAATGGCACGCCCCTTATTATTTCTATAATTGAAACGCATATTCCTCTTATCACAGGCAAGCGCTGATTAGCTCTGCCCAACGCCAGTAAAACCCCAAATGGATAGGAAAATATAATGCCTGTCATAGCTAAGATGATAGTAAGCACCAATCCGCCCCAATAGCTAGTTTCCACAGTGGGTAAGCCTAATAGCGTGCCGTTTAAAAGCAACATCATTGAGACAACTAATCCTAGCCAAACTACTATTAAAGATAGAGTCCAGCTTTTAGAGCGGCCGCTATATAATATTCCTCCTAAAAATAAGGCTAATACTAGCCACGCTCGCCAACGCTCCTCGGCAGGATAAAAACCAAATAATATAAAATAAAGCTTTTCCCAGATGAATGCCCAGCAAGCTCCTCCCGCTTGTCGGCAAACATCGCTATTATCTGCTACCCAAACGGCATTAAAAATTGACCAAGGTAGAAAGTTCCATAACACTAAACCTACCAACGAGACAATAGCAATCGATATTATCCCTTGCCCAGTAGTAGGATATAAATTCTTTCGCCCCCATATAAAAATGTTACTCATAATATTTTAACGCTCTACTAATCTCATTTTATGATTAAACCAATTCATGAATAATGATACCAACAAACTAACGCTAAGGTAAAAAATCATTATGGCGGTGATTGCCTCAATTGCTTGACCAGTTTGATTTAATGTGGTGTTAGCTATAGAAACAAAGTCAGGATAACCAATAGCAACTGCTAAGGTGCTATTTTTAAATAAATTTAAAATTTGGTTAGTTAAAGGAGGGATAATTATTCTAATTGCTTGTGGTAAAATTACTAATTTTAATAATTTCATAGGAGTCAAGCCAATTGAAGAACCAGCCTCAACTTGCCCCTTTGGTATTGCTACTATGCCTGCTCTCACTACTTCAGCAATGAAAGTAGCCGTGTATAAAGTAAGGCCTAGGTATATAGCAAGAAATTCTGGCGAAATGTTGCTGCCCCCTAAAAAATCTGGTGTAACAAATACAGGTACAGAAATATTTAAAGGAAATCCAGCTATCGCCCAAGGTATTAAGGTTAAGATTATGATAATGGTGAAATTTATAGTAAATGCCGGTAATTCACGCCCCGTTCGGTCGTGATGTCTATTTGCGTATCTATTGAAAAAATAGGCAAACCCAAAACCCAAAAACATGGTGCCTAAACTCCAGTAGTAGCTACTGTGGATGACGATGCTAGAAATATAAAATCCCCGATTGGTAAAAAACACCGTTCCTAAAAATGACACGCTGTCATAAATTGATGGTAAAAATTCTGTGAGTAACATGTACCAAAACAACAATTGCAATATTAACGGCGTGTTACGCACCAAATTAACATAAGAATAGCAAATGTTTCTTAATAACCAGTTCTTGGAAAGTAATAAAATCCCCACAAAAGTACCCAGTAAAATAGCCGAAATAGAGCCCAATACCGCCACTTTTATTGTGTTCATCATTCCGACTAAGAAAACGCGTCCGTAGGTATCAGATGGTTCATAATCTATTACAGTTTCTGATACGATGAAAGACGCCTCATTGGCCAAAAAGCCAAACCCAGTGGCAATATTTCTTTGTTCTAAATTATCTACTAAATTCTGACGAGCTAACCCAAAAAACAATACTATGCCAACTATCATTAGTATTTGGTATAGTAATCCACGTAATTTTTGGCTTTGGATTAATTTTAACATTATTGTCTCCTTATTGTATTAGCTCGCCATTATGGTTATTATTAATTAACCTAAACTATTTGATTAATTAAGTTGACTATCGGAAAGGAGGTGCATATTGCAACCCACCATTAGTCCATAAATTATTTAACCCTCTTTCTAATTTTAAAGGAGAGTTTACACCAATGTTTTTCTCAAATATTTCGCCGTAGTTGCCTATTTTTGAGATTACATTATATGCAAAGCTTCGAGTTAAGCCTATTTGACCTGCTAACTCAGAATCTAACAAACGCTTAGCATTTTGCGTGATGTTAGAGCTTCTTGCTATTCTAGCTACATTAGCGCTATCTATGCCTAATTCTTCAGCAGTGACTAACGCTCTGATTGTCCAGTTAACAATGTTATACCATTTATCATCACCTTGTCTTACTGCAGGAGCTAAAGGCTCTTTAGATATGATTTCTGGTAAAATGATGTGAGCGTCAGGATCTTTAACAGTAGTTCTGATCGCTGCTAAGCCTGAAGCGTCAGTTGTATAAGCGTCACAACGACCAGCTATATATGCATTAACTGAATCAGAGAATTTTTCAATTACTACTGGTTTTAGGTTGATTTTGTTGTTACGTGCAAAATCAGCTAAGTTAAGCTCAGTAGTAGTTCCAGGTTGAACACAAACAGTTCTACGATTCAACTGCTTCGCACTTTTAATGCCACTTTTTTTTGTTACTAAGAAGCCTTGGCCGTCATAGTAAATAACATCAGCGAAGAGTAAACCAAGGCCTACTTCTCTTTGTAATGTTAATGTAGTGTTCCTAGATAGTAAGTCAATTTCACCAGATTGTAGTGCGGTGAATCTTTGTTGAGCTGATAAAGCGACAAACTCAACTTTTTTAGGATCGTTGAAAATGGCAGTTGCCACTGCTCGGCAAACATCAACGTCAATTCCTACCCACTTACCTTGGCTATCGGGAGCGGAGAACCCAGCTAAAGCTGTGTTAACACCACATCTAACTTTTCCTCGACTTTTAACAGTGTCTAGTGTATCTGCCGATAACACCCCAGAAACTATTAAAATAGAGAAACTTAATAAAATCGAAATATATTTTTTCATTTGTACAGTACTCCATAAAGTTAAAGTGAAAATTTAGTCACATAAAACCGCCTTATCAATGCCTTATTGATGGCAGCAATCAACTATACTAAGGAGCATGCTCAATTTGTCAAGTCTAAACCACAAAAAAATAAAATTTTTTTTTAAAATCAACTAGATAACTAAAATTATTGAATCTATTTTACCCCCATATATGATTAATAGTTAATGATATATAATAAATAAAACCATCATTTAATTTTTAATCAGTAGGGCGGTAAACCTCTATTTTTCGATGCCTAAAAATTTCACCTTCCATTAAATATAATAAATCTTCGGCAATGTTTGTGGTGTGATCGCCAATCCTTTCTAAAAATCTGGACATAGAAATATAACTCATATAGGCGTCATATTTTTTAGGATTTTTCTCAAAATCAACTCGTAAAACCTTATACATATCACCATGTAAATCATCGACTTGTTCATCTAGGTGACACACCTTAATCGCCATATTCCTATCACGATTCATAAAAGATTTTAAACTGTTGTGCAGCATTTTCCTTACTATGGTGCAAATTTCAGGAATCAAAAAAGCTGACGCCTCCATTTTAAAACTATGCAAACTCTTTGCTCGGTAAGCTATGTTTGATGTTAAATCACCAATTCTTTCTATTTCACCATTTACTTTTAAGATAGCTATTATTGAACGTAAATCACCAGCTACGGGCTGATATAGAGCTAATAATTTCAGACATTCTTCTTCAATGGCGATTTCTTTTTCGTCTATTGATAAATCTAAATCAGGAAATTTATCAAAATAGCTTACATCCATTTTTTCCATTGCTAATGTAAGCTGAGTAAAATTATTTTCCACAGTATTACATAAATCCTCAAACATAGAATTTAATTTTTTATGGCCTTTTTCAAAATGACGATGCATAATTTTCTCCTAAATAAATGATTAATCTATGGGTTAACCAAATTTTCCTGTTATATAATCTTCAGTCTCTTTTTTACTAGGATTGGTGAATATTTTTTGGGTGGTATCCTTTTCCATTAATCTTCCTTCCAGAAAAAATGCTGTATATTCAGATATCCTAGACGATTGTTGCATATTATGCGTTACTATAACAATTGAATAATCCTTCTTTAAATTTAACATTAGCTCTTCTACTTTAGCAGTAGATTTAGGATCTAAGGCAGAGCAAGGCTCGTCCATTAATATAACATCAGGTTTAATGGCAATGGCTCTGGCAATGCAAAGTCTTTGCATTTGTCCGCCTGATAAACCTAAAGCCGATTCATTTAACCTATCTTTGACCTCATCAAATAAAGATGTGCCCTTTAGGCTCTCTTCGACTGCTTGATCAAGCACCGATTTTTTGTTTTCTCCAGCAATCCTAAGCCCATAAACAACATTTTCATAGATAGTTTTCGCAAAAGGATTGGATTTTTGAAATACCATCCCAATTCTTCGCCTTAGCCCAGTAACATCAGTAGATGTTTGCAAAATATTGTTGTTATCAAATAAAATAGAGCCGCTAGCTTTAGTATTTCTGATTACATCATACATGCGGTTCATGCATCTTAGAAGAGTTGATTTACCGCAACCAGAGGGACCGATAAATGATGTAATACGATTTTTGGCGATAGTTAAATTAATTTTAAATAAAGCTTGCGTATCTCCATAAAAGAAGTCTAGATCGGTTATTTTAATAATCGAAGTTTTATTAGTAGTTTGAACCGGTGCCATAATAATTATAGTGGGTTAATTTATTTCTAACGCTATATTTCTAAATATTAAATAGAAGACGTTGAATATTTTTCAATCATTCGACTTCTGATATATATAGCAATAGATACCATCAGTATCACGATAAAAAGTAATAACAAAGTAGTCATATAAACCATAGCACGAGAAGCTTCTACATTTGGTGATTGAAAGCCTACATCAAATATATGAAATCCTAAATGCATGAATTTACGATTTAGATGAATAAAAGGAAATTCCCCATCAATAGGTAAAGAAGGAGCTAACTTAACAACCCCAGTAATCATAAGCGGAGCAACCTCTCCAGCAGCTCTAGCCATAGCTAATATAAAACCAGTTAGCATGCCAGGTGAGGCAAGGGGTAAAACAACCTTTAACACTGTCTGAAATTTAGTCGCCCCTAAAGCTAAAGAAGACTCTCTTACCCCTTGCGGAATAGTAGCTAGAGCCTCTTCTGTGGATACTATCACCACAGGAGCAGTTAGCAACCCTAGTGTTAAACTGGCCCATAAAATTCCACCTGTACCAAAAGTGGGCGTAGGTAAAAATTCAGAAAAAAAAGTCTGATCAATAAATCCCCCTATGCCATATATAAAAAAACCTAATCCAAAAATTCCATAAACAATAGAAGGTACCCCCGCTAAATTGTTAACCGATATTCTTACCACACTCAATAGCCACCCCCGCTTGGCATATTCTTGTAAATATATAGCGGTAATAACTCCTAGCGGAAAAGATAAAATACTCATCAAAAATACCATTATAATGGTACCAAATATCGCCGGAAAAATTCCTCCTTCTGTGTTAGCTTCTCTAGGCTCTTCGCTTAACAGCCGCCATAGCTTTCTTAAGTAATCACCAACTTTATCTACCAAGCCCATTTGATTGGGGAAATTGAAGTGTAATATTTTCTCTATGGGTAAGATAAAATCTTTTCCGTTGGCTAATTTAAGAGTTATATTTAATTGGCTATTGAGGGCTAAAATTTTATTTTTCTTTTGGGCAATATTTCCGATTAGGCCAATAAGGGTTTCATTTTCATTTCTTAATAAAGTTAATTCAGGAGAAGCATTCTCTGCTCCTTCATAGGTTAAGCTTTTAATTAGATTGTTATTATTAAATACTTTTAGATCTAATTTATTTATCTCGTCTGTTAAGTTGGTAAGTCTTTCGCTTTTACTATCTAGCTGAGTTATTTTATCTTTTAATTCAGCCAACTTGTTTTTAGAATCAATTTTAGAATTCCCTAAGTAACCAAAAAAATCACCATATTCATAACGCTCTACTAGCAAAGCATTTTCTGGTAAATTTTGGGTTAACACATTAGCTAATTTTATCCATTTATAATCACTACCTACTATATCCCTATTAGCAATCTTAATTTGTACTATATCTTGCCCAGCAGAGTTAACATCTCTTTGATTTTCATAACCTAATAGGGTTTCACCACCTTTTAAGTGCCACTCCACTAAAGGTTTTTGCCAAAATACCCCTAATCCGTTTACTAGTACGATTACCATTACATAACAAACCACTAGTAAAATTAATAATAAGGCTCCACCAGTAAAATAAATACCAAAATTCTCTCTACCAATAGCCTTGTTTGATGCCTTTTTATAATCGCCCATATTGCTTTTGTAATCTATGTCTGATGATTTCTGCTAGTGAGTTGAATATAAAAGTAATCAAAAATAAAATTAAACCTGATAAAAACAAAGTACGGTATAAAGTTCCTCCAATTGGTGCTTCAGGTATCTCAACCGCAATATTGGCCGATAGAGTTCTCATGCCATTAAATAAACTAAAATCAGTAATAGGCGTGTTGCCGCTGGCCATTAGCACAATCATAGTTTCTCCAATAGCACGTGAAGCTCCTAAAATAAAAGCAGCAAACACCCCAGGAGCAGCCGTGGGCAGCACTACCCGCCACACAGTTTGCCACTGGCTAGCCCCTAAAGCCAAGGAACCTGATTTGAAAGTTTCTGGAACGCTTCTCAAAGCGTCATCAGCGATAGTAAAAATTAAAGGCATAGCAGCAAAACCTAACGCTATCGCGGTTACTATTGCATTTTGTTGCTCATATCTTATATCGTAATTTTCATAAAGCCAGATAACAAAATTATTATTAAACAAGTGATGCGACATATAGTCCCCCAGATAATTTACCGCTACTAATGTGAGAAAAAATGGAATAATAGCTAATACAAATTCCCAACCCGAAAAACTAAAATTCTTAAATAGACCTCGATTAGGGGCAAATAATTTGTAACTCAAAAAATATATTATCGCTAAAAGAGGAAAAAATAATATAAAATGTAAAAAGTTCTCCTCCAAACGTGGGCCCAGCCATAAAGCCGCCAAAAAACCTATCACCACCGAAGGGACAGAAGATACTATCTCAATCATAGGCTTTAAAGTGTTTCTTATTTTGGGTTTAGCAAATTGACTTAAATAAATAGCCCCTAAAAGAGATAATGGAACCACCAAAATCATCGCATATAAAGTGCCTTTTAAACTGCCTATTATTAAGGGGACTAAGCTTAACTTAGGCTCAAAATCATCTTGCCCTGATGACGATTGCCAAGTATAACTAGACTCAGGATAGCTCTCATAAGTTAATTCCTCAAAAAGAGTGCTAAAGCTAATCTCTGGATAAGGCATATCCAATTTATACAGAGTAACTAGCCCATTTTTGGCTAAAGTGGCCAGACTCTCTTGATAATCATCAACTCTTAAATCCAGTATAGGTAGTTGATTTTCTATGCTCAAGATTTCTTTTGCACTAGTAGTGTAGATAAACTTTATTTCGTTATCCATATTTACGCCAAAAACCACTCTATTAAGGTAAGAATGCCTTAATTGGTTAAAATTCTTCCCTTTAGCAAAGGAGGTGGAATGACGAAATCTGAAAGATAGGTTTTCATTATTATTAGCAGGAGCAGGATCTAGCAAAATGTTGGTACCATCTTGTAAAGATAAAAATAGTGATACTTCCCCTAACACAAAAACAATACTAGAAATAGCTTGGGTGGCAATCTTTTCAGAAGCGATCATCTCAGGGCCATCTTCACCTAAATACCAACTTTCTAAAAATCCAGTATTGTTGGTGATGTAAAGCTTGGTGGCATCTTCATTTAATAAAAATAACTTAGGTGCAATAAGTTTTAAGTTAAAGCTATTAGTGGTGGTTGATTTAACGCTATTACCCGTAAAATCAGTAATTTCCTCACTTATTTCGTAATTAACCTGCTGTGAGCCATTAACACTTAGCTGATGAAAACGCCCATCTCGGTAGCGGGCATGACCAAATTTGAAATTTTTACTATTAAATTTAAAATCATTTATTAGCGTTAATTTGGCACTAATTTCACCATTAATATCAATTAATTCAGGGTGCACTTCCTTCCCTACCCCATCTTGATAGAAAATAACTATATTGCCATTGCTGGTTATGTCTACTTGCAGAGCCTTTTCCAATAATTTTTCTCTGATTGGTATAACAGCAACCTTTTTTGCCGTTTCTGCATTGAAAAAATGTACCTCTCCTTGCTCATTAACCAGATAAATATATCCTTTAGCATCTAAAAATCCGAGTTTTAAGAATTTATTATTAGCTTCACCTAACCCACTTTTATGGGAATTAAATTGAAAAATAATTTCACTACTCGGATCAAAAAATAAAGGTAGTGCCACTAATAAAAGATTTACCGCTATTCCGACTATTGACAAAACTACGGTTATCCCTAAAAACTTGATGATCTTCTCTATAATGAGATTTTGTTGATAGGGGCTTAAAATTTTTTTAAACAAAGTCAGTATAATAGCTATTTATTTTGATAGTTAGCTCAAATTTAATTATCTTTATGCTCTCTTTTAGCACAAAATACAAAAACATAAGAAATATTTTAAATTTTATTTTAAATTATTAATTAGTTATTGAATAATATAATTTTTTCTACTCGAAAAAACAATTTTTAAATCTGACATCTAGGGCAATAAAAAGTACTTCTAGCGTAAGATGACATTCGCTTAATTTCCTCCTTACAATTTGGGCAGGGCTCTTTTTCGTGACCATACACCTTTAAAAATTTTTGGAAATTACCACTTTCCCCATCAGCTTTTCGATAATCGGATATAGTGGTTCCTTGATGAGCTAATGCTGATTTTAAAATAATTAAAATAGATTTTTTTAAATTTCTTATTTGGGATTTTTTTAATTGATTAGCTGGTGTGATGGGATTTATTTTACTTAAAAATAGAATTTCCGAAGCATATATATTCCCTATTCCTACTACCGCCCTTTGGTCAAGTAAAAATTGTTTTATATTAATTCTTCGCTTACTCAGTAAGCTAGTTAATTTGTTTATTGTAAAACTTGATTCAAGTGGCTCTACCCCATATTTTATGAAAAAGTTTTGCTTCATTTCTTCATCAAACAAATAAATCTTTCCTAAGGCTCTTTGATCTTGATAAATAAGTTTATCACCACTATTAAAACTAATGATAAATCTAGTATGTTTTTGGGTTATTTGTGAATTTGATTTGTTTTTTTTCTCAAAAATATAAACGCCCGTCATTCTTAAATGAGTGACTAAGCTAAGGTCATCCACCATAAAGAGTAATAGCTTTGCTCTTCTATTGACCGAGGTAATTTTTTTATTAGTTAATAATCGTTTAAAATCGTTAAGCTCTCTAGTAAATATATTACTTCTAAGAAAAATAAGCTGTTCAATAGTTTGACCGACTATATGGTGGGCTAAATCTTTTCTTATAGTTTCAACTTCAGGAAGTTCAGGCATATTTTAGCACCTTTAAGTTATTTTGTATGAGGGAGAGTATCTATTTTTGATTATTACGCTAATCGTTTCTTAAAGATGGTTGGCCAGTAGATTCCAAAACATTAAGCCACATACGACCAGATAAACTTAGCCGTTTTTCTCTTTGATTTACCAATTTTAATGGAACATAACAATAAACACCATGCCAAATAGAAATCATTAAGTTAGTCTTTCCCGCCATCAAAGCATGCACCGCATTTTGGCCTAAGGTGGCAGTAAATAAATCATCGTGGGTGTTAGATGCAACCGATCTTATCATGTAGCTAGGATCTATGTATTTAATATTTACATTCATTTGGTGATTAGTAAAATAGCGGCTAATCTGGTCTCGCATAAAAACTCCTATATCACCGAACACAGGATTTCCTGAGGCGTCAGTGCTATTTTTATCAATATTTTTTAATAATTTCTGACCAGCTCCTTCAGCAATCACCACCACGGCGTGTTTTTTATTAATCATTCGCTGTCTTAAATCATTTAAAAAACCTTTATCACCATCTAAATCAAAGTCATATTCAGGAATTAATACATAATTAACATCGCGTTGCGATAAACTAGCACTAGTAGCAATAAAACCAGAGTGACGACCCATTAGTTTGACTAACCCTATCCCATAAGGGCTAGCAAGGGCTTCAATGTGAGCACTTTTGATGGCTTTAGTGGATATTTCTACTGCTGTATCAAAACCAAAAGATTCTGATGCAAAAGGAATATCATTATCAATAGTTTTAGGAATGGCCGTTAAGCCGATGTCTAATTTTCGTTTTTTTATTTCCTCAGCAATTCCTTCAGCAGCTCTAAGCGAGCCATCGCCCCCAATAAAATAAAGTTGATTTATTTTAAGTCGATGCAATGTATCTACTATTTCACAAGCCTGTTGTTTTCCTCTTGATGTGCCAAGTAAAGTCCCCCCAAAATCATGAATTCTAGATACTACCTCTGGAGTTAATTCTACTATGGGGTGATTATATTTTTTAATAAATCCTTGCAAGCCAAATTTAAAACCAAATATCTTATGGCAGCCATAGTAATGGGTTAAAGATAATACTATTGATCTTATAACATTGTTCAATCCGGGGCAAATCCCCCCACAAGTTACTATACCCGCTCTTACTGTTCCATAGTCAAAGAAAATTTTAGTGCTAGGTGATGCTATTTTAAAAGAGGATAAATTTTTTAATGATTCTGCCTCACCATCTAAAAAGGGGTTAATGATAATTCTTTTTTGGGTCAAATTAAAATCACTATTTTTTTTATTAGGATTTTTAAATTTGCACTCACCAAGGCAATCAATCTTAGTTTCTGTAGTAGAAATATTAAGATTCGATTCGAGAGTTTGTTTAATCATATTTCTTTGAGCAGGCTTTCCACTAATCCAGTATGAATTTTGCCTTCTTCATAATAAAGGCTACTTAATATTCGGTATTGTAGCGGAATGATAGTTTCAATGCCGTCTATCTGATATTCATCTAAAGCACGTAACATTCTAATTCTAGCTTCATTTCTATCTTTTCCAAAACAAATAAGTTTAGCGAGCAAAGAATCATAATAAGGCACAACATCATATCCTTGATAAACTCCTGAATCCACCCTAACTCCAAATCCACCCGGTTCTCGGTAGCGAATTATTTTGCCAGGAGAAGGCATGAAATTGGTAGGAGATTCAGCGTTAATACGGCATTCAATAGCGTGATTATTAAAATTAACATCTTGTTGCGTGATGCCCAATTTTTCACCAGCAGATATTTTAATCTGCTCTTTAACCAAATCAATACCGGTAATAATTTCTGTTATCGGGTGCTCAACTTGCAGGCGAGTATTCATCTCAATAAAATAAAAATTATATTGATCATCAACTAAAAATTCAATAGTTCCCGCCGAGTCATAACCAATATCTTGAATTAATCTAATGGAAGCACTCCACATTTTTTCTCGTACTTTATCAGGCAAGTTGCTAGCGGGAGACTCTTCAATTATTTTTTGATGCCTTCTTTGTAAAGAACAATCTCTTTCCCCAAGATGGATATAATTATTAAATTTATCACCTAAAACCTGAACTTCAATATGTCTAGGATTTTGCAGGTATTTTTCGATAAAAACATCACCGTTACCAAAGGCAGCCTCGCCTTCTAGTTTTGCTAAATCAAACGATTTTAAAAAATTACTCTTAGAATAAACTACTCGCATGCCCTTTCCACCACCACCAGCCTTGGCTTTAATGATTAAAGGAAAACCAATTTTTTCACTAGCTTCTAACGCCTCTCGTTTATTATTCAAAGCTCCCTTAGTGCCAGGAATAGTAGGCACTCCAGCATTTTGGGCTGCTTGCCTCCCACCTATTTTATCGCCCATCATTTTAATGATGCTATGCTTGGGGCCGATAAAATCTATGTTAGAAGCCACACATTTCTCAGCAAAAGCACTATCTTCAGATAAAAATCCATAACCAGGGTGAATAGCGTCAGCTCCAGAAACTTCAGCGGCTGAAATTATTGCTGGTATTTTTAGATAGCTCTCACTAGCAGCAGCAGGGCCAATACAAATAGTTTCATCAGCTAACCCAACATGCAGTGATTCTCTATCAACTGTAGAATAGACAGCGACAGTTTTAATGCCCATTTCTCGGCAAGCTCTGATTATCCTAACGGCGATTTCACCCCGATTAGCGATTAAAATTTTGCTATACATATCTGTAAAACTATTTACCTTTTGGTCTTATGGCAAAGATATTAGAGCCAAATTCTACTGGATGAGCATTTTCAACCATAATATCAACTATTGTGCCCGCAATATCAGCTTCTATTTCATTCATTAGCTTCATAGCTTCAACAATGCATAAAGTTTGACCTTTTTTTATCTCATCGCCGATAGAAACAAAAGGATTTACATCTGGTGAAGGAGAGCGGTAAAAAGTGCCCACAAAGGGAGCGGAAATATAATGTAAATCATTATCTTTAGCAGGCGATTCTTGTTTATAAGAAATTTCAGCTAAGTCTTCTTTATCGGCAGAAGTTGCTGAGCTTAGCAAAGCGGGTGATGGGTTTAATGCTGCTTTGGCTTTGGTATCTTTGTTTAAGGTAAGCTGTTCGTCACCTTTTTTCCATTCTAGTTTATCTAGGTTGGAATTTTGAAATAATTTTATTATTGTTTCTAATTCTTTGAATTCCATAAAAATTTATCTTTAACATCTAAAAACTATTAAAATTAAGCTTATCGCTAACAAATAGTATCATTTTTAGCAAGTATTTTCAGTAAAATTGATTAAATAATAATATATTGGTACTTTATGATAAACAAAAAAACGCCAGCTGGGTATAATTTAGCACTATCTAAAGTAGACGATATTTAGTGCGGTGCATAAATTTGATTATTTATGGCATAAATGCTAAGTTTAGTGGCTAAAATTACCTATATATTAATAGTTCAGTTAGTATAAATAGCAATGAGATTCCTTAACCTTAAATGTTGAATCAAGTAAAATTAGTAAAAAAAGCTTCATTATCATTAGCCTACACAAAAACTGCTGATAAAAATAATTTACTCGCCCTGATTGCTAAAAATTTAGCGAAGAATAAACAAAAAATAATAAAAGCTAATTTAATAGATCAAGCTAAAGCTAAACATCTTTTAAACTCTGGTGAGCTAACTAAGCCTTTACTAGAAAGGTTAATTTTAAATGATGAAAAAATAGCCCAGCTATCAAATTACTGTGAAGCAGTAGCAAATCTAGCTGATCCAGCTGCTAAAGTGCTATCTAAAACGATGTTAGATGATGGACTTGTTTTAACAAAAATTACCGAGCCCTTTGGGGTGATCGCCAGTATTTTTGAAAGCAGGCCAGAGGTAGTGGTGCAAGTGGCTAGTTTAGCTTTAAAGTCTGGTAACGGAGTTATTTTAAAAGGAGGCAGCGAAGCTAAGCACACTAACCAATGTTTAAGCCAAATTATCAAAGAATCGCTAGCTAATTATAATCTAGCCGATGCGCTAGTGTTGATTGAGACTAGGGGGCAAGTATCTGAAATTTTGGCAATGGAAGAACATATTGATTTAATTATACCTCGAGGGAGCAACCAGTTTGTTAAATATATTCAAGATAATACTAGAATTCCTGTGATGGGGCATTCAGGGGGCGTTTGCCATGTTTATGTGGCAGCTAACGCTAACTTAGCAGAAGCCTTAAATATAGTAATAGATTCTAAAACAGATTATCCCTCTGCTTGCAACGCTGTAGAAACTTTGTTGTTAGATGAAAAGATAGCAAAAGATTTTTTAGCTAAATTTTTACTTAGCCCTAAAATTAGGAATATAAAATTATTTGCTGACCGATCAGCTAGTGAAATGATAACAGCAAAGGGGGTGGTTGTTAAAATAATTGAGAATGATTGGGAAAAAGAATATAATGACCTTGCCATATCAATTAAGCTAGTCAAAGGAATAGATGAGGCGATCACTCATATAAACAAGCATGGCTCCAAACATACTGACAGCATTTTAACTGAAAATAGCAAAGAGGCTCTTAAATTTCTTAATCAAGTTGATTCGGCTAGTGTGGTGCACAACGCATCAACTAGATTTGCCGATGGATTTGTATTTGGATTGGGGGCAGAAGTTGGTATTTCTACAGGTAAGTACCATGCCAGAGGGCCAGTAGGTTTAGAGGGTTTGGTGACTACTAAGTGGCGATTGGTGGGCAAGGGGCATATAAAAGGTGATTATGGAGCGGCCCCTAAAAAATCTTTTAAACATCAAAATTTACTCACTTAGAGTGTCTCTTTATGATGTAGAGTGCTGCTTTATGCTGAATTCATTTAAATTATCTTCACACCCGATATCTATATTTAAGGAAATACAATCGGCAATATTAAAAATACTATTCACACCCGATATCTATTTTAAGGAAATACAATCGGCGAGCTTAGCTTGGCAAAAAAGGGGGGAGTAATAATTAACTTGATAAGTTCTGGGTAGATCAGATTTAGGTGGACGCTAAGGTCAAATTGATAAATTTTTTAAAATCATCCTCGCACTCTATGTCCATTTTAAG